>NZ_CP034346.1:6127589-6497679 GCF_003991425.1 Paenibacillus lutimineralis
TTCGTAATATAATCGTCCGCACCAAGCTCTAGCCCAGTTACGATGTCGATCTCCAAATCATTCGCTGTCAGAAAAATAATCGGTATGCGAGACTCCCGACGTATCTGCTCACATAGATCCAGCCCGCTGCCATCCGGAAGATTGATGTCTAGCAATACGAGATCTACCTTCTCTGCCTTCAGCAGCATCTCCGCACCAGCAACATCATAGACTTGCCTAATAGTCACGCCATCCTGGGCTAGCGTCAGTGCAATCCCTTTATTCAAACTCCTGTCATCTTCAACCACAAGTATCGTTGTCATATCAGGGCTCCCGTACAATGAATTTGTTAATTCTATTCTACAATACCCTTGCTCTGAACAGGCAGTACTTGTATGAAAATGGAGCTTTCCTGCTACTCCTTACGCTTTTGCTCCTTGCTGGATACTAACTCTCCAATTGTAGTTGCAGCTTGCCTGAATGACTTGATGCTCCATAATATAATCGCTCACCAGATCAGCCATATCGGTCATAATCTCCTTGACAACCGGTTTCCCCTGGTACATTTCGTAATCTCCGCCCCCGCCGGCGCGATAGCTGTTCATAACGACATCAATCTCCGCCTCATCAGCCAGCTCTGTGCCGTTGTAGTTCAGCTTAACTACCCGCTCTCCTGCCGGACGAGAAATATCCAGCTCGTATTCAATGCCCTCCCACATATCATAGTTATAATGTTGGGCCTTCGGCTCCAAGAAGGACGGGTTAATCATTAGTTCTCCGTCAGAGCCCAGCTGCCAATAGGTAGCAGTCTGCTCCAGCGCCGCGCGAATATCTTCACCGGTTAGCTTCAAGACGGTAAGTGTGTTGGGATATATAAAATTAGCCAACACGTCCCGACGCGTAATTACACCCTGGAAACCAAGCGATTGCTCGTTGAGCAGCGCGGTATTGGATGCCTCAGCACCACTGACCTCCATCTGAACCCGGTTGACGAACTCGATAAAAGGATGATCCTCCAGGCGGCAATCGAGTGAGCTTAATACGCTCATATCGCCATCTACTGTTCCGATCGGCTCATCCAGCCAGGCTTGTGTCTCATGCTCGAGCTCCTGACATAAATCGAGTACTCCCTGATCCGCTTCTACCGACTCATCCGGGACAATCAGGTCAGCACGCCGTTCTGTAATCTCCCAGTCTCCGCTCTCCCCTCTGCGGAAGCTAACATTAATTCTGCCCAGTGCCTGGCCTAAACAACTAGGCTGCACGATCGTTACCCCATTCACCTCCCCAGCAAGACTACGATGCTGATGGCCTGTGATAAGGATATCGATCCCCTCCACCTCCGCGCACATCGCATAGGCCTGATTTTCTCCAGTCAGGCGCTCCACCGGCTCGCCGGTCCACAGGTCGCGTTCAAATCCGCCGTGATAAGCCACAATCAGCAGATCTGGCCGCTCCTCTCTACGAATCATCGGTACCCAGAAACGAACCGTCTCCAGCGCATCGGTGAACTCCAGCCCCGTGATATGCTGAGGGTTCTCCCAATGCGGGATATAATGCGTTGTCACTCCCAACACGGCGAGCTTTAATCCGTTCTCCAGAACCTTCGTTATATACGGTTGCCCGAACGCAGGCTTGCCTGCTCCTTTCACCGTTATCCCTGCAGAAAGCCATGGAAATTGCGAATCCTCAACCACCTGGCTCAAAGTGCTTAGTCCATAATTAAATTCATGATTTCCCGGAACTGCTGCATCATAACCCAGCCGATTAAGCACCTCAATCGTCGGGTGGATCCCTTGCTTGTTCTTCACAAAATACGTCGACAGAGGTGTCCCTTGAATAAGATCCCCATTATCAAGTAACAACAGCTCTGGTTCAACCTGCCTCTCTCTTCCGATCAATGTCGCCAGTTTAGCTAATCCCAATTGGCATTCGCTAGTTGAACGGTAATCTGTCGGATAAATATGTCCATGAATATCGCTGGATACTAGAATCTCACATGTTGCTTCTTGTTCCATCCTCTAACACTCCCTTTTAGTGTTTTTCTTGATTCTATCAAGCGAAATGCAGATTTATATTAAATTCGGTTAAATGCATGTTCAAAAAGTCCGATTTTCAGCACCGAAGCTTATGCTTCCGATGTGCGTTTTTTCAAAACGCTTCAGTTGGATGAAGCTAGGGACTGAGGAGCGGAGCTACACGTTTTCGTAGAAAACGACTTCGAAAGCATATGCTTGTAGTGGGTACGTGAGCACCGGAAGGCCCGGCTGAATTCAAGATTCGATGCCGATTTGGCCTCTTGAATTACTTCGTGATCAAAAGTGGACTTTATGAACTTCCTCTAATTTACAAATTTTTATCATTCCACTGACGATCCGTTAATAAATGAGCATTATATTTAAGCCAGCACCAAAAAAATAGATTCTATGGAGGTCATCTCGCTTGAAAAAATTAGCTATGCTTGCTCTTCCTTTATTCTTATCCATTGCCGTCCTTGGGGGATGCGGACAGAACTCCGCCTCCGTTAACAATACTGATGGCAAAGCTGCAGCAAACTCCGGTCAGACCAAACAGACCAATCAGACCGAAGAGAAGAAAGATACAGGTTATGTTCCAACTACACTGACTGTTCAATTCGTACCTTCGCAAAATGCTGACACATTGGAAGCAAAGGCTAAGCCGCTTGAGAAGCTGCTCTCCGACAAGATCGGCATTCCTGTCAAAGTCAGCGTATCCACTGACTACAATACAATCATCGAAGCTATGGCTTCTAAGAAAGTTGATGTAGGCTTCCTGCCTCCAACCGCTTATGTATTGGCCAAAGAGAAAGGCGCAGCAGAGGTTATTCTGCAAGCTCAACGTTTCGGTGTGCAAGATGATACAGGTGCTCCAACGACGGATCTGGTTGATTTCTACAAATCGATGCTCATCGTGAAGAAAGATTCCAGCATTCAATCTGTTGCCGATCTGAAGGGCAAGAAGATTGCTTATCAAAATGTAACTTCCTCCGCTGGATTCGTATGGCCTGCCGCTAAATTGATGGACGCAGGACTTGACCCACTGAAGGACGTAGAAGCCATTACCGTTAAAGGTCATGACCAAGGCGTACTTGCTGTACTGAACGGCGATGTGGATGCAGCCGCAATCTTCCAAGATGCGCGTAACACAGTGAAAAAAGACTATCCTTCCGTATTTGAAGATACACGTGTCCTTGCTTTTACAGAGCCTATCCCTAACGATACGATCAGTGTTCGCTCGGATATGAGTCAAGAATGGATTGAGAAGCTGCAAAATGCCTTTATTGAACTTGGCAAAGATGAAGAAGGTCATAAAATTATTTCCGAAATTTACACCCATGAAGGGTATGTAAAATCCGATGACAGTCGTTTCGATATCGTCCGCGAATATGGGGAAAAGGTAAAAACAGAATAGTCCCTGGTCTCTAGCATTCATATAATCACCCTCTCGCAACACCGCCAGCCGGAGTGCTTCCGCACTGCAGCTGGCCTCTTCTATTTCACGATTATTTATTGAAAAAGGGGAATCGCCAAGTGATTGAATTACGCAATGTAACCAAGACATACCCCAATGGCACCAAGGGTCTAAATCAGATCAACCTGACGGTTGAAAAAGGGGAATTCATCGCCATTGTTGGCTTATCCGGCGCGGGTAAATCCACACTGCTGCGCTCTATTAACCGACTTCATGATATTACAGATGGCGAGATTCTCATTGATGGGAAATCGATCACCACAGCAAAAGGCAAAGAACTGCGGATGATTCGCCGCGATATTGGTATGATATTCCAGGGTTTCAACCTGGTGAAGCGTACGACTGTGCTGCGCAATGTATTAGCCGGACGGGTAGGGCACCATTCGGTTCCACGCACCTTGCTGGGCCTATTCCCAAAGGAAGATATTGATCTTGCCTTTGAAGCGCTCGACCGCGTCAACATCGTTCAGAAAGCTTATGCACGCGCCGATGAATTATCTGGCGGACAGCAGCAGCGTGTCGCAATTGCCCGCGTTCTTGCCCAGAAGGCCAAAATCATTCTCGCCGATGAACCGGTCGCTTCACTGGACCCCCTTACGACGAGGCAAGTCATGGACGATCTGAAGCGGATCAATATGGAGCTCGACATCACAACGATCGTCAATCTACATTCCATTGATCTGGCTAGGCAGTATGCGACTCGCATTATCGGGCTGCAAGCAGGCGAAGTCGTCTTTGACGGTCCAGTATCAGAAGCGACAGATGAGCGCTTCGCCGAGATTTACGGACGTCCGTTCCATGAGGAGAATCATTTATTGGAGGAAGCCGTCGTATGAAGGCGCAAGTAGAATCTTCACAGCAGACGCTCCGGCCCAAGGCGCCGGGTAAGATTAAACATTACTTCACAGTAGCGATTGTTATTCTATTATTATGGGGCAGCGCGGTCCAGACTGAGGCCACCTTCGGAGAGCTGATTCAGGGTCTCCCGAATATGCTCGATCTTTTGAAAGAAATGCTTCCACCCAAATGGGGCTATCTAAGTAAAATATGGTCCGCTATGCTGGAGACGATCCGCATGGCGCTTCTTGGCACTACGTTCGGCGCGATCATGGCTGTGCCTATTGCGCTGCTGAGCGCCTCCAATATCGCTAGGCATAAATGGATCTACTATCCCGTTCGCTTCATCCTGAACTTGATTCGTACCATTCCCGATCTGCTGCTCGCAGCTCTCTTTGTAGCCATATTCGGACTAGGCGCTCTGCCAGGTATACTCGCACTCGCGTTCTTCTCGCTAGGAGTTATCGCCAAGCTGACTTACGAAGCCCTGGAGACGATCGATCCCGGGCCGCTAGAAGCAATGACGGCCGCAGGAGCACATCCGCTGCAAATCATCAAATTTGGTGTCGTTCCGCAGATCAAACCTCACTTCATCTCGTTCCTGCTCTACACCTTCGAGATTAATGTCCGTGCTGCGGCCGTGCTCGGCTTGGTCGGCGCCGGGGGTATCGGCCATTATTATGAAGTTACTTTAGGATTCCTGGAGTACGACAAGACCTGCATGATCATTATTGTCACTCTGGCCGTTGTACTGGCCATCGATTATATCAGCTCTAAGCTGCGGGAGAAATTGTTATGACAAAATCATGGAATGATATCATACCTAAGCCTAAGAAGAACCGTTATCGCCTACTCATCTATATCGCACTCATTCTTGTCTATATATGGGCTTTTGCCGGCATACCCTATTCCGGTATTAAAGAAACAGCCGGACAAGTGAGTAAGTCGATCCTGGCCGGACTGTTCTCTCCGGATTGGGGTTACGTATACCTGCCGGATGGAGAGGATTTACTGAGGGGACTATTGGATACGCTAGCTATCTCTGTTCTTGGTACCTTCATATCGACGATCATCTGTATTCCGTTCGCCTTCTGGTCGGCGGTTAATATGAGCCGTGGCAAGGTAATATCCGGCTCCGGTAAGATATTCCTTAGCCTGATCCGTACTTTCCCGGAAGTGGTTATGGCGATCCTATTCATCAAAGCGGTAGGCCCCGGATCATTCGCCGGAGTTCTGGCGTTAGGCCTGCATTCCGTAGGGATGCTCGGTAAATTGTTCGCCGATGAAGTTGAGAATATCGACAACGGCCCGCTGGAGGCGCTTATGGCAGTGGGAGCAAGCCGTTTGCAAATTCTATGGTTTGCAGTCATCCCGCAGGTTCTGCCTGGCTTCTTGTCATATACACTCTACCGCTTCGAGCTTAATCTCCGTTCCGCGACGATTCTTGGCATTATAGGCGCTGGCGGTATCGGCACGCCTCTGATCTTCGCCCTGAGCACGCGGAACTGGGATCGCGTAGGCATTATCCTGCTCGGTATCATTATCATGATCACAACCATAGACCTGATCTCTGGAACACTCCGCAAGAAGCTGGTCTAATAGAGGTTGTTCAAAAAATCCGCTTTTGATCACGAAGTAAATCATGAAGCTATTCGACATCGAATCTTGAATTCAGCCGGGCCCTCCGGTGCTCGCGTACCAACTACGTACGTTGCGCTCCTCGCGCCCTAGCTTCATCCCACCTTCTCGGTGCTGAAAACCAGCCTTTTTGAACACGCACTAATGATTTTGTTAAGAATCAATGGAAGATAATATCGTTATCAGCCTTACTCTTTAATACAAGGGTAAGGCTATTAGCTATTTATAATATTTGTAAAAAATCCATAGAAAAAGTGACGCCAATCACTCTTTACTATTTGATTACTAGGTAACATAATTTAAAACATGTGATTTCATTCACAAGGATATTGGAGGAGTAAGGATGAGAAGTCATTTGGTGATGATCGGCAATGGTATGGCAGGTGCACGCTGCATTGAGGAAATCATAAAGAGAAATCCTGATTTGTATGACATCACAATGATTGGGGATGAACCTTACCCGAACTACAATAGGATCATGCTCTCCAACGTGCTGCAAGGCAAGACAACCTTTAATGAAATAAACATTAATGACTGGGATTGGTACGAAGCAAATCAAATTCGTCTGGTCTCTAACGAGCATGTTACGCAAATTCGCCTTGAAGAACAACAAGTTATTACGGATAAAGGAACGATTGTTTCGTACGATAAGCTCATTATCGCCACCGGTTCAAGCGCCTTTATTCTGCCTGTTCCAGGGCATGACTTGGAAGGCGTTGTCGGCTTCCGAACGATAGATGATACGCAGGCGATGATGGATGCTGCGGGACAGTATAAAAAAGCCGTCGTCATTGGCGGAGGCCTGCTTGGATTAGAAGCTGCTCGTGGATTGCTGGATCGAGGCATGGAGGTTCATGTGGTTCATCTATTGGCTGATCTGATGGAAGTGCAGCTTGATCATGCGGCGGCAGCCTTATTGAAGCGCGATCTTGAGAAGCAAGGCATGAAGTTCCTGATGGAGAAAAAGACGACAGAGATTTATGGTGATGAGCGTGTACAAGGCATACGATTCGAGGACGGGACGAGTGTCGAATGCGACCTTGTCGTAATGGCTGTAGGGATACGTCCGAATGTGGCGATTGCAAGGGATACGGGTCTGGAAGTAAAACGTGCTATTTGCGTTAATGATGTTCTACAGACTTCAGATCCAGCTATTTATGCGGTAGGAGAATGCGCTGAGCATCGGGGGATTGCCTACGGTTTAGTTGCCCCTTTGTATGAGCAAGCTATTGTGCTGGCTGACTATTTGACCGGTAATCCTACAACAGGCTATCAGGGAAGTATCTTATCAACACAGCTTAAGGTTGCAGGCTGCGACCTGTTCTCTGGAGGCGAGATCCACCCATGTGAGAATACGAAGGCGATCGTCGTGCAAGACGAATGCTCAGGTACGTATAAAAAAGTGCTCGTTCGCGACAACAAGGTCGTCGGCGTAGTGCTCTACGGTGATGCTTCAGATGGAACCCGATTGTTCAGCATGCTGAAGAAGCAATCCGATATCTCGGAGTTTACAAATGCTTCAGTGCTTCATAAGGCAGGTGAAGAGAGCGGTCTGGATGTTGCCTCCATGAGTGCCGACGAGACGGTATGCGGTTGTAATGGGGTAACCAAAGGGACGATCGTAGGAGCGATCCTCGAGCATGGGCTAACGACCTTTAACGAAGTGAAGACGATCACCAAGGCAGGTGGATCTTGTGGCAAATGCCGCGGCATGGTTGAAGCGATCCTTGCCCATACGTTAGGGGATAAGTTTGACGCCTCTGCTGAAGTCAGCGGAATGTGTGGGTGCACTTCGTTGTCTAGAGATGAAGTCGTTGCTGCTATAAAAGAAAAGGGCCTGCAAACTCCTAAAGAGGTTCGCAATGTGCTTGGCTTCAAGAATGAAGAGGGCTGCTCCAAATGCCGTCCTGCATTGAACTATTACCTGCGTATGATTCGTCCTGACGAATATGAGGATGACAAGGCCTCGCGCTTCGTTAATGAACGGATGGAAGGCAATATTCAGAAGGACGGTACCTTTTCAATCATTCCTCGGATGTACGGCGGGACAACCTCGCCAGACGACCTGATTCGGATCGGAGAAGTCGCCAAGAAATACAATGTCCCTCTCGTCAAAATCACGGGGGCTAGCCGGGTTGGGCTCTATGGAGTGAAGAAAGAGGATGTGCCGAAAATATGGGCTGATCTCGAGATGCGTTCAGGCTATGCTTACTCCAAATCACTTCGCAATGTGAAGTCTTGTGTTGGCTCTAGGTTCTGCCGCTTCGGTACCCAGGATTCGCTCGGACTTGGCATTCGCCTGGAGCAAGAAATTGAAATGGTAGACACGCCTCACAAAATGAAAATTGGCGTATCCGGCTGTCCACGCAATTGCGCAGAGGCGCTGACGAAGGACTTTGGCATTGTCTGTGTCGAGAATGGCTACCAGCTTTATATCGGAGGCAATGGCGGAACGGAAGTGCGCCAATGCGACAGCCTTACGACGGTAACGACAGAGGATGAAGTGCTCCTAATGGCGAAGGCCTACGTGCAAATGTATCGCGAGACAGGGATTTATGGGGAGCGTACAGCACCATGGGTAGAGCGTATCGGTGTGGATACCGTTCGCAGGGCGCTTGCCGATCAAGAACAGGTCGCCTCGCTTGCGGCAAGATTCGAACATGCACGGGATACGTATGCTGAGGCCTGGGGCGAAGCTTTGATAGACGATCAGCGTAAGCAACTCTATACAGTTGAGAAGCGATAAGGGAGGAGATCACAGTGAGCATGACGACAGATAAGGTGAAAGTAATGAAGCTTGAGGATTTACCCGTACAGATCGGTAAGGAGGTGCAGTTGAACGGTCAGTCTATCGCGGTCTTTCGTTTGTCAAATGGAGATGTTCGTGCCGTAAGCAATCGCTGTCCCCATAAGAACGGGCCACTCGCTGAAGGAATTGTCTCAGGGGAATTTGTCTTCTGTCCGCTTCACGATTGGAAAATTTCCCTTGTGACTGGAGAAGTACAAAAACCAGATGACGGCTGTATACAAACCTACGAGACTGAGATCATCGATGGATTTGTTTATATAGGAGGGGTATAAGTCAGGTGAATGATATCATTCAGCAGATCAACCAGGCCGGGCTTGGCAAAGTCAACCTGCTTAAACAGAGTAAAGGTAAATATTTGGTCTCTTCCATGCTTGCTGGATTGTTCGTTGGTCTTGGCATTATCCTTATTTTTACGATAGGCGGTCTTTTAACCCCTGCTCAAGTTCCAAGTACGAAGATCATTATGGGCGTCTCTTTTGGAATCGCCTTAAGCCTTGTCATCATGGCCGGAAGTGAACTATTTACAGGGAACAACTTTGTGATGACGGTAAGTACACTTGAAAGAAAGACATCATGGCTCGAGACTTTGAAAATATGGCTTTATAGCTACGTTGGCAATTTTGTAGGCTCATTTCTGGTTGCCGCCATCTTTGTCCTGACAGGACTTGCGACTGGCGGGGTTGCTGAATTTATTAATTCGGTGGCAAGCGTGAAGATGAATGCGCCTTTTATGGAACTGTTCATGCGAGGAATTCTATGTAATATTCTTGTATGTCTAGCGGTATGGTGCTCCATAAAAATGAAGGAAGAAACCGCAAAGCTGATTATGATCTTCTGGTGCTTGTTCGCGTTTATCACCTCTGGCTTTGAGCATAGTGTTGCGAATATGACGCTCCTATCCATCTCGCTGCTGGTTCCCCATCCGGAAACTGTAACACTGGCAGGTCTTGCCGCAAATTTGATTCCGGTATCACTGGGCAACATGGTAGGAGGGATCCTGTTTGTAGGGGTACCCTATTGGTATATTGGCAAGGCTAAGCGGGTTTAATGTAAATTTACGATTCAGAAGCTGTGACCATCAATGAAGCTTAGCCAAAGTCCCCCATATACAAAATGACCCGATTGAAAGCACTTGTCATAAGTGTCTCAACTCGGGTCATTATTTAATTCGTATACAGTTTACTCCGCTTCGGTCCGCGACCAACGGAAGCACCTTGCACTAGCGTTACATAAATCCGTTCATGCTCAACAGCCTCTCCAGAAATGATCTTGATGAGCTGTTCGGCAGCGAGCGCGCCCCATTTACGCTTGGAGTAATCAATCGTGGCTAATCGCGGCTGCATATACCGGCTGAGCTCGATATTATCAAAGCCAATTAAGTGTACATGCTCGCCAATGATGAAATCCGTATCCGCCAGGCGGTTGCACAGACCGATCGCCATCTCATCATTCAGGCAGAAGACAGCAACCGGCTCTGTATACTCCTGAATAATCCGTTCGGCAGCCCTCTCGCCTCCGCTCTTCTTGAAATCCCCGGGCAGCTCAATCCATTCCACATCATCGGCCCGACTCGCCACCAGATTAACTGCCTTCATCCGTTGAATCGAGTCGAACGAATCGTCTGGGCCGGTTACGACATAAATCTTCTTATGCCCCTGTTCAACAAGGTATTCCGTGGCCAGGGTCGCTCCCGCTTTATTATCAAGCAGCACCTGATTAATGTTCGGATGCTCCAGCTCCCGGTCCAATACGACGATCTTATGGTTGCGCTGTGCATGCTTGAGCAGTTCCTCACTAGAGAAGGTATGGTCAAGAATGACTGCACCGTCAATCATCCGTTCTGGAAGCATACGGTGAGATTGTTCCCCACTGCATACGATTAGGTCATAGCCCTGCGAGTTGCATACCTCCTTCATCCCATCAAGTAACTCCCCGTACACATCCCCCTTGAAATCGGTAAGGAACACGCCGAGTATCCTGGACTCCTTCTTCTTCAACGTTCTTGCCGCCGCATTGGGGATATAATTCAACTCGTTGGCGATATGAAGAATTCTGGACCGTGTCTCATCCGTCACTTTGCTGCTGCCATTAAGGGCATAGGATACTGTTGAGATCGAGACACCAGCCCTTTTGGCAATATCTTTAATGCTTGTCAATTTACCCTCGCTCCTTCATCTTCTCAACCAAAGACATAAGGCTGAACTAATGGTCGTATGAGTGAAGCCAAGTTCAACTCCTATAGTTATGGAAAAGGGCGATCTATACAGATCGCCATAAATTTACATAAAAATGTCGATGACATGATCCTCTTGGTTGATCACCTGTTCGAAGACGGATCTGGATAGCCGTATTCCGCCTTGACGATAAGGATTTGCCAGTCTCACTGTATCTATTTGATTCCCGTTCAGGGCCACTGCGTTCACCGGTCCGCCGGTTATATGATAGATGAAAGTAATCTTCATTCCAGCATATTGGAAATCGAAGTGCAATCCATCCAGTTCGGTTGGCAATACCGGATCAATTACGAGATCGCCCTGTTCCTGGCGAATTCCAAGCGCATTGGAGATCAGCTGATTCATATAGATCCCCGGGCCGCTGGAGTAGATTCTCCACCCACCCTTGACTTGAACCTCGCCGCTACGCAGCTGTTCAAAGCCCGTCTGAGCATCATATCTCGTATTGAACTTCCCGTCCGAGCTACTGAAGTAGGCATTGCTCTGACGAATCTCCGCATTTGGAACTACATCCTGGATGCCTACAGGATTAATAGCCTGCAAACCATGCCATACGTCCTCTGCATGTCCCAGCTTGGCCATTGCTTCTACGAAGCGGATATGAGCATGGACATATTGAAGTCCGACCTCGCGGCCAAAGTTGGCAGCTTGCTCCGCCCGTTTGAAATGTGTGCTGACTCCACCGGCATACTGAGCTGGACGATTCATCAAGCGCACACCATCCGGGAAGAACAGCTTCTCCTTAATGAGCTCATAATGCGATGCCGCACGTTGCGGATCAAGCAGTTCGGCAATCATGCTCCGAGTCATTGGAAGCAGACGATACTGAATACCTGTCTCCGTATCTGAAGGATGCAGCATCAGCTTCGCCGACTCGGGATTTTCCAAGTAGAGGAAACCCGGGATCACATCCGTCTGCAGCATATAATGATAGTAATCTTGTCTGATCCGGTCGGTCATCTCCGCAAGCTCAGCAGCCAAATCTGGCTGAACGGACGCCAATGCCTTGGACAATTGATTCAGAGACTGGTAAGTCAGAGCAACGGTCCAGCTGCTGACCATATACTTCTTCAACTGTGCATTTGCTGGCTGCAGCGTATCATCCCAATCCCCGTCCCCATATGAGGATAGATGCGTATCATGCAGGAAGTGGCTGCGGATATAATCAATCTCTCGATTCATATGATCGAGGATAGTATAGGCTTGATCCGTAAAGCTGAAGCTTCCCTTCACTGTGTATGGTACTGTTTCCTCCAGAATGCCATAGTCCTGTGTAGCCGCTAAGTAATCGCTAAGCACCTTCAACGGCCAGACGATGATATCGCCGTGGCTCTCTTCCTGCTGTATCTGAGCATAGCGGTCAAACATGAACCACTGCGGCCAATTCCCGTCATCTTCAAATTGATGGCTGTATACCGTCAGCAGAATATCGCGCACCTGTTCGAACTTCTGAGTGGCCATGAAATATTCTGTCGGACCTTGGCATACATCGCGTGTTCCCCAGGCTGCGCCTCCGTATTGCTCCAGTCCATGAGGTACTGAATAGTGCACCAACATATTGTGCGTATACCACCAAGTCAGTGCATTGAACTTGAACAAATCATCTCGATCCTGCCCATCCGCATCTCTAAGACGGAACCCGTTCATGACATTATTCAGGAAGCTGCGGTAAGCTTCGATCTCTGTCATGGCATTCGATATCGCGTCCATAGCGATCTCTTCACCCTCAAGCAGCCCTTGCATGGTAAGGCTCCACTCACTTGTAGATGCCAGCTTCATATTCACCAGCGATGCAGAGCCAGAAGGAATCCCGTCTATCAGCATAGCCTCATCGCCAATTTCGACATCAGTTCCATGCACCTGCATCCGGTATTTCAGGTTCGGATAAGCCTGGGCGCGGATCTCATCCTGGCCGCCATAGAACGTCAGGACACCCTGTTCCTCCATCATACGGACTGAAGACCCGTATTCATTAACATCCATCGTAATTTGGTTGGTTATCAGGAATTTGTACTTCTTGCCGTTGTTCGACTTCACATGCAGGCGAACGACTGGCAATTCCGCTGCTGTGTAATTCGTGATCACTAGAACATCATCGGACAGCTTATAATGCCAACGTACATAATTGAAGCCGATCTCGAACATGGATGGCATCGTCAGTAACTGATACTTGCCCCCGAGCTCTACATAGATCCGCTGTCCGGCTGTCTTCGGCACATTAAGCGCACTTCGGGCGTTGCTCATCATTTTATTAAGGTTCGTATTACCGACAACAAGATGAGAATTGAAAATACCGTACAAGTATGAGGTCGTCGTAACAACCTTAGCTCCTAGTTCTACATTGCTGCCGCTCATCAGGATATGTCCATGCGGGCGTTCGACGAGCAGTTCTTTCTCTTTCAGAATCACATGCTCATAAGCTTCGGTGAAGAAAGCGAGCAGCTTTCCATCTTTGCGCTCTTCCTGATGTCTCAATGATTGTGGGAACAAGGCATCTACTTCTTCTTGCGTCATAGCAAGAGCCTGGACTGGTTGACCGAATTCAGGCTTGAAACGCATAGGCTGTAGACGTCTCAGTTCGCTACTTCCCGCTTCCGAGTTATATGCCTGCCACGCCTTAACAATCTCTTCTTTATATTCCAACTCCGTCACAGCGGCCGCATGATCTGCCTTGAAGAGACCATAGAACACAAAGCGTGCTTCGCCATCCAGCGAGACCAACTCTGACTGAAGCGCTGTATATGCAAATTCATATTGATAAATCTCATTAGCCAATTTAGGTTCGCTCAAGCAGGATGGTTCATTGGTCTCTTTATAAGAGAGCCCGAAGAATTGAAATCCATCCGTAGAGAACCCCGCCGCACGGGTTAGCGAGCCCTGCTGTAAATATGGGAAGCCTCCGCTTTGCAGCATATTTTGCCTGGAGCAGACGACATAGCCATAGTCCTTATCTTCGAATACGGAATGATCTATATATTGCGATAAATATGCTTCATTACTACGTACAGCTCCGATATCAGCATTTCCGATATCCTGCCCATAAATCACATCTACAGTAACGCCCTTGCCTTGAACCGTTACATCCCAGAACCAGATGCCCTGAGGCGACAATGCGAAGATTACACGGTATTCTACCCCTGCGACAGCTCCTTCCCACACAATACGATCCCTGCCGACGCTTACTGTACTTCCCGATTGAATGCCCAGCAACGGGTAAAAGGAAATACCTGATTCGCTATGAACGCGCAAGTATATATTGTTCAGGGATCCTTCCACAGGGCTAGTCATAAGCTGATTAATCATGGTTGAACCACTAACAGCCTGATGCAAATCTCCGCTCTCCCAAAAAGTAAAGCTCAGATCTCCGGCCTGAATGCTATATTTCGAATCTGTAATGGTGGCTGCCATATCTCTCTATTCCTCCTATCCTTCATGAAAAGAAACCCGGCTGCATCCTATCCTGCATGCCGGGTTCCATTGACTCGGACTGCGGACATTCGCCTCAGCCTGAATCTGATTGAAGCGGTATCCTACTTATTCAAGTTGTTCAGCTCATCCAGAAGCGGTTGAACCAAGGACTGCTTGCCTTCAACCCACTTCTTCCAGTTGGCTTCCAGATCACCAGGTTGCAAAATCAAGTTAGCATACTCATTCTGATAATCAAACGACGCTTGGCTCTTCGCCTTGGAGTCATACAATTGTAAATCCCAATCGTAGGTAGCCAGCGTACCGCCTTCTACTCCCAGCTTCGCTTTGTCTTGATAAAACTTCACAGCTCTATCACGGTATTCCTTCTTGATTGCTGGATTGATAATGCTGAAGTCATCGCCAAGAACATATAAACCTTCAAACCGGGCTGGATATTTATCTTCCAGAGAAGTTCCTTCAGGAAGCAAGCTCACCAGTTCTTTGTTATCATCATATTTCCAGTCCGTGCCTTCAAAGCCCATATTCAATAGCAATTGGCCTTCCTTACTTGTCGAGTAATCAATCAGATCCATAATGCGCTCGAAGTTCTCTTTGCTAATATCCGGAGAGAAGATCAACGATGACCAGAAGTTAGGCATTTCCAGGTTGCGGTACTTACCGTCATCCCCAAGAACGATAGCTGTCTGAACAAGCTCGTCACTGTCTACCCCGAGATTTTTCTTCATTTGCGTATCCATGTCTTTTCTGTATGAAGCCAGACCGCCAAGGCTTGTAATAGCCCCTACACCCTTCACTCTGAAGTTATCGTTGCCTTCATTGTTCTTCCAAGTATAGAACTCTGGATTCAAGAGGCCTTCCTTGTAGGCTTGTTGCATCAATTTAAGACCCGTCAGCGTCTCAGGGTCAGCAGGACCCCAATGGTATTGGCCGTCTTCGCCTTTGTAGAATGGAGAATCGGTCATGGCATGCACGTTGTTTGGCATGATGATGTTTGTCATCGCGTCAGCTGCATTGTATGAGATCGGAACGAGCTTGGAGCCCAGCTTGCCAGGATCCTTCTCTTTTACTAATCTTGCATATTCCATTAATTCACTAGTTGTATAAGCATCCTTCAGCTCAAAGCCAACTGCCTCGGCCCAGTCCTTACGCAGTGCGATAACACCGATCTGGTTCGTAAGCGGATCCGCAGGTTTATTCTCGAAGTATATTGGTTTTGGCAGAATGTAAGTCCCACCAGTCAACTCTTCTAGCTTGTCTCCAAGTCCTGTCAGATTGTAAGCAGCCGCAACATTCGGCCAACGCTCTTTCCAATCATCCGGGAATTTATATAGAAGTCCTTGATCTACATAGTTCATGAAATCGCCGTGTACATAGTTCCAGCTTGCTATATCAGGAAGGTCGCCGGAGTTGATCCAGAGGCGCAGCTTCTCAGCCCAAGAATCCCATTGTACATAACTGTAATCCCACTCGATATTGAACTTGTCCGTCCAGAACTTGTGGAATTCATTGTCCATCTGGCCGTCCTTAATCTCAGTCAACTGTGCAGTGGAAATTTTCAGCTTATCTTTGTATCCACCGTTCTCATCCTTGGCATTGCCTCCAGCATTGGACGCATTATCCTGCTTCGTGGAGCATGCCGTCAGCATCATCGTTAGTGCAAGTACGACGGCCAGAAGAGGTTTTACTGACAACTTTTTGTTCGTTTTCATACTTTACCCCCGTGTTAATAAGATTTTTGTTACAAGTTCAGTTTTCAGCACCGAGAAGGTTGGATGAAGCTAGGGCTCGAGGAGCGCAGCGTACGTAGTGTGTACGTGAGCACCGGAGGGCCCGGTTGAATTCAAGATTCGATGCCGAATTAGCTTCCTGATCCACATCGTGATCAAAAGTGAACTAAAAATCTATTGGTTATCAGGTCTTGATTGCCCCTGTTAACACCCCTTTGGCGAAGTGTTTCTGCAGCATCGGGAAGAAGCACATAATTGGCACCATCGATATAAAGACTGAGGCCATCTTCATGCCTGTGGAGAAGCCCGATTTGGCCAAGGCATCCACACTGGCAGCGTTGGATACGTTCGTGGTAGATTCTACAATGATTGTTCGCAGGACGTTCTGCAGCGGGAGCTGCTCCGCCTTGCGCAGGAAGATCATCGCATCATACCATCCGTTCCAGAAAGACACGCCGTAGAACAATGTAATTGTCGCCATAATTGGAGCCGCAAGTGGCAGTACTATGGAGAAGAGGATCTTCCATTCCCCCGCTCCGTCAAGCCTCGCCGATTCCATCAGCGATTCCGGCAGCCCCTGGAAGTAGTTCATCATCAGTATCATATTGAAGGCACTGAAGCTTCCTACCAAGATGACGGACCAGAGCGATCCAGTCAGGTGGAGCGACTTCATAACCAGGTATAGCGGAACAATCCCACCGTTGAATATCATTGTGAACAGGACGATGAAGAAGATGCCCTTCTTGCCGGGGAACTTATTCCGGCTTAGACCGTAGGCCATCGTGCTCGTCAGGAACAAGCTGAGCGGCAGGCCAACGAGCAAAATCTTGAACGTGTTCAGGAAGCCCCCGAGAAGTCTTCCATCTTGGAATAGTGCCCGATAAGCATCCAGCGTAGGGTGCTTCGGCCACATCAACAACGGATTATTCGCATATTCCTTCTGGGTCGCGAACGAGATCATAATGACGTTCCAGAAAGGAATGATGATCATCAAGGACAATACCGTTAACAGGACCAACAGAAAATAATCCAAAAACGTCATTTTTCCGACCCGGAATTTATGTTGTTTCGCAGCTTTCGTACTCATCTATCACTACACTCCTTTCCTAACGGAATAATCCGTCTCCACCCATCATTTTTGCAACCCGGTCCGCAGACAGCAGCAGAATCATGTTGACCAGTGACCGGAACAAGCTGACCGCCGTAGAGAACGAGAAGTCCGTTGAAGACTGGAACGTAATCCGGTAAATATACACGTCCAGTACCTGAGATACGTTCTGCGTAGCTGCATTCGCCAGGTTGAAGATCTGATCGAAGCCGGCTGACATCAGACCGCCTACGTTCAGAATGAACATGACCGTAACGGTTGGCAGAATGTTCGGAAGCGTAATTTTGAATATTTGTTGCATCCGTGAGGCGCCATCGATCTGCGCTGATTCATATTGATCCTGATCGATCCCGGAGATCGCCGCCAGGAAGATGATCGCTCCCCATCCTGTTGACTTCCAGATATCTGTAAGGATCAGCATCGGCAGGAACATTTTCTCTGAGCCGAGGAAATTGATCGTCGACAGCCCAAGCATCGAGAGCGCACTATTCAGCAGACCGTCATAAGATAGAACATTGATAACAATCCCGGACACAATAATCCATGACAAGAATTGCGGGAAAGTAAATACCGTCTGGAAGACTTTCTTCATCTTACCCATCCGCAGCTCATTCAGTAGAAGAGCAAGCAGAATCGGAAAAGGAAACGAAATCAAGAACTTGATGATGTTGACGTATAACGTTCTCCATATCGCATCGATAAAGGTAGGGTCGCGGAAGACGTATTTAAAATTCTCCAATCCCACCCATGGGCTTCCCCAGATCCCCATATTGGCTTTGTAATGCTTGAAGGCGAGCGACAAGCCGCCCATCGGCATATAAGCAAATACAAATAACCAGATCAAGCCGGGTAGGAGCAGCGTATAGGTCATCCGGTGCTTCCAGATTTCCATGAACCAGGACCGTGGTTTTGAACGCGTATTTATTTTTTGTTCAGGTCCTATGGCAGCAGGTTTCAAATTGCATCCCCTCACTCTTCTTAATTCTTATCATCAAACAGGAACTCAAAAGTCGTCTTGAGATGTTCCTCCCAGAAGAACCAATCATGGGTTCCCGGGCCTTCCACATACTCGAAGTCAAACGGTGTAGACCGCATATGATCGGCGAACTCACGGTTCATCCCGATGAAGGGATCCTCCGTCCCGCAGCAGCAGAGCAGGGCTGGGAGCTTCGCACCTTCTTCAATCCGTTTGGCAGCAAGAGCATATAAGTCCTGTTCCGGCTTAACGAGGAGCTCGGTTCCAAAGACAGCCTGCATCTCTCTGGCCATCCCCAGCTCCATCTTCGGATCACGAAGACGCTGCTGAATATCGGTTACCCCTGACAGCGATACAGCCTTGGCATATCGGTCCGGATAAGTGAGAGCAGCCTTCAACGCGCCATACCCACCCATGGACAAGCCTGCAATATAGGTGCGCTGCGGATCATCGTTCAGCTTGAACAGACGAGAACAAAATGCTGGCAACTCTTGCGTGACATAATGGAAATAATCCAAGCCATACTCCATATCGGTGTAATAGCTGCGATTCACTTGCGGCATGATAACCGTGCAGCCGTATTGGGCTGCATACAGCTCAATCGTAGTCAGGCGATGCCAGGTACTCGAATTGTCACCTGCACCATGCAGCAGATATAAAGTACTATCTGTGGTAATTCCACTATCAACGGGGGAGATCACATGGATATTAGTTGTCATTCGGAGTGTCGGCGATCCTGTATCTATCGTGATGTGCGCCATATGTAACCCCTTTCATCAACACGTGATTTTAGCGGCTTCTCTACAAGCAGCCACAATGATCTATTCACGTAATCCAAGTGCTACTGGACTACAAGATCGAAACAGAAACGAAACGTTTCTCACTTCACACGAAATATAAAAAAAACAGCTGAAATCCTTCTACTCTCCCATACCATTAGGGTACATGCCTATAATACTCATGTTATTCAGGCCTGAATACAGGAAAATTAAGGGTGATGTAAGCGATTAACTCGAATCGTTTCGATAACATCATATTCCTGTTCTTAGATCGTGTCAACCCTATTTTTTATAAACATTTCTGATCATCCTATGACTGCAAAATCACCAAAAAACGATGTTCTATCATGCATTTACACCCCGAAACAGGCCTAGAGTACGCCACACCCATGGCTTCCATCGCGGCGGTTGACACCTTGATGAAAATGTAATAAATTCTTTTTTGACAGCGTTTATATGAAACGTTTCTATTTATTTAAACAAGAAAGAAGGCTCCCTAACCATGACTCTGTCACTTACAGGTTTTGTCGATCGTGTTACTGAGCAAGGATTGAACGTATTGTCCACGCGTGTGCTTCAACATGGAGAGTTCGCTGCACAGTGGGATCTGACCATAGATGAGCGACGTATTCAGCACTCTATCAGCAAATCCTTCACTTGTATGGCGGTAGGACTAGCGATCGCCGAAGGGAAGCTGTCATTACATACGAAGTTGAATGAATTTTTCCCGCAATATGTCATTGAAGACGCTAATATAGAGCCGGCCATGCGCCCTGGCGATCTAACCCTGTATGACCTGCTCCGCATGACTTCTGGACATGACAACCCCCCGCTTACCGCACCGGAGAGGGCTAGTCTTAAGGAGAAGGATTGGGTGAAATACTATATGTCCTTGCCTCTGGACAGAGCTCCAGGGGAGCTGTTCACCTATAGCAGTGGAGATACTTTTATCATCTCGGCATTAATCCAGGCTGCCACAGGACAGACCGTACAGGAATATCTGACCCCTCGCTTGTTCGAGCCGTTGGGGATTCATCATGCATACTGGGAGACCTCCCCGCTCGGCATTACGCTCGGATGTGCTGGATTGGTCATTAACAACGAGGAGCTTAGCCGCTTTGGGCAATTTTTGCTGCAGAGGGGCATGTGGGAGGGCAAGCAGCTAGTGCCTGCGGAGTGGATTGACTTTGCAACGCGCAAGCAGATCGACAACCAGGGTAGCGTAGATTGGAACCAAGGCTACGGATGCCAATTCTGGATGTGTACCCATGACGCCTACCGCGCCGATGGAGCCTATGGTCAGTTCTGCATCGTATTGTCCGATAAGGACGCTGTCATTGCCATCAACAGCCAGGAAGATCATATGCAAGAGATTTTGGATATCGTGTGGGCTGAAATTTTGCCACAATTATAGAGGAGCCCGCTTTTGATCATGAAGTAACACTGAGAGCTTATTCAAGATCGAATCTTGATTCAGCCGGGCCTTCTGGTGCTCTGTAATTTTGCTGAATAACTTTACATCGAAAACTGCCATAATATGCGTGTTAAGGACTGTCCCGAGGACAAAAATCATGCGAGTCCAATCGAAATATTATGGAGGGTGTTAGACCATGTTAGAGGATATTAATAGCAATTATGACTGCTCTCAATCGGGAGATGATCTTCATCAACTGATACAAGAGCTTGAATCCCTGCGCGGACAAGGCGCAGCGAGCAAGGATATTCAAGAACACATTCATCGTCTTGAGAACCAAATCTCATTTATCAGGAACAAATGCGATATTCCATAATGCATCATTAAGGACCCGGGAACTTCCGAGGTCCTTTCTCGTTTTATCTGAGCTAGGTTCCACTTATTTGAATGTATATATTTGACCATCAAAGCGCATTTTTCAACTAGCTGGATCACTTGAACTGTGATATTCTCTCTCTTATTCATACATCATTCATGGATTAGGGAGGGCATTTTGATTACGTCATCAAAAGCTTCAAAGCGCAATTACATATTCCAGGTGCTGACTGTATTTATCGGTTTTCTTGTATTCGGTTTCTCTGAGAACGTTAAGGGCCCAGCCATTCCACGAATTCAGACTAATTTCGGTCTGGACGAGATGCAGATTGGAACGCTGCTGTCGCTGAATTCACTCGGCTACTTATTAGCCTGTTCATTTACCGCCATCCTGGTACGTAAATGGGGCGTCAAATGTGTAACATTAATCTCTTTTGGCTCGATGGTTGCCTCCGGAATTTTCATATTCCTGTCCCAGAGCTATCCTGCGTTAACCGGCTCCTATTTCTTCATGTACCTCGGCAACGGGATGCTGGAGATCGCGCTAGCCGTGCTGGGCGCGCAGATCTTTGTCAAAAATACCGGTACAATGATGAACTTATCGCATTTCTTCTACGGCTTAAGTTCAACGGTCGCCCCGATGCTGGCATCCGGCTTGATGACGGTCACTCTGTTCGGACACACGCTGGATTGGAGAGGCATGTATTTGGTCGTGTTGTCCTTATGTCTTATCCCGATGATCCCGGCCCTGCTTGGACGATTTCCGGACCAGAACGATTCGGGGGAAGAACGCACGCCGATCAAGGCATTTCTGCGCGACCCGGTCATGTGGCTGCTCGTCACCATTTTGTCCTTTGGCGTCGTATCCGAATTGGCCGTAGGCGGATGGCTCGTTAACTTCCTGGAGAAGGCCTATCACTGGGATACGACCGCAGCCGCAGGGATGCTCTCCGGCTTCTTCCTATGCTTCACCGTGGCGCGTCTGCTCGTAGGCCCCATTGTTGACCGGATCGGATTCACGTTATCTTTAATTATTCTGGCGGCCTTCGCAGGAGTATGCACCTTCGCTGCCATCCTGGTCGGCGAGCCAGGAGCGGTTCTGTTCGCGATTGCTGGGATTGGTATCGCTCCGGTATATCCGACCATCATGGCGCTGATCGCCAAGCGATACCGCAGTAACAGCGACACTGCCATTACCTTCATCGTCACGCTGATGGGCGTCGGCAGTGTCATCGGCAACTATCTGATCGGTGCGATTACCGACGGGATCAAACGGCTGTTCATGACCAGCCAAGGCTCAGAGCTCGGCTTACTACGCGGACTGCAGGCCGGATACAGCTTTATCGCTCTGTGTGCGATTATCTGCTCGTTGGCCAGCCTCGTCCTATATCGCCATTTGAAGCGAAGAAACGAGTTGCTCTAAAACAGGATTTTTGAACACGCAATGTAATAACGGGATGGAGAAAATGGGCATCTGTTGGCCCATATACTTCTTCCCTTATTGAATAGGAAATAGAAATAGCTGCATCTCTGCAGCTATTTTGTATGTTTTAGACCCGATATGAAATTGATCGCGCAAATAAGTGTATAACCTACACTTAAAATCTACAGCGAAGGGATCTTAACTAAATTAGTTGTACAAAGTACACTTAAATTAGCGGATGTTCGAAGAATCCGTGAAAGTAGAAATTTTAAGTGTATATTTTGCAGTTAAATCCTGAGTTACGCCGATTCTTACTCATTTAGTTGTACTACTTACACTTAGGTAAGATACGAGCGGAATTCCCTTTACCGTTCATCGGTTCCCATTTAATAAAATGACTACCGAAGCGCCTTCTTCACCGATTGTCCTGGCTCCAGTCTTACTTCCTCGTCATAAAGCTTAATCGCGATAGCCTCTCCTTCGACAAGTTCAAGCATTACACTATCTTTGCCAATCGATACACCGATGAGGCGACCACGGAAATTAAGGCGGAAAGCATATTTCTGCCAATCCTGCGGAATCGCTGGTGCGAGTGAAAGGCCGCTCTCCTTCAGACGCATACCGGCAAAGCCATATACAATCGACATCCACGTGCCGCCCATGTTCGCCATATGCAGGCCATCCTTTGTATTGCCATGCGTATTGTCCAGATCCAGACGCGCGGTCTCGATAAAGTACTCATACGCCTTCTCCACATTGCCGATTTTCGACGCCATAATGCTGAAGATACAGGAGGACAAGGAAGAATCATGCGTCGTGATTCCTTCATAGTAGTCGTATGAACGCTCGATAGTCTCTTCGCTCTGTTCATCCTCGAGCAGGAAGTGAGCCAGCACCGTATCTGCCTGTTTACACACTTGATAGCGGTAAATGGTCAACGGATGATAGTGCAGCAACAACGGATACTTCTCCTTCGGCGTGTTGTCGAAGTCCCATACCGCCTTGCGTAGGAACGTATCATCCTGCGGATTTATACCCAGTGCTTCATCATATGGCAGCAACATAGCATCAGCAGCCTTCTCCCAAGCCGTAATCTCCTCTTCAGTAATTCCGAGACGGACACAGAGCGCCTTAAAGCCGGCAGGATTATAATCTTTTAGAATCGCACAGCTCTTGGCCGCCCACTTCAGGTTATGCTTGGCCATCACATTTGTGTAATAGTTGTTGTTCACGCAGCAGGTGTATTCATCCGGTCCGGTCACCTCGTCGATATGGAAGGCACCGTTATAATAATGGCCAATCTCAGCCCATAGGCGGGCGGTCTCAATCAGCACCTCTGCGCCATTGGACAGAAGGAAGCCTTTGTCCTGCTCAGCAAGATAATACTGAATATAGCTGTATGCGATATCCGCACTAATATGATATTGCGCCGTTCCCGACGGGAAGAACGAGGAGCACTCTGTGCCCGCAATTGTGCGCCATGGGAATAACGCGCCCTGCTTATGCCCCATCTCACGCGCTCTGGCTCTGGCCTGATCGAGTGAAGAATAACGATACAGCAACAGTTGACGGGCAATCTCCGGTTGTGTCATCAGGAATACCGGGAACATGTAAATTTCCGTATCCCAGAAATAATGGCCCTCATAGCCTTCACCGCTTAAGCCTTTGGCAGAAATATTGCTGTGCTCATCCCGGCCCGCCGATTGCAGCAGTTGGAACAGGTTGAAGCGGATTCCTTCCTGCAGCTGCGCATCATTCTCGATCACCACATCTGCGGATTTCCAATATTCCTGCAAATATGCCGTCTGTTCAGCTAGCAGTTGCTCAAAGGATAGCTCCTTCAGACTTTCCTGCAGCCGGGTCCCTTGTTCGACAATCGCCTCGCCATGGCGGAGGCTGTCTGTGTACAGGTTATACTTCGTCAGAGTTACCGCTTCTTCCAAAGTGAAGGAAGCTGTGTAAGTCACTTGGCCCTCATCAGCCTGCAATTGAACATCGGCATTGGTGCTCAGATCATGACGGGTTACGCAAGCCGCACGCAGCTTGGATACAAACGTCTCATCAACGACATAGCCCATATCGCCTTGAACATCCGTATCGATGACCTTCATCCTTTCGGCATGTCCGGCACCAACGCGGGGATCATTGGCATTGGTATAATTCGTCACTTTACCGTTCACGGTCGAGACGATTCTCACCGGGCCATTATAATTTACTGGCTCGATCCGTACCTGAATTGCAAACAATTCCCGGTGAGTAAAGGATACGAGACGGCGGAAAGTCAGCTTGATCTCTTTGCCATCTGGTGATCTCCACTGCACCATTCTCTCCGCGTAGCCTCTATCCATATGCAGACTGCGTTCATGAGCTGTAACCGTTCCTTGATCAAGACGGAACGGTTCCTCTTCATCACCCAAATAGATCAGAATCGTCTGAGCATCGATATTGTTAACAAGCTTCTGTTGTGTATCAGGAAAGGCGAACAATTTCTCGCCGTAAGGAATTTCAATGACATCGTGAAAAGCATTCAGATAAGTACCACGAATCGTAGACATATCTGCTCCATAACCTTCTTCAAAGTTGCCGCGCACTCCCAAGTAACCGTTACCAAGTGCAAAAATACTTTCCATATTGAGCAAAACTTGCTGTGACAGTTCAGCGTTTGATATTTTCCAGGTCATGATCTGCCCTTCCTCCCTAACAGGTTATGCTTGAATTTTAGTGCGAAAAGAGGTTATGTTATACTAAAATATCAAGTTTTTTATCAATATTTTTAGGTGGTGGGAAATAATGAACAAGTCCTCCCGTCCGGACAATCCGCCGTATTATGTATCATCCCGGATGCAGTATTTGCGCGACAATTTCATCCATCCCCCTTTCGATTATGAGCATGAGCTGCTGGAAGCAATCCGCTTCGGCAATGAGCATAGAGCCATGGAAATGCTGCACAGAATCAATGAGCTAGAGGCCGCAGTTCTTGCCGCCTACCCGCTTCGTTCCAAGAAGAATGCCTTGATCGCTTCCTGCACTTTATTTACTCGCGCGATTATTAAGGGCGGTGTTGACCCGGAGGTCGCCTTCCATTTGAGCGATACGGTGATATTGGAAATCGAGAAGATCGTGGATGTCGAGCGGCTCATTCATTTCGAATATGAAATGCTAGTGCAGTTCGTGGCGATGATCCGCTCTGAGAAAGCTGAACTGCCTTACTCACATATCGTGAATCTGGCGATTCGCTATATCCGCGAGCATATCTTCGAGGAACTGACCCTGCATAAGATTGCCGATGTTCTCAAGGTTCATCCCAGCTATTTGTCAGACCGCTTCAAACGGGAGACTGGCTCACCGCTCACCACGTTCATTAACCGTCGTAAGATCGAAGAATCCAAGCACCTATTGATCCATACGAATCAATCGATCTCTGAAATTGCCTTTACGTTCAAATTCTGCAATCAGAGTTATTATACGCAGTTGTTCAAAAATTTCACCGGAATGACCCCAAGAAAATTCCGGATTAGCGGCGCAGAGAGAGGGTAGTTAGCGTAGATGAGATAGATGAGCGCAATGGAGCGTAATGGAGTCTAAATGGGCAATCCACCATTCCTCGGATCTCTAACGAAACTATAAATCGTTATTTCCATAAAAACGAGGGGATATAGAATCTAACGAAACACCATATCGTTATTTGGGAGAAATATCGTACTTTTACCCCTTATTGACCCCAATAGCGATACCAAGTTTCGTTAAAATTTCTAACAGCCCATTTTGAGGCAAATAGCGAAACCCTGTTTCGTTAAAAGTCCGAGCGTAGTCAATATTAGCAAAAAAGCAGCCCTTCCTCTTCAGGAATTGGGCTGCTTTTTGTTCGTTTTTCGACCAAGTTATAGATTAAGCCTGCTGCTTCATCTGCTTGCTTCTGAGCTGTCCACAAGCGGCATCAATGTCGGAGCCATGTTCCATCCGGACGCTGCAGCTAATGCCTTGCTTCTTCAGCTCGTCATAGAACTCAAGCACGGATTCTTTATCGCTGCGCTGATACTGGCTGTGCTCATCGACCGGATTGTAGGGAATCAAGTTCACATTGACATAGGATCTGCGACTGTCCAATAGCTCAGTCAATTCCACAGCCTGCTCCCGGCCATCGTTCACATCCCGAAGCAAAATATACTCGATCGTAATCCTCTGATTCGTACGCTCCAGATAATAGTCGATGGCTTCCATCAGCTTCTCGATCGGAATGCCGCGATTGATCTTCATGATCCGGGTCCGCAGTTCATTGTTCGGAGCATGTAGAGAGATTGCCAGATTGACACGCAGGTTGAGATCGGCAAACTCCTTAATTTTGTCCGCTAGACCGCTGGTTGAGACCGTAATATGTCTTGGTCCAATCGCCAGTCCCTTATGATCGGTCATCACCTTCAAGAAATTAACGACATTGTCGAAATTATCGAATGGTTCACCAATCCCCATAACTACGATATGGCTAACCAATTCTCCGCGCTGCGCCTCATCCAGATAGAGCTGAACCTTCATAATCTGTTCGACAATCTCGCCGGTGGACAAGTCCCGGCTTTTCTTCAGCAATCCGCTCGCACAGAAACTGCAACCGATATTGCAGCCCACCTGGGTCGTTACACAGACGGACAGACCGAATTTATGTCTCATCAGCACCGTCTCGATCAGATTGCCGTCCTGTAATTTGAACAGAAATTTAACAGTGCCGTCCTTAGACTCTTGGCGAGTATGCTCGGTCATCGTCTGCATTGTCATATGGTCGCTTAGCAATTCTACACACGGAGCCGAAACATCCACCATTTCTGAAATACTCTTAACCCGCTTGCGATATAAGTTATCCCAGACGAACCCAGCTCTTGATCTCTTCTCACCATGATCCTCGAGCCAATCTCCAAGTTGTTCTAATGTAAATCCATAAATGGATGTGTTATTCATGCCAGTTCCTCTTTTCAAAACTGTAAAATAGCCTCTCGTCTGTCACTCCGAAAAGGATGTAATCTGTACTATTGTCCCAAATTTTTAGTTTTAACACAAGAGCTAGGTCCCGCTTGCCAACACTTGCATCCGTCCGTTTTCCATAGTAATCCGTCATAACGTATATTCCGCTCCAATCCACGCCTTTTTTGGCAGAAAAGAGTTGACTATTCACCCTATTAGATTTATTTTTAATAGTAGATAGATTCATATTTTTTCCAATTCTATCAATCTCTCAAATCGATCAAGGCAAACTCTTCGAAAGAAGGGGACGCAAAGCTATAGGGGCTTCGTGAGGATGATTCCTTCACATGCCAGCCAGTTGCCGATATAGAAGCTGTTGAGCGTAATCATCGCTTGAACCGTCCTTCTTACTCGGTAAGAAGGATTTTTTTGTTCTATGAAAATTTGAACTATCTTGCTATTTTCATATTGCTCAGGGCAAACCCTTCGAAAGACGGGGGCGCAAAGCTATAGGGGCTACAGCGGATCTACCGCCAGGCCAGCCAGCTGCCGATATGGAAGTGGATGAATACTTCATTCATTTCTTCCGACTCGGTGAACCATGCAAAATTTATGAGATGAATGGAGGGATTATTATGAAGCTGATCCGACGCATCCCGATCCTATTTCTTACCTGTCTGCTCATCGTTATGAGCTTCTCTACCCCATCAAGCTATGCTCAGGGTGATACTGGCCTGCTTCAAGATATTGTCATATTGCCTCAGGGCAATTACGATAAGCTAGAAGCCGATAAGATGATGAATCACCTGGCATTAATTCCCGCCCCGCTTCTGCAAGCTCTTAAGGATAAACAAATAAATATTAAGCTCGTTACCGGAAAAATCACCGATGAGCCTGAATTCTCGCAATATAAGGGAGTCACCCCACGGGGATGGGAGAATACCGGTCTCACTTGGGACGACGTTCCTGGCGTTAGCTCCAATATCGTTATTGCCAGAATCGGCTACAGCGACAAAGGTAAAGGCCATAACGGGCAAAACCTGGAGCTACATGAGACACTCCACGCCATAGATCGCCTTGTACTGGGCAACATCAGTTCCTCCTCCAAGTTCACGGATATATGGAAGAAAGAAGCTGACATCGACTATAAGGGAGATGGATATGTATCAGCATACGCTACAGAATATTTCGCAGAAACCGCGACGCTGTATTTATATAGTGAACAGACACAAGCTAGGCTTAAGCAGGACATGCCTTTAACCTATCAATTTATGAAGGACTTATTCTCTAAATATCAATAATAATGCATAAAGAGGCTCCCCGACGGGAGCCTCTTCTTACGTTAAATCACTCATTCATTAGGGTTCAACTCTATGTGGCTTAAGCTGTTCCCAAGTCTCATAGTCATCCGAATTCCGTGAATAATCATGGTTGTTTGTCGCTTCAATGACATCTTCGTAATACCAGCTCGTTGCCGAATTATCCGGCCACTTCTTGGCATCCTTATGGATTCCGGACTCCTTCACTTTACGATTCAATACACTATTGATGAAGGACATTGCCTCGGCTCTAGTAATATATTGATTCGGTTTGAAGGTACCATCCGTATACCCTTTGATCCAGCCCTTGTTACCTGCCGAGAGGATGTACTTCTCAGCCCAATGTCCGCTAATATCCGTGAACAGTCCGCTTTCTCGCTCATCCAGCTTATCGAATCGGGCTGCAATAGCAGCAAATTCAGCTCTGGTGATTGCCTGACCCGGTCTGAAAGAGCCGTCCGGGTAGCCCGTAATAATTCCGGCATTGGCCATCGTCGAGATATGCTTGTTGGACCAGCGAGTATCCTTCACATCGTTATAGGAATTCGTTGTTGAGTAGTAGTTCGCCCGGCTCTCGCCTTCCATCAGACGATAGAAGATCGCCGCCACTTCTTCGCGGCTGATATTGTTCTGCGGCTTTACCATACCGTCCGGATAGCCCTGGATATAATCAAAGTGATTCTCGGTGTCGAGCTTAGGCGGTACTGGTGGTAATGGCGGCACTGGTGGTGCTGGTGGTGGCGGAGGTGAAGGTGGTGTGTAAGACGTGTAAGAGCCTCCTGAGCTAGGACTGCCCGGACCGCCAGTCGAATTCGCTGTGTAGTAGAAAATATATTCTTGCGATTCGCCATTTCCGATCTTATACGTATCGCTGGACTTCGTTGGAGTATAGCCGGATATGCTTACCGCCGTTAAGGTTAGTGTATCTCCTATCTTGCCTTTCACCGTGGTAGGATTGGCAAGCTGACGATTGCTACCCTGCTCAAGGTATTTCACAGTTACCGTGCGCTCAGCTGGCTCTGGGTCTACTTGTTTGTTGTAGTAGAAAGTATACTCTTGCTCCAGATCACCGTTAAAGGTATAAGTAGCACTCTCTAACTCAGGTACATATACCGCATCCGTTACAGTCGGAGTCTTAGGCAACAGAGTAATCTCCTTGCCTTCGATTCCGAACACCGTATCCGATGCTGCCACGGGCTCTCCAGTTGCCCGATCAAGATATTGAATCGTAAGCTTCAAATTCTCTTCAGAATCACTCTTTTTGTAATAGATAGGGTAGTCCTGAACTTCTTCGTTTGTAATCGTATAGCTGTGATTGAGCTGGACCGGAGCATATACCGTATCCGTTACCGTAATGTTCTCAGCTGTCCAGGTCAATGTTTCTCCGACCTTACCTGATTTAACCTCTGGGTCCTTCAGCACAGCTTCCGTGCCTTCTTCAAGGAAATGGATCGTTACGGCACGCTCTTCAATAGGCTGTTCATCTTGGACATAGTAGAAAATGTACTCATTGGCTCCTGCATGGAACGTGTACGTAGCTTCCGCTTTATCTGGAGTATAACCTGAGACGATTGCAGCCGTTAATTTCACGGTCTCTCCCGTCTTTCCTGGTACGGAAGTTGACGGAGATAGTTCCTTGTCCGTTCCCTTCTCCAGATATTTAACAGTAACGGTTTGTTCACCCGCCGTGTAGTAGAAGATATACTCATTACCCTCTGCTTTCACTGTGTACGTATCTTCTGCTTTCTCTGGAGTATAACCAGGAACAGTGGCGGCTGTTAACTTCACAGTCTCTCCCGTCTTTCCTGGTACGGAAGTTGACGGAGATAGTTCCTTATCCGTTCCCCGCTCTAGATACTTCACAGTCACTGTCTGCTTATTAGCCGTGTAATAGAAAATATGTTCATTATTATCCTTATTCTCTACAGGATAATTAAAGGTTGTAGGCTCCTCTGCCGTATATCCCGGAATTTGCTTCGCTTCGAGCTTAATCTGCTCACCGACAATAGCCTTCTCAATCACATCCGGGTCAGCAATTTCCTTCCCCGAATCGCGATCTACGTATTTCACTGTCACCGACTTCTCGATTACTTTGGCATAACCGAACAGAACGATATTATCTGCGGTCGCTTGCAAAGTAACCATTGTTGGGTCGACCCCAACCTTGAGTTTGTATCCATCAAGCGATTTGGCTGGTACTGAGATCGGATCGCCACCAACTGGGAATGAATCCTTACTATCAACGGAATAGTATTCGGAATATAGCTGTTCTGCTAGTGCTGGACTAGCAACTTCATCCCCAGCTTTGTTGATCGGCTTTCCTTGCAGATTCACCGCGTAGCCCTTAACAAGAATCTTCACCAGGCCGATCTTCACTTCAGGTACAGTAAATTCCTTCACAATATGCGTATTACCGTACACATTCGTGTAATCAATCGTCGTTTTCCCGTTCGTCGGATACAGTGTATCTGACACCGGGTTCGAAGATGGATCGATCACGACAACATAAGTTAATGTCGCCGATTTGCCTTCAGAGACCGTGCCGACATTCCACTGGAATGTCTCTGTCGCCGGGTTCCAGACCACCTCGCCTTGGGACGCTTCGTAATCCTTGCCATCCAGCGCACCCGGCTGGAGATTGAACTTCTCGCCCATCGGATCTGTCACAACTGCATCTCTGGCAGCAAATTTGATATCGCTGGAGATCTCCGCAAATACCTTCTTCAGCTCATCGCTGTTCGCTGAATAGTAGCCTCGATTCTGACTGTTGTTGAGTACATACACAGCATTGCTGTTGTTGCCTACTTCCAGGCCAATGCTATAAATACCAATACCCTTATCGTACAGCAATTTTGCGTGGGAAATGGTCGGAAGTCCATTATCCGTGACCTTGTAGGTACCTGCTCGATCAATATTATAGCTGGATAATGAAAAACTGCTACCCGTCCCTTTCAAAGACGTGAAGTCAAAATCAGTAATTATGAAGCTGTACTTCATATTAGGCCAATCGTTGTAACTTGTAGCAGCCGTACCCTTATAACTGTAGGTCGGCTCTCCATCGCTTAGCAGTACGATATACTTCTTGTCAGCCGGACTATTTTTCAATAGATCATCAGCAGCTTTAAGTCCAGCTTGAATATTTGTTCCGCCAGTTGCACTGATTTTATCAATGGCTTTCTTGAAGTCATCCTTCTTGGAAGCATCTGCAAAGCCATACACCGGTGGATCAGAAGCCGCATTATTAAACGATACCGCCGCCAAACGTACACCCGAATCACTCGTTAGCAGTGAATCCGCGAAGCTCTTGGCCGCTTCTTTGGCACTTGCCAAACGCTTCCCATCGTTCATACTGCCCGATTTGTCGATGACGAGCACAATGTCCGTGTTTGTCTTCAATTGCTTGCCTTCCACCGTCAGCGTTACCTTCCATTCTCCGAAGTTATCGGTAGGCGTCGCCGTCTTGTTCAACTGGATCGACCCCGGGTTTGGCCACACCGGATCGCTAGGACTGCCGCCTGCTCCCAACGCCATCGAAGGCATCCCTAGTATAAGGGAGATCATGCACAACCAAGTAACAATTAATCGAATTCCGCTTTTCATAGCTCCTCCTCATTTTGTTATCTTCACTCCTAGGCTACTTTCCCTGCATTAATCCCCTCCCTTTTCAGGCACTAATACTTATCTTACGAAGGCTATTCACTGGGAATGCCTTCGCAACCAGGAAGAAAACAAAAAAATCCGGCTGCATCAACAATAAGCATTGTGAATGCAGCCGGACTGTCATTAGCCGGATCAGTATTCTGATCAGAACCATTAGACTCCAAAGCTTTGCGACCTAACCTTTCGATTAGTGTGCCTAGATATGAAATATAACAAAGAGGCCCTTGTTCTCTGGATGAAGAACAACGACCTCTGTGTGACATTAATATATTTCACATTTAGAACTGGAGTCAATCGCTAAAAAAGGTAAAATAATACTAGTTTTGTCGAACGCAAACCACTAGTTTTGTCTAATCACGGCTCCAAATCTTGGCGATCAGACGAAGCAACTCAAGATACAGCCAGACAAGCGTTACCATCAGACCAAAGGCTCCATACCATTCCATGTACTTCGGAGCCCCATTCTGTGCGCCGTTCTCGATAAAGTCAAAGTCCAGCACCAAATTCAGTGCAGCAATGATTACGATGACGACGGAGATTCCGATACCGATTGGTGTACTGTCATGCAAATAAGGAATTTGAATACCGAACCACCGCAATACAATGCTCAGCAGATAGAGCAGTGCTACGCCGCCAGTTGCCGCGAATACACCAAGTTTGAAATTCTCTGTCGCTTTAATAATTCTTGTCTTGTATGCAAGCAGCAGAGCAAGGAAGACACCCATTGTCAGCAAGGCTGCCTGTAAAGTGATTCCATAGTATAAAGTCTCGTATGTAGCTGAAATGGCTCCAAGGAAAAAGCCTTCACAAAGTGCATAAATCGGTACTAAATAGGGAGAAATCGCTGGTTTAAAAGCAAGGATTATCGCAATAATAAGCCCGGCAACAGCTCCGCCGATAGCGAAAGGAACTACATTCTTCCCATCGAAGAACATCATCCATGTACTGAAGGCACTTGCCAGCAAAATAATGAGCGTAATAAACGCCTTATTCACTGTGCCTCCAATTGTCATCCGGTTCAAATCACTAAATTGACCGGCTCTTTCAAAAGTCTTGTCATTAAGAGTGGGGTTACCGCTACGACCTATCAAGAATCAATCACCTCATTATGAATTTGCTTATATATTACCATAATACTCAAACTAGTCCCACAAAATCCCTACAAATTTGAAAATATAGCCATACATAAGCAAACCATCTACCGGGCTCCACCGATTCAAGCTATGACGCTCTCGCCCCTGACGCTCCATGGCTTTTCATGATCTTCTGCATACCTTTCGTTGCCTTCACAGTGCCGTCAGGCATTACCCAGAGCACCTCGACTCCATCCAGCTCCTTTACAAGAGCAGCGCTCTGTTCATATGGCAGCAAGAATACAACCGTCGACAAAAAATCCGCCAAACCGGAATCTTCGGTAACGACCGTCACCGCCCGATAGTAATTTCCCGGCAGCAAAGTTTTTGGATCGATCAAATGGTGGTATTTCACGCCATCCACCGCGTAATAACGCTGGTAATCCCCACTGCTGACGACAGAAGCATCACGGATAAATACCGTATCCAGCAGATTATCCTCTTCCATCGCGATGAATTTATTCGGATTCTGGATACCGACACCCCAGCGCTGCCGTACCCCATCCAACGGCTTCCCTACGGAACGGATATTCCCACCAGCGCTGATCATGAAGGAGTTCATCCCCTGCGCTTTCATTTCCTTGGCTACCAATTCAGTCGCGAAGCCCTTGGCCACAGCACCGACATCCAGCGACATTTTTGCATCTGCCAAAAAGACTGTGCTATTCGCTTCATCGATAATTACCTTGCTGAAATCAATATGCTCCGCGGCCTTCTTCAACTCTTCCATCGGCGGCAGCTTGGCCTGATCCGGGTTGGCAATACCCGCTTCTCGATAGTCATGCCACAACTCGAGAACCGACCCCATTGCTATATTGGTCTCACCAACCTTGTCATACCACTTCTTGGAGAACTGGATTAAGTCGATGATCTCCTGGCTGACCTTAACAGGTTCAATCCCGGCTTGATCATTTATCGTCTTCACATTGTTAAGACTTTCATAATTGTTATAAATATCATATAATCGGTGCAGCTCCAAGAACCGCTTATGGATTTGCTCGACGTATTGCTCGAATTGCTCCTCACTCTCTGTGTACGCTACAACCTGGGTCATCGTATCGAAAGCATCGAAGAAACTGTCACTATATTTGGGATATACCACTTCCAGTTGATCCGCCTTGGCTGTGCAGCCGGTCAATAACAAGGCCGTAAGTATAACCCCTACCCACCATTTTGTCTTTTCCACTACTCTATACATAAATTCACCTCTTAAGCGCCTCGTTGCCGGACTTCTCCAATCCTATCTCGGTTTTAAGCAAAACTCCCCCATAAGCATGGGGGAGTCCATATTGTTCGATGATTAAAGAACCTTATTATTTAGCGTTGTCGAAGGATTTTACCAAGCCTGCGATATAGTCCTGAACACTGATTGTAACCGAAGAAGTCAGATCCGCTTCATCCGGAACTGCAGGATGAGCGTCATCTTTTTGCTTCGTCTTCATGCCTTTGATCTCATCAACGGACTTGCCTACCATCCAATCGCCAAGCGCTCTCGCTTGCTCATACCAGTCCTTGCCGATCGAGGAAGCCTTCTTCATGCCGTACTCATCGCCAAGCTCTACCTTCGTCTTGATCTCTGCATTCTTATCGGATGTCACTTTACCGTTCTTGTCAAAGTTCACCTTTGTCTGTGCGTTATCAATAATCGTACCTGCTACCTTGCCATCTTTATCAAAGGCTGTAGCTACCATTACTGTATTAACCTCAGCTGCTGGAAGCACTTCTTGACCATCATTCGTGGACAGACCCTTAGACTTAGCAAGGGAAACGTTATTTCCGAGGCCGAATTTTTCAGCACCAGCCTTCACATCAATCGCATTATCGTATGCCTCAGCCACGGCTGCAATGAAATCAGATACGTTCATCGTTACAGTAGAAGCCAAATCCGCTTCATCCGGAACAGCCGGGTGATGATCATCCTTTGCTTTGGTCTTCATGGCTTTGATTTCATCGACACTCTTGCCTACCATCCAATCGCCGAGCGCTTTCGCTTGTTCATACCACTCTTTGCCGATGGACGAAGCCTTTTTCATTCCATAATCTTCGCCAAGCTCTACCTTGGTTTTATTGTCGGCATTCAAGTCAGTAGCCACTTGCAGATCTTTATCGTAGTCTACCTTCGATTGTGCATTATCGATCTCAATCTTGACTACCTTGCCATCTTTATCAAATGCTGCTGCAACAATCGTTGTGTCCACTTGTGCAGTAGCCAGTGTGTCGCCTTCCATATCCTTCGAGCTGCCAATAGATGTAATATGACCCAGACCAATCTTGGCAATTTGTCCTGAAGCTGCAGTATCTGCGTTATTTGTTGCTCCATTGTTCGTGGAAGCATTGTTGGTTGATTCGTTAGATGCAGATTGGCCAGAATTAGCAGAATTTGAATTTGAGTTCTTGGAACCGCAGCCAGCCAGCATGGAGATAGCAACCATAGATACTAACAACGCATACATCATTTTCCTCATTTTCATGAAAGCCCCCTAAGATAGACATTTTTAAATTAAGTGAAATATTTCACTATATAGGTGAATTCTATCACAAACTTTTTTGGTATACAATACCTCCATTTCCTATTTGAAAAGTGAAAGCTCTGTGAACAACAAGAAACGACTATCTTCTGGATAGCCGTTTTTTTGCAGATATTTCAAATGGCATTTTACAACAAAAACATAGCGACAATTGTAGTCACCCCGAGCCCGATTAAGACAGGCTTCAAATTGCGCCGAGCCAGTTCAAATGGGCTTACTCCGCAAATTGCTGCAGCCGGAATTAATGCCCATGGAATCAATGTACCACCCCCAACCCAGATCGCGGCGACTTGCCCTAATGCGGTCAAGGTGGCTGCCCCTGTATGGGTCGCTGCGGCAAATAATTGCGCCACTGAACCCGCAAGTGAGATCCCAGAGAATCCAGATCCATCCAAACCGGTAATGGCTCCGATGATCGTCAACGTAATAGCACCTACAGCTCCGTTCAGAGGTACAACTCCTGCCAGCGCCACCCCGAGATCATTTACAATACCATGGGAAGCCTCGGGCAATACCTGACCGAATAATTCCGTAAATGCCGAGTCGCCCAGATAGAAGAAAGCTGCGATCGGGATGACCGGGCCGAATACTTTGAATCCGAACACAAAGCCATCGATCAGATATGAAGTTACCTTCTCCAATCCACGGTTGCGATGAGCCAGCAAAGTGACAACGATCAGGATGAATACAGCTGTTCCGCCAACCAGCGCTGTCGCATCTCCGCCCTGTAAATGGAGCAAGAACATCGCGAGAACGTCGATCAAGAACAGCAGAGGTATCGCAATCGCCAGTCCTTTCTTCACGTCAGGAGAGATAATTGCCTGCTCCTCTTCCTCCGCTGATAGCTTAGGAGTCAGATTCTTGCTCGTCACCAGCCCGTCACGCCACGTTCCACGTTTGATATCTCTGCGCATCATCCAGAATGCCGTAACGGTTGTGACCAGCCCCATCACGATAACGAGCGGGACACTCGCCTCCATCACGCTGGATACTGGCAGTCCAGCTGCGTCCGCCGTCAGCTTAGGCGCACCTTGAATAATATAGTCGCCCGATAGAGCAATACCGTGACCGAACAGGTTCATGGCCATGGCTGCTCCAAGTGCTGGCAGACCGACCCGAACAGCCACTGGCAGCAGAACCGCGCCGATGAGAGCGACTGCCGGTGAAGGCCAGAAGAACCAGGAGGTCACCATCATAATTAGACCGATACCCCAGAAGGCTACTGCAGGAGTGCGAATAAACCGCGTCAACGGTGCTATCATCGTTTCATTAATTCCCGTCCGCATTAGAACCTGGCTCATCGCTACGATGATGGAAATGATCATGATCGTTCCAAGCAGTTCCCTCGTCGCGTATACAAATGAATTAAAGACACCGGATACTGAGCCGCTGAGAGTCTCCGTGGCGATTAAGCCTAATACAAAGATGCCCGCTACGCAGATCATCGTCGTATCGCGGCGTCTGATCAACAGCGCCATAATCAATACAATGAAAGCCAAATACACATAATGGATTGCCGTTAAATGAATCCCCATTCCAGGCACACCCTTTCCCCGCTAACAAAGTGGTGCTATATGCTATGCATGGGCCTGGGCTTGTGTTCAAGTAGCGCTTTGGAATTCACCTTTGGAACACGTTATATGAAAATGGCTGTCCATAAGATCAAGATAGACGATAAGTTGCGAACGGTTCGCTGTAGCGGCTTCTCTGGCTTAAATTGCCCAGTGCCTCTACGAGCCCTGTATTTAGTTCAATCTCCAGGCTACGGAGATTCTCCCTCAGCTGCTCTGGACGGGTGGCGCCAACAATAACCGTGCTTACAACGGACTGGCTCATCAGCCAGGCTAGAGAAAGACTGCTAGGTGTATGTCCGTGTTCAGCCGCCAGCTTGCTCACTTGATCGGCGAGCGTCAACGTTCGTTCATTAATGAAGCGATTGAAGCTTGGGTCTTTATCCGCACGGGAATGTTCCGGAATTTTGTCTGACAAGCTGTACTTCCCACTAAGAATCCCACCTGCGAGTGGGAAATACGGAATAATGCCAACGCCCTGATCCAGGCATAGCGGTACCATCTCCTGCTCCGGGGTTCGATCGGCTAAAGAATAGCTAACCTGCAGGGATACGAAGCGGTTCAGCCCCTTCAGTTCACTGATGCCTAGTGCCTTCATCAGCTCCCACGCCGCATAGTTGGAAGCTCCGATGTAGCGAACTTTACCCGCACGCACCATATCGTCCAAAGTGCGCAGCGTCTCCTCAAGCGGAGTGTTCGGGTCAAAAGTATGGATCTGATACAGATCGATATAATCGGTATTGAGCCGCTTCAAGCTACCTTCTAGTTCCTGCTGCAAATGATACCGCGAGGAGCCGCGCTGGTTCGGCCCTTCCCCTCTTACCAATCCGGCCTTCGTAGCCAGAACGACATGCTGTCTTTTGCCGGCTAGAGCCTGTCCGATAATTCGTTCCGACTCTGTTCCAGCGTAGATATTCGCCGTATCTATGAAGTTAATGCCGTTGTCCAGCGCCTCCTCCATAATGCGAATTGAGGTGGATTCGTTGGCTCTTTTACCAAATGAATTTGTCCCAAGCCCGATCTCCGATACTTCAAGCCCGCTATTTCCGAGTCTACGATACTTCATACTACATCAGCCCCTTTACCCTATATTTAGCACAATAATATGATATGGCGATTTCATCCGCCTTTACCCACAGCTTAACATATCTACAATACGGTACCGTGACATGGTGAGCACCCGATAATATCAGGGGTTCTTATCCTTATAAATATCAGTTTGACTTTTAATTTATTATTGACATCCACCGCTTGGAACTATATTATTTATATCAGTCCGCGAATGATAATCATTATCATTTAAAACATATAAAGGGAGTTTAACGAAATGAAGAAAATTTTTCTACCTATAATGCTGCTCTGTGTCCTGCTGGTCAGCGCCTGTGGCAACCAAGCACCTAGTCAGAATGGCACAAAGGCAAATTCAAATACAACTGCTAACCAGACAGAGGGCGGTTCCAATGATACGATTACTTATCAATCGGAGGATGGTCCCATCGAAGTTCCAGCGAATCCGAAGCGCGTTATCGTGCTATCCTCTTATACCGGTGACGTTCTGGCCTTAGGTGTCAACCTGGTTGGCGTCGATTCCTGGTCCAAGATGAATCCAAACTTCAAGGATAAATTGGAGAACGCCGCTGAAGTGTCAGATGAGAATCTGGAGAAGATTATTGAGGTTAACCCGGACTTAATCATCGGCCTGTCCAACACTAAAAATTTGGATAAACTGAAGGAGATTGCTCCTACGGTTACCTATACCTATGGCAAGCTGGACTACTTAACACAGATCTTAGAGATCGGCAAACTGCTTAACAAAGAGAAAGAAGCTGAGGCCTGGGTCAACGACTTCAAGCAGCGTGCGGAAAAAGCAGGCGACGAGATCAGAGAGAAGATTGGCGAGAATGCAACGGTATCTGTATTCGAGAACTTCGACAAGCAAATTTATGTCTTCGGCGACAATTGGGCCCGGGGCACGGAAATTCTGTACCAAGCCATGAAGTTGAAAATGCCGGAAAAAGTGAAGGAAACCGCGTTGAAGGATGGATATTACGCGCTATCCCTGGAAGTATTGCCGGAATATGCCGGGGACTATATTATATTAAGTAAAAATAGTGAGACCGATAATTCCTTCTTGGACACGGATACGTATAAGAACATCCCGGCGGTCAAGAACGACCATGTCTTTGTAGCTGATGCGCAGAACTTCTACTTCAACGATGCGCTTACCTTGGATTATCAACTCGACTTCTTTATTAAGCACTTCCTTGGAAAGTAAGCCAATTCATAAGAAAATGAGAGACTAAACCAAATGATAAGATCAAATTCACGTTCCATATCATTCATATTCAAGCTGATAGCTGGATGCATATTATTAGTACTCATATTTGCTGTAGCTATGGCATTCGGAGCGGCCAACACACCGCTTCGAGATGTCTGGCTGGCCCTGACTTCCCACGCAAGTGGGGAGTCTATTTCCATCATCCGTGAAATCCGTCTGCCACGGGAGATTGGAGCTATGGTTGTGGGTGCTGCCTTGGCGATATCCGGTGCGATGATGCAGGGCATCACAAGGAACCCGCTCGCCGATCCCGGCTTGCTTGGTCTGACGTCAGGTGCCAATGCAGCCTTGGCCATCACATTGGCCTTCATCCCGGCGGCGAATTACTTCGGGATTATGATTGCCTGCTTCATCGGAGCTGCTCTGGGCGCTACATTCGTACTAGGCATCGGAGCCGTCAAGAAGGGCGGCTTGTCCCCGCTGCGCCTCGTACTTGCGGGCTCGGCTGTATCTGCCTTCCTGTATGCGATTGCTGAAGGTGTGGGAATCTACTTCAAGATCTCCAAGGATGTCTCGATGTGGACCTCGGGCGGAGTGATCGGTACAACCTGGGGGCAGCTTCAGGTCATCGTTCCTTTCATTACCGTCGGCATTATTCTGTCCCTGCTCTTCTCCAAGCAGCTTACCGTTATGAGCCTCAGCGAAGAGGTTGCTGTTGGCTTGGGGCAACGGACAGCGCTAATCAAAGTGCTAATGATTGTTCTTATCATCATTCTCGCCGGTGCCTCAGTTGCACTGGTAGGGAACCTGGCTTTTATCGGATTGATGGTGCCGCATTTGATCCGCGGTATTGTTGGAACCGACTACCGTTACATATTACCGATGTCCGGTATAGGCGGTGCGGCGTTCATGCTGATCGCTGATACGCTCGGCCGCACGATCAACGCTCCCTATGAAACACCGGTAGCCGCGATCGTCGCCATGATTGGCCTGCCATTCTTCTTGTATATCGTACGTAAAGGAGGTAAAGGCTTATCATGAACCAGCACATCGCAGCCAGAAAGCAGCGCCGGATCGTCGGCATCCTGGTTCTGCTCATTATTGCAACCATTATTATCGGCATGGGGATGGGCTATTCCTCATTGTCTTATAACCGCCTTCTACCAACTTTGTTCGGACAAGGAACGTTCAAGGAAGAATTCGTCTTATTCTCAGTTCGTCTGCCGCGTATTGTCATTACCATGCTCTCAGGGATGGCCCTAGCGCTGTCAGGAGCCATACTACAGAGCGTATCGCGCAATGATCTGGCAGACCCCGGAATTCTCGGCATTAACTCGGGGGCCGGCGTTGCCATTGCTGTCTTCTTCTTGTTCTTCCCGATTGATGCAGGCTCATTCATCTATTTACTACCTGTGGTCGCCTTTATCGGGGCCGTAATTACGGCCATCTTAATCTATGTCTTCTCATATAGCCGAACTGAAGGACTTCAGCCGACCCGCCTTATATTAACGGGCGTTGGGTTCGCCATGGCGCTATCCGGTATCATGATCGTACTGATCTCATCGGCAGAACGTTCTAAGGTAGACTTTATAGCCAAATGGATCGCCGGAAATGTATGGGGCACCGACTGGCCCTTTATCTTAGCGATGCTTCCTTGGCTGCTTATCCTCGTTCCGTTCACCTTCTATAAGGCGAATCGCATGAATCTCCTGACGCTGGATGAGCATGTCACCATCGGTGTCGGTGTGGCCGTGGAGAGAGAAAGGCTCGGCCTGCTGCTGGCAGCTGTTGCTTTGGCCGCCTCAGCAGTCTCTGTAACCGGAGGTATTTCCTTCGTCGGTCTAATGGCGCCGCATATCGCCAAAGCTCTGGTTGGCCCAAGGCACCAGCTCTTCCTGCCAGTCGCCGTATTAACTGGAGGATGGATGCTGCTGCTGGCGGATACGATTGGTCGTAATCTGGCCGATCCGAGCGGTATTCCCGTCGGGATTGTTATCTCCTTCATCGGCGCACCTTACTTCATATATCTGCTCCTGAAGAAATAATATCAACGGCATAGTTCATAATAAGGGCCTCATCACCACCACCAGTGGAGGATGAGGCCCTTCAACTTATCCGCACCAAAAAACCTGCAGAGCCCATAGGCCCTGCAGGCTGAACAGAAAACGATTAGCGTTCTGAAAGTCTCTATTGCTGATTCAGCTTAGCAAGTCTACCCTTCTCATCGGCCAGCATCTCTTCGGCCATTTCAACCCCTTGAGGCCCTAATGAACGGTTCACCTGCTGAATAGATTGTTCAGCATGATCAAGGCTGTTCTGCGCTTGCTCAACGGTCTGTTCATTGGGGTGGCTTAGCGCTTGAGATACGGCATTGTGCAGCTTGTTAACAGAATTTTGCGCACGAGCTACAGTGCTGTCTGCTTGCAGACTGGAATCGTAACGTTTCATGAATGAGATACTCTCCCTTCTGAAATGTCTCTGTTCCCCATTAGCATGTTGTAACTCAGTGCTTCTTATACCTTCCCCCGTGCGAACCGTATAACGTGCAGAAATTCAGCTTCTCAAGCGCCTACCCGAATATATCCCGATGTGCCTTCCTAGGTTTGCAGAACAATGGGAAAATCAAAGAGAACGCAAGCGCTGCAATAACCATAAGCGCACCCGCCATCCCCAATGTCATCAAATAGTAGACAAGATAGCAGATCGGCGTTAGCAGCACGAAGGCAGGTACAGCGAATAGAGTGGATAGCCAGTTCCTCGCCTCTTCCTCCATAAAGAAGAACAAATTTAGGCCAATAAGGCTGAAGACCAGCGGCCAAATGAATACATAGCTGCCTCCCGGTAGATAAATACTCGTTCCTACACATAACAGGAGCCATAACGTCAATGCACCCAACCATATATTTTCCGACCGGATAAATCGGGAACCTACCCTAACTATTAAAATAGCCAGCAGCAGCGTAACCAACAGCGACCCTGCCAAATAATACACGCTCACCTGTGGATCCATAAGAATTTGTTGATATCGTTCCTCCGATATCCTAGAGCGGAGCAGTCCCCATAGCAAGGTATTTATCCCATATATGACGACCAAAGTAAGCAAGCTCACGAACAATCCACCAACTAGCTCCGTCCATTGAACTCGGCGGGCATATATTCCATGCCATACGGTCGCAATGAACAGCAATACGGCAAAGCCAGTGAACCATGGTATCCAGGACTCCGGATAACTGATCATGCTCCAGCCGATGGTATTGAAGTAGACCCGATCCTGCTGCTGCACCTGATTTAAATCGAGATTACCAAAATGACGAGCCAGATTTAACATATAGTCGCCTTGGTGCTGCAAGCTGGACGGATCCAGATTAGCCGCTGTATCCAGCTCAGTGTGATAAGCATTCAAACCGACCCCGAAGGCAAAGTTCAAACCGGGCATTCCACCGTCCTTGAATTTCGTTAAATCTGTATCATTTGGCATCAATTTATACATGTTGTATATGAGTGAATAAGCTACCGGACTCGGAGCGGCCCTGGTAAACTCCCGAATGATCCACCCGTTCTGATCGCTGGTCTCGAACATAAATGAAGGGCCCTTATTGCCTCGCGCTTCGAAATTCAATACCAGGCCCACATCACCGGCCCACGGGTGCTCACTCACGAACGCCTTGGCTCCAAGCATTCCGTGCTCTTCACCGTCCGTCATGAGCAGAATCAGGTCATTCTTCAGAGGGCTAAATGCCTGCAGCGCCCTTGCTGTCTCAAGCATAGCGGCAACTCCTGAACCATCATCAGCCGCCCCTGGTGCTGTCGCAACGGAGTCATAATGGGCTGCCAACATGAGCGGCTTGCTCGAATCAGTTCCAGGAATGCGGACGACAATATTCTCGAGCTTACCTGAATATCGCTTGGACACTCCTGGCGCAACGTTAGCCTCCTGAATTTCCGGATGCAGACCGAGGATTTCCAGCTCCGCGATAATATAATCACGCACCTGTGCGTGCGCAGAAGAACCTGAAGGGTGTGGTTCTCTGGCAATCATCTCTACCTTCTCCATCGCCCGTGCAGATGAGAAAGATCCTGGCGGCGCGTCTATACCGACCGGACGCGGGGATCGAATCTGCAGCAGACCCGCCAATACAGCTGCGATTAGAATGACGGTTATTATGATTCGCTTTATCCATATCGCATATCTCGGGCCAGTACGGTGGCTTGTTCGAATCGGTGTTCCATAATAATTGGGCTTCACGGTGTCCCCCCTATAATCATCATAAATTTATTAGCATCGTTTATTTATTCTATGTTTGGGTTAAATTACCTTTACAAAATTCCCAAATATGACAAAAGCCGACGATGTCGAAATCGTCGGCTTCTTATGAATATTAATATTATTTCCAGGTAGCGACATCCTCCACTGGCAGGCGGACCGATTGGAACCCTTCCTCAGTGACCTTGCCTATTGAAACAATAACGACCGGATAATAGCGCTACGAATCCAAAACAACTTTAAGGAAGATATCTCACTCAGAACTTTCCCCTTAACAAAAGGGAATTTTCTGATACAATAATGAAAAACTATCAAGCGGGGGGAAATCATTCTATGCACTATAAAAGCACGAGAGGCCAAGTCGCTGGAATCGGCTTCATCGATGCCATCCTAATGGGTCTGGCTGACGACGGCGGCTTGCTTGTACCAGAACACATTCCGCAGGTGTCTGACGAGACGCTGAAGAACTGGCAGTCTCTTAGTTATGCGGAACTTGCTACCGAAGTATTCTCGCTCTTCGTGAATGACGAAATACCACGCCCTGATCTGGAGAAGCTGGTCCATGACAGCTACGGGACATTCCGCCATCCTGATGTAACGCCAGTCCGTAAACTTCGTGACGACCTTCATATTATGGAGCTGTTCCATGGCCCCACCTTTGCCTTCAAGGACGTTGCTCTGCAATTTCTAGGCAATCTGTACTCTTACGTATCCCGTAAGACCGGCTCGGTCATTCATATTCTAGGTGCAACTTCAGGCGATACAGGAGCATCAGCGATCGAAGGCGTTCGCGGCAAAGAAGGAATCCGCATCTGTATCCTGCATCCGCATCAGAAGGTAAGCAAGGTGCAAGAACTTCAGATGACAACGGTCGATGACGAGAATGTACTCAATCTGGCCGTAAATGGAACCTTCGACGATTGCCAACGGATCATCAAGGAACTATTCGCAGACGTAGACTTCAAACATCAATATCATCTGCGCGCGATCAATTCCATCAACATCGCTCGTATACTCGCGCAGACCGTTTATTATTTCTATGCCTATCTGCAGCTCGCGCAGCAAGGCATAACTGGCAAGCTGAATTTCAGTGTACCGACAGGTAATTTCGGCGACATCTTCGCCGGTTATTTGGCGCAGCGCATGGGCTTGCCCATCCATAAGCTCATCCTCGCTACGAATGAGAACAATATACTGGAACGCTTTGTGAACGAGGGAATCTATCAGCCAGGTGAATTCCGCGGTACTTATAGCCCTTCTATGGATATTCAGGTTGCCAGCAACTTCGAACGCTACCTATTCTATCTGTACGGGGAGAACGCATCAGAAATAGCTTCATTGATGGATCTGCTCAAAGCGGAAGGCAAAATTGTAATCCCTGAAGACAAGAAGACTGCCGTTAACGCAGAGTTTGCTGCACACGCTGTGGAAAACGACGAATGTCTCGCAGTCATTAGCAAATATTACGATGAGTACGACTATCTGCTCGATCCGCATACGGCCTGTGGAGTAGCAGCTTCTGATGAGCTTACGACGGCGGGCGAAGTGACAGTAACGCTGTCCACTGCGCACCCAGCCAAGTTCAACGAAGCTATTGCCCTATGCGAAATTAAGCAAACTTATCCTGAGCAAATTGAGGCGCTCTTCACCAAGCCGCAGCATCAGACCATCGTCGATGGGACGAACGAAGCGGTGCGAGATAAGCTCGTCCAATTTTTCTAGTTGCCACGTGGAACAATTAAAAAATGGCCATCCCCCCGGGATTGGCCATTTTTATTTTTAAACTGTAAGCTTATTGGGGTTCAGCATTAAAGCCCCTTGATCATCTTAACGGCAGACTCCAGAGCATGAATGACGCTATCACACCATACATCGAACTCCGGATCTTCCACTTGAAATTCCGGATGCGCCATAATATGCTCTACTGTCCGTTTAATCCCCTGATCCAGGCGCGTGGTGGCCACGAATTCTGGAACGAGCCGCTTCAGCTTGGAGTTATCGAAGACCACAGAGTTAGCCTTATCCCCCAACAAGCCCCCACGGAAATCCTCATCACTGCTAGCATCAAGGAATTCCGACGATACATGTACCGCATGCAGCTTGACCCCGAGGGCGTCAGCGATGATCTCGTAGATTTGATTCCAGGTTACCGTCTCATCGGAAGTAATATGAACGGCTTCCCCAATCGCGTGAATATTGCCCATCAATCCAATGAAGCCTTTGGCAAAATCGCTGTTATGTGTCATTGTCCACAGAGAGGTACCGTCCCCATGAATAATAACTGGTTTGTTCTCCAGCATCCGCTTCGCCACTTGCCAGCTTCCCTTGCTTCCGTGGACACCGAGTGGGATCGAACGCTCATCATACGTATGGCTTGGCCTTACAAGTGTAATCGGGAAGCCATGGTCCCGGTACTGCTTCATTAGATATTCCTCGCAAGCTATCTTATTCCGGGAATATTCCCAGTATGGATTGGATAGCGGGGTTCCTTCTGTAATTCTATAATCCGATAACGGAGTCTGGTAAGCAGAAGCCGAGCTGATGAACATATACTGCTTGGTTTTATCTTTAAACAGTCGATAATCCCGTTCAACATGCTCAGGATGAAATGCGATAAACTGTGCCACTACGTCGAATTGCAAACCTTGAATCAATTCCGCAACCTTGGCCTCATCGTTAATATCGGCTTGGATGATTTTCGCTCCAGCTGGCATAGAATCGTTACGTGTTCCTCTGTTCAACAGATAGAGCTCGCAACCCTTGTCCAATAACTGTCTGGTAATCTCCGAACTGATCGTACCTGTTCCTCCGATAAATAGCGCCTTCATATTCCACCTCCGTAAAAATATAAACTCTCTATTCCTGTCAATGCAGGGCATTACAGCTCTAACGATAGCACCAGTCCCTTGGGTTTACAAATCCAATCCACAACACGAAGACTGATCGGTGTCAGTTTGTATCAGTTCAATATGGTTGACAGAATAAGGAAGAGGGATTAATATATTCATTGAAATATTATTCAATGAATATATTTTCAACGAAAGGTGACCCATCATGAATAAACGTACCCAACATAAAGAACAGCGCAGGACAGATATTCTCCACGCCGGATTAAACTTATTTATTCGGAAGGGCTACGGCTCAACCAAGATAGCCGATATTGCTGAGGAAGCAAATATGAGCATGGGGCTGCTGTTCCATTATTTCGCTTCCAAAGAGAAACTGTATGAGGAACTGATTCGTCTTGGCTGCGCGGGAACGCAATTAGAGCTCGATAATACCGATGTATGCCCATTACAAACATTGAAGACCGCGGCGGACGAAATACTAAAAAATCTTAAAGAGAACCCCACCTATGCGAAGATGTTCGTTCTCATGGAACATGCCCAGAACAATGACATCATACCGGAAGCGGCTAAAGCCATGCTGTCTCAAGTAAACATCATCCAAAGCAGCATCCCTCTTATTTCTGAAGGACAGAAGCTAGGCGAAATCCGTGAAGGTAGCCCCTGGGCATTATCGGTTGCCTTCTGGTGTTCTCTCCAAGGTATCGCCGAGGAATTAGCACTCCATCCCGAAACCCCATGCCCTGAGGCGGATTGGCTGATCGATATTCTCAAAAATCAAAGTTGAATGAGGTATTGTCCATGGGAAAGAAAAAAACAAAAAAAGTGATTCTATCTGCATTGATCCTATGCGTATGCATTGCCCTTGTCGGATTACTGGTTAAGCAGGCGATGTGGAGAGAGAAAAGCACAAATCAAAGACTGGACATTATATTCAATAATACACTGGATCATAAAAAGGTATTTGATATGATGGTCAATGTAGAGTCTGGTGATGGGAGCTTCTCCTATATCCGTTCAGCTGGCCAGATGAAGGATGACACTCCTTTTGCTATTGCCAGCATTACAAAGATGTTTACCACTGCGGTTATTTTCAATTTAGTGGATTCTGGCCAGCTCTCCTTCAATGATAAGCTGGATCAATTCTTTGATCCCAATCTGATCGCCGGACTGCATGTTTACAAAGAGAGTGACCGGACCGGTAACATTACGATAGAGCAATTAATATCTCAAACCTCCGGGCTACCTGACTATTACACAGAAAAAGGTCATAATGGTACTTCCTTTGAAGCAGAGATACTCAAGAAAGATACCTCAATTGATTTTGAACAAATTTTATCCCGAAGCAAGCAATTGGAAGCACATTTCATTAATGGGGATGAGGGCAAAGCCTATTACTCCGATCTCAACTTTGAACTATTAGGAAGAATTGCGGAGCAGGTGACCGGCGAACCATTGGAGGACCTGTACAAAAAATACATCATCAAACCGCTTAATCTGAAGTCTACCTATTTAAGCAAGCCCGATAGCCTTTTCGTTCCGATCCATATTGGCAAAGAGCCGGTTCATCGTCCAATGGCAATTTCAAGCCAAGGGGCTTCCGGCGGCATGATATCTAATTCAACGGATTTAATGAAGTTCTTGAAGGCGTTCTTCCATGGCGAGCTATTCTCACCTGCCAATATTACCAATGTAAATTGGAACAAAATCCAGTACTTCCCGCTGCAATACGGTAAGGGGATGATGCGTGTCAAAATGTCCCGGCTTATGTCGCCGTTCTTCCCAGCACCCGAAATACTCGGTCATTCTGGCTCGTCAGGCAGCTTCGCTTTCTACTGTCCATCCAGGGACCTCTTCATTGTCGGGACAATGAACCAGACTGAGAAGAATCCTTTCCAGCTTATATATCAAATGTTAGATAGTGTTGATTGAATTCGATCCGCCCCCTACTTCGCTTCTACTATTCTGCTATAATATCGACAAATACAATTCGCATAAAACTCTTGGTGGTGGACAATTTGTTCAAGATCATGCTAATAGAAGACGACGCGAGTCTCTTCAGTGAAATAAGAGACCGGTTATCACAATGGTCCTATGACATCCATGGGATCAGCGATTTCAGCAATGTGATGCAGGAATTCACGGCGGTGAAACCTGACCTCGTCATTATCGATATCCAACTGCCCAAATTCGATGGCTTTCATTGGTGCCGGATGATTCGAGCACATTCGAGTGTGCCGATTATTTTCCTATCCTCACGCGATCATCCGACCGATATGGTGATGTCCATGCAGCTTGGTGCCGACGACTTCGTGCAGAAGCCATTCCACTTCGACGTCCTAATCGCGAAGATTCAGGCGACACTGCGCCGCGCATACGACTATAACACGGAAGCGATCTCTCTAAAAACCTGGTGCGGGGCCGCTGTCGATTACGAGAAGAATACCATAACCAATGAGCGAGGATGTATCGAACTAACCAAGAACGAGATCTTCATTCTCAAGCAGCTGTTGGAACAGAAGAACAAGATTATAACTCGGGAAGAGTTGATCCGGAATCTATGGAATGATGAACGCTTTATTAGTGACAACACCCTTACCGTGAATGTGAATCGCCTGCGCAAGAAGCTGGAGACGATCGATTTGGGCCGAATGATCGAGACCAAGGTTGGACAAGGCTATATCGCGATTGAAGAAGGGACTCTGTAAATGATCAGAAAATTCCTGATAGAGCGCCACAGCTGGATTATCCTGTTCCTCTGCCTGCAGCTCCTAACCTTATCCATGGCTTATTTGGATCAGGATATTCCTATTGGCCCCCTGCTCTATGTCGCCTTCATATCAGCGATCATCTTTGTCATTTTCCTGGCGATTCGCTATTCAAGAGAGACTCGCTTCTACAGGAGCTTGGAAGAGTGGGATCCTCATCTCGATCTAACTGAATTATCGCCGGGCAGCAGCCCATTCGAGCAGATCGTACAGACCCATCTCTATGACCAGACGAAGCGGCTTAGGCAGGAAGCCGCCCTGAATCGCAGCATGCTGGAGGCGGAGAAGGATGAACTGCTATCCTGGATTCATGATGTGAAGACGCCCCTAACCGCGATGCAGCTCATGATAGAGCGTCTGGATGATCCTACTGCCCAAGAGCAACTCACTTATGAGTGGCTGCGCATCCACCTCCTGCTCGACCGTCAGTTGCATCAGAAGCGTATTCCTTTTATGGAGAATGACCTGTTCATTGAACAAGTGGAGCTTCATTCCCTGCTATCCCAGGAGATTCGCACGCTCCGACCATGGTGTATGCGCCGCGGGATCGGCTTCGATGTAGATCTTGAGATAAGAGAGGTGTTGTGCGATGCCAAATGGCTCGCCTTCATCGTCAGACAACTCCTCACCAATGCCGTAAAATATAGTGAGAACGCAGATATCGTCATTACAAGTTACCTTCATTTAGAGCACCCGGTTCTTGAAATCAGGGATAACGGACGGGGCATCGATCCCAAGGATCTGCCACGCATATTCGACAAGGGCTTCACTTCAACCTTGGTGCATAATGATCCGAAAGCGACCGGCATGGGCCTTTACCTTGCTAGAAGAGCGGCTCAGCCAATGCATATTCGGATCAAAGCCAGCTCACAACCTACCGAAGGCACTAGTATGAAGTTGATCTTCCCGACCAAGAACGAGTTCGTACAGATTAGAGGGATGTGACAACAATGTCACATGCCTCTATCTTTTGTTCGGTGAATCGAAGGATCGGTGCGGACACCTCGCCTTATAATGGAGCTACCAAGTGAAGGAGTGTGGGGTAATGAATATTCTTGAAGCAACTAAAATTCATAAAAGCTACGGCAATAAATTCAATAGACAAGAAGTATTAAAGGGAATTGATATGGCGATCGGACAAGGGGAGTTCGTCAGTATTATGGGCGCCTCCGGTTCGGGGAAGACGACCCTGCTGAATGTGCTGTCCTCGATCGACAAGGTCAGCGAGGGTAGCGTCATCATTAATGGTCAGGAGATGACCACGCTTCGAGAGAAGCAATTAGCGGAGTTCCGCAAGCAGCATCTCGGCTTTATTTTTCAGGATTATAATCTGCTCGATACGTTGACTGCCAAAGAGAACATTCTGCTCCCGCTATCGATTACAGGGGTCACAAAAAAAGCAGCGAACGAGAAGTTCCAGGCACTAGCAAATGAGCTGGGGATATATGATATCAAGGATAAGTACCCTAATGAAATCTCAGGGGGACAGAAGCAGCGGACGTCGGCCGCCCGGGCGTTCATTCATGAACCGAGCGTTATTTTTGCAGATGAGCCGACCGGGGCCCTCGATTCAAAATCGGCCTCCGATCTATTGAACAAGTTGAGTCAATTGAATCAGCAGCGTCAAGCCACCATTCTGATGGTCACCCATGATCCAGTTGCGGCCAGCTATTGCAGCAGGGTCATCTTCATCAAGGATGGGCGGATCTACACCCAGCTTCATCGCGGGAACGAGTCGAGACAGGCCTTCTTCAAGGATATTATGAAGACCCAAGGGGTTCTGGGAGGGGTACAGGATGAACAAGCTGAGTATTAATTACATCATCGCCCGTAACTTCCGGAAAAACATCAAAAACTATTATTTATATGTCTTTGCTCTCGTCTTCAGCGTGGCGCTCTATTTCGCCTTCGTCACCTTACAGTTCGACCCGGCGCTTGAGGAGATCAAGGGTAGCATTAAGGGAGAAGCAGCCATCAAGGCAGGCTCCGTTCTGTTGATTGCTATCGTGACCGTCTTTCTGCTCTATGCCAATAAATTGTTCATCAAGAGACGAAGCAAGGAAATCGGTCTGTATCAATTGACCGGCCTGACCAAGCAGAGGATCTTCCGTATTCTATCCGCCGAAAATTCTATCCTCTATTGCGGTTCCCTGGTGATCGGTATCTTTATCGGGTTCTCCTTCTCCAGGCTCGTTGCGATGGTCCTATTCAAAATTACGAACGTGAAGACCTCTACAACACTGCAGTTCTCTACGAATGCACTTATTCAGACGGTAATTGTTTTTCTGATCATTTTCTTACTTATACTGCTGATGAATTATATATATATCCAACGACAGAGCATCCTATCTCTGTTCAGAGTACAATCCTCCACAGAGGAGACAGTGAAGCGTGTTACACTGAATGAGATGGTTGTTGGTCTGTTCGGGATCGCTTTGATTCTAACCGGGTACTACATCTCCACCAGATTGTTCTCCGGTCACTTCAACAGTGTCAATCAGCTTGTGCTGGCTATGATTACGATTCTGGGCTCGGTCATCCTCGGTACCTATTTATTCTACCGTGGTTCCGTCCGCTTCATCTTCTATCTAATTCGCAGACAGAAGGGTGGATATCTGAACATCCGCGAGGTGCTGTCCCTTTCTTCGATCATGTTCCGCATGAAATCGAACGCGATCCTGCTTACCGTCATCACAACGGTATCAGCGCTGGCAATCGGTCTGTTGTCCCTCTCCTACATCTCTTATTATTCTGCAGAGAAGATGGCGAAGAGTGATTCTCCAGCTGATTTCTCCATCGTAAACGAACAAGATGCGGAGCAGTTCAAGCAGAGCTTATCAGACCAAGGCATTGGTTACAAAGAAACCAGGATCGATGTGATTCGTAGCATCGCCGATCTCAGTCAAATCATTGACATCTCTATGGACAACGTTATTCTTAAACCAGATCAGGCAGAGGTGTCCGTAGTAAGCGCCAAAGACGTGGAGAATGTCCAGCTTGCCGAAGATGAGATGTTGATGGCAGGCTTCAGCGATATGCTCAAGTCCATGTTCTCCTATAAAGGATCTGGGCCTGTTCAATTTCACGGGCTGCAAAAGACCATTTCCCAACAACTGGTTGGCTTAAAAAAGGAATCAATCGTCTCCTGGCCGTTCGCACACGGAAGAATGCCGATTGCCATCGTCTCGGATGCCACCTTTGAACAATTGAAGCAGGATCTTGATCCGCAGCTTCAGGCGAAATTTACTACCTATTTTGGCATCGATATTACGAACCGGAAACAGCTTGAAGAAGCGGACAAAATCTTTCAAACTCTGCCGCCCGGAGATGAACGATTCAGTAATCAGTCCCAACTTGAGTCAACTAATGAGCAGAAACAGATGATGGGGTTGATTATGTTCATCGTTGGCTTCCTCGGCCTGACCTTCCTCATCACGTCCGGCTGCATTCTTTATTTCAAGCAGATGGATGAAGGTGAAGAAGAGAAGCCAAGCTTCACAATTCTGCGCAAGCTTGGCTTCACCCAAGGGGATCTATTAAGCGGAGTACAGATCAAGCAGCTATTCAACTTCGGCATTCCGCTTATCATCGGCCTGTCGCACAGCTACTTCGCCGTCAAATCCGGCTGGTTCATGTTCGGAACTGAGCTGTGGACGCCGATGTTCCTGGTCATGCTGCTGTACACCGCGCTCTACTCCATCTTCGGTATCCTATCGGTCATCTATTATAAGAAAATCATTCGTACGGCCCTGTAAACACAGGGCCTCTTCTCTATCTGCGATAAGCAGCACCTGCGGCTCTTACTCCTCTGGCTCGCCAGCGGCTTCCCAACGCGAGATTTCATCCCGCACCCGCGGTGCAACCTCAGTGCCAAGCAGCTCAATCGCGCGCATCACCTCTGCATGTGGCATCGTACCAAGCGGTACATGCAGCATGAAGCGGGTAATGCCTACCTTCTTGCGCAGATGAATAATCTTGCTAGCCACCGTGTCAGGATCGCCAACATACAGGGCGCCCTCCGGACTTCGAGCCGCGTCATAGCTGGCTCGGGTGTAATTCCCCCAGCCCCGCTCACGGCCGATCACATTCATGCTTGCCTGAGTAGGCAGGAAGAACTTCTCTACCGCATCATCCAGATGATCGGCAATGAAGCCATGCGAATGCGAAGCGACTGGCAGCTTCGACACATCATGGCCAGCCTGGGCTGCCGCTCTCTTGTACAGCTCCACTAACGGTGCGAACTGTACAGGTCGTCCACCGATGATCGCCAGTACCAGTGGCAGACCCAGGAGTCCGGCACGTACGACGGATTCCGGATTGCCCCCGCTGCCGATCCAGACCGGAAGCGGATGCTGCACCGGGCGTGGATACACGCCCAGATTATGTATCGCCGGGCGGTGCTTGCCTTCCCAGGTAACAAATTCGGATTCACGAAGCTTCAGCAGCAGCTCCAGCTTCTCATCGAACAACTCGTCATAATCATCCAGATCATATCCAAAGAGCGGAAAAGATTCGATAAAGGAGCCCCGCCCAGCCATGATCTCCGCACGTCCGTTAGAGATACCATCCAGGGTCGCAAAATCCTGGAATACGCGTACCGGATCATCTGAGGATAACACGGTGACGGCGCTGGTCAGCCTGATCCGCTTCGTCTGCGATGCGGCCGCCGCCAATACAAGCGTAGGTGAAGAGGCCGCGTAGTCCTTGCGGTGATGCTCACCTACTCCATATACATCCAGCCCCACCTGATCGGCGAGCACGATTTCCTCCACAACCTCGCGCAGTCTCTGCGCATGGCTCATCACTTCGCCAGTATGCACATCAGGTGATGTCTCAGCAAACGTACTTATTCCTATTTCCATCCTCAATTCCTCCGATTCTGAAGTCTATCTATTGCCAGCAGTTATAGCTTGTTTACCACATTCGCTTCCAAGTCGCGGAACTTATTCAATATTGTCTATATTGTGACGCTTTGACGGAACTTTTACAAGCAATTAGGAGAAAAGCATTAAGCCCTCTCGAACTTCATTTCTCACCTAAGAACAGTGTACAATGGAGTGTGTACTTACTTTCAGTCATTAGAGAAAGGAAACATGGCAGCGATGGAATTGCATTCGAAGGAAAAATTGGACATGGACAGACTGCTCCGGCAAGCCAAGCGTGGCGAAGCCGAAGCTCAACTGGCTCTAGGTGAGGTATACCTGAATTTTAAAGATTATTGGCGTGCTATTTATTGGTTAAAGAAGGCCGCGAAGCAAGGGTCGGCTGAGGCCGGACTAGCCATTGCCGATATTTATCGTTCCCAGAACAAGCACAAGAAGGCGGAGAAATGGTACAGTCTTGCGGAACAATTGGGCTTGGACGCTACTAATCTGGAAGATCACGATGATCATGAGCACGACGAGGATTCAAGTGCGTATGACTCGTCCAACGATGGACCAGAATCATTTGAGGACTGTGAGATCGCAGCGGCCGAAGGTGATGTGGAAGCGATGTATCGCCTTGGAACTTATTATGAGGATCAGAATAACACCCAGATGGCTGTCCATTGGTACGACCTGGCCGTCGTAGAAGGACATATCCAGGCCGCATTTAATCTGGCCCTGATCTACTCCAAGGCAGGACAGAAGAAATACGCCCTGGAGCTATTCAAGCTGGCGGCTGAGGAAGGGCATGATCAAGCCCAGTACCGGCTATCGCTGCTGCTGATTGGGGAAGGACAGAGGGATGAAGCCAAGAAATGGTGCGAGATGGCGGCTAGACAAGGTCTGATCAGCGCACAATTCCAGATGGCCGCCCTGCTGGAAGAAGAACAGTACTTCGATGAAGCGATTGAATGGTATAAGGCTGCTGCTAACAAGGGAGACATTGACTCCCAATATAATCTCGCCAATTTGCTAGCCTATAAGGGTGACCGCGAGGAGGCCATGAGATGGTATCAAGCAGCGGCTGAGCAAGGCGATGCCATGGCACAGCATAACTATGCCATCCTGCTGCAGCAGGAAGGACGGATTGAGGAAGCGTTAACGATGTTCAAGGCGGCGGCCAGACAAGGCCTGGAGGTTAGTCAGCAAGTACTGATGAGAAACAAAGAAACCTGGTAGAGGTTTTTACAGTTATAGTTAGACGTCTTTGCGGTGTAGGAGACATCGTAAAGACGTCTTTTTTATAAGGAGATGTAGGCCTGAGTATCGTTAATTACTCACTGCTTGGAAATATCGATGCACCCGCTCCAGCTTCTGTTCCTGCCTTCCCTTAGCACTCTCCATATTCCCAAATTCAAAAAATTTAATGTTGCGAATGCCGACATATTGGAGTAAGGCCTTACGCATTAACACCTTATGCGCATTGTTCAACCAGAACATCGGATAGAGCGCCGGTCCCATCATCGACGAGATACAGACGGCTGATTTCCCCTTCAGCAGCCCTTCCGGAAGTAAACTGCCCTTGTCCTGATAAGCAAAACCGGAGGCGAACATCCTATCGATATATCCAAGCAGCATCGCTGGGGGACGTCCCCACCATATCGGATAAATGAATATAATTTTATCTGCCCAGATTAATTGTTGCCGGTATATCTCAAGGCTCGGTTCCTTATGCATATCTCTCCTGCGCTTCTGTTCATTGAAGACAAGCACAGGATCGAAGCCTTCCTCATATAAATCAAGCACTTTAATTTCATCTATCTCCTTGTTCTCTTGGCAGCCCTCGATCGTTCTCTGTAGAAATGCATAGCTTAGACTTTGATGGTTCGGATGTGTATATATGATCAACACGTTCATCCTTTCCCCTCCTTTACTTATCATTTGATAACAATATCATATCCATTCAATAATTAGTTGTCAAATGATAATTGTTATTTGATAATTAGTTTGTTATCTTGTGAGGGAGGTGATTCTGTTGGACAAAGCTCTACTGTTCCAAAAATTTGTAAAGTTTACGACGTCTGTACATCAACTGACTCATGAGATCACAATGGGTGTCAGAGAAGATACAATCACTCCCCTGCAATACAGCATTTTGGAATACGTTGCCGTGACTGGGCTTGTTACTCCAAGCCAAATCAGCGATTGCCTGTATATCTCTCTACCGAATACGAGCCGCGAGATCAAGAAACTGGCTCAGAAGGGGCTATGTGAGAAATATACGGCTCCCGAAGATCGGCGCATGCAATACATCCGCCTTACCGATCAAGGAGAGGTGATGATGAATAAGGCATTTGCCACCATTGAGGCTCGCTTCTGGGAACGGGCCGGTCATATGTCCGCAGAGGAGCTGGCCGAGATCGAGCAGGCTATTGAATTGCTGAAATCAAAGGTATTCCATGATAGACAGCCACTGTAGGCAGTCCGTGGCAAAACCCCAAGATCATGTTCATATACACGAAGAAGAGCCCCTATCAGGATTTGATAGGGGCTCTTATATTCATACTCTAGAAGTTATAACCAACTCTCAATGGAAGCATCGCCTCAACGGAATTATCGATCAGCTTCTTCTGGTCCTTCCCACGGTATTCCCACAGATCTCCAGATTCCTTACTGTCGTTGTAATCCGTAATATAGAAGAGATGATTACCTTTATCGTAATTGTAGAAGCTCACATCGTCATTGACTTTGACAGCCTCGCCTTGCCCCTGCTTCAAGTATAGGGAGCCCATATGACGCTTGCTGTTGAAGTCAGCAATATAGAGAACTGTGTTATCCTCCGGATAGATGCTTGTACTGCCTACTTCAACATCGAAGGCAATCTTCGTCTTCTTACCATCTGAGTAAGAATCCAGCTCGCCCTTGCCATCTTTCACATCTTTGTAATACCAGATGACATCGCTCAGAATCATGTAATAGCTAACATTCTCATCAACCACCTTACGATTGCTTAGCTTGCCATCCAGCACATCGTAAGCGACTAGAGTACCGGAAGTACTGCTTGCAGCCCCTTCCATATAGTACAGCTTCTTGCCATTCCCACTGAATTGGAAGCTATAATAGTCATCAGCTTCCCCGGCAATCTCTTGCTCCTGGCCATCATTCAGAATGATATAGCGGCCCTTGCCCATCATATCAGAAGAATCGCCCTCGAAGCGGTCTCTAACGTCATAGAGGCTCTTTATCTCCGACATCTTAATCTTGCCAACCGGTCCCTTCTCCGTATCTGCTTTGGAATAGATCACTGATTTATTAGCAACATCTGCGAAGTTCACCCAAGCGATATTATTGGACAACTCTTTCTCCTTCCCAGCCGAATAGAGGAACAATTGCCTACTTGTCGTGTTGATCTCCTCTTCCTTCAAGCTGCTGCGGAGACTGTCGCGGTCAAGCTTATCCATATACAAGTCATAAGCTTCATAATATTTATCATAATCAACCTCAGTGGATGTGTACTCATATCCCCATACATCATAGGTATCTTCATACTCAAAGTCACTATAGTGAGGCTCAGTGATCTTCAGATCACTCTCAGCCATATCGTCCTCAACCAGATCGACAAGCTTGGTCTTCTTCTCATTCGTGCGCGTGAAATAGAATACGCCATTCTGGTCGCTGGACTCTATGCTGGTGAAGTCAGAGATCAGCTTCTGCTTATCCTTGCCCTCTTCTTTCAGATAGAGCGAGTTATAGTTCAGATCGTCGATATCGCCATTATTTTTGACATAGTAAACCTTCTTGAAATCATCGCTGTAATTGACGACATAGCTGATATCGCTATCGATCTTCACCTTATCGCCCTTCCCATGTAGGGACTTAATATACAAATCATAGTTGTAGGAATCCGAATCCGCAGCCTTCGTATACATCACCGTCGACTCGTCTTTGGAAATAAAATAGAATCCATATACGTCATTGTCGATCAGCTGTTCCTCTTTCAAATCGTTGATATACAAGCTACCGCTATACTCTTCCTCATCATAGTTCTTGAAATAGAGTACACGATCCCCGGACTCACTAATTTGAAATGGAGCATACCGGTTCGCGCCGATACTTACATTCGAAGCCACCCGTTCGCCCGGCTCGATATCTTCCTTCTTGGACTTGGCCAGCTTGGATGGATCATTATAATACAAATTAGCTGTTCCATCGTCCGTAACCTTGCCCAAATAGAACATACGCGTGCCGCTCTTATTGAACTTGATCCAGCGTCCGATGCCATCGCCCAGCATGGAGAACTCCATACCTTTGGCGCCGCTGTCACCATCATAGTATGACACGTTAAGGTAGTCTTCTTTGATGCTATCATCTATATCCAGCCATTTATTCACCGCTTTGACCGGTTCGCTCTTCTTGCCGGCAGACAGCATCAAATCCTTATCCTTAACATATATCAAGGCTGGATTGGAGCTTGAAGCATTTAACGAGATCATTGCCCATACTGCACCGCCAACGAGCAATAGACCGATTAGAATGGAGCCGATAATGAGCGGAAGCTTCAGCTTCGACTTCTTCTTTCCAGTGCTTTCAAGAGCATCGGCTATTTCGTTCCAGGCTGGTGTCGGTGTCGCTGCAGCCGTAGTCCCATTCACACCGTTCACGCTCTGCATGGTCGGAATATTTCCCGCTGGAGGAACGACAGGTGGGAAAGAGTTTGGCACAGGGTTTGGTACAGGCGTAGCTGGAGGCACCTCAGTAAACGATGCAGCTTGTGAAGCGTCATTTGCAGTTGATACAGGCATCTCTACAGATGCTTCTGGTTGAGGTTGAATAGGCGCTGCCTGTTCTACCGGTGTATCAACGCTTTCGGGAGCAGAATGCTCTACCGAAGGTGTCGATACTGGGGTCACGTCAGACGGAGCAGGAACCTCCGTCATCGTTGGCTCAGCTGCTGGAGTTGATGCCGCCTCTGTGACTGGTTCTGTGGTCATCGGTGCTACAGGCAGTTCCGGATGTACGGGAACGGTAGATTCTACCTGAGGTTCGATGCCTTTCGGGGCTGCTTCTACAGGAACAGCCTCCGCCTGAGGGAATGGTTGGCCGCATTCTCTACAGAATTTAGCACCCTCCCTCCTAGGCGCACCGCAATTTTCACAAAACTTATCCATACTTTTTATCAATTCCCCTCTTCTTCTTCTTATTGTCCGTCCTCCAACAAATACTTAGTGGATGAAAGAACAAACCAGGAGACGACTATACTGTGGGCCTATCTCATTCGGTTAGAGCATAGTGCTCCATCTATCAAAATGTCATGTCATCCAATTGCTAGCCATAGAAATTCGTCTCGCGAGGCATAAGTAAGCAGCAATTCCCGATTCGCATTGATGAAGCATGCCTCTGTATCAGGCAAATAGGGAGGTTCCTTGAGGGGTATACGGTTGTTGAAATAGTTATGTATTTGAACTTATGTATGTATTTATCTTGATGAGACGAGCTTCCCCCTAGATCACGACAGATCTGCTAGCAAGAATCACTTGAGTTCCCTGACACTTTATAGATAGGATAAGATTACCCAAACTTTCCAGTCTCCTTTCAGAATATAGTATATATAGTTCAATAATCCTGCGCCATAGTTTTACTTAAAATTTCTTGATTCGACATTTTGCGAGATCATATTCTAAGCCTCCTCTCGCCTACAATGCTATATAATCATCATAAAAACACACTGTTCTTCCAAGGAGGGGACATTCACAAAATGATCAGACTGACACTTAAAGGCATCATCTGGATTCTACTTGCTCTCATCGCGATAATAGTCGTCTTCCTCATCTATGTCACTGCATCTGACTACAAACCCGCAGCCGAGATCAAGCTCACGGTAGACCGCAATCCTGAAGCCAGACTCGAGCTGGGCAAGCCTTTCTCCGTTACGACGTTCAACATCGGTTATGCCGGACTGGATCAAGGGCAGGACTTCTTCATGGATGGTGGCAGCATGTCCCGCTCCAGTAGCCGTCAGCAGACAGAGACCAATCTCCAGGCGATCACCCATGTTCTCGAAAATGCGGGCTCCAGCTTCTACCTGCTGCAGGAAGTAGATGTCGATTCCTCAAGGAGCAACCATATCAATGAGGTCAAGCCGATCAGCGATGCGCTTCAGAGCTACAGTTATACTTTTGCTTACAACTACAAAGTACCGTGGGTCCCCGTCCCTATTACTAAACCAATGGGCTCAGTACGGAGCGGCCTGTTGACCTTATCCTCCTTCCATAGCACAAGCCAGGCCCGCTTCGATCTGCCCGGTAAGGAGAGCTGGCCAGTTCAACTATTCGAACTGGATCGCGCCTTCGTAGAGAGCAGAATTCCGGTAGATCAAGGCAAGGAACTGATCCTTATTAACCTGCACTTGTCAGCCTTTGATAAAGGCGGCAAGATCCGCAAGCAGCAGCTTGAGTTCCTGGAGCAGTATATCCAGCGGGAAATGGAGAATGACAATTATCTGATCATCGGTGGCGATTGGAATCACGCCCTTCCAGGCACGGACCCCGCCATTTTCAAGACACAGCAGGAATGGCCAGAATGGCTGCAGCCCTTCCCGGACAGCTTCGGCCCCGGTGATTTCAAATGGGCCGTAGACCCGAACATCCCCAGTGTACGAACTCTGGACTCCGCGTATCATGAGGGAGTCAATTTCCTGGCCGTCATCGATGGCTTCCTCGTATCCCCCAATGTCGAGGTCATAAGTGTCACTGGACACGATCTAGGCTTCAGCAACAGCGATCACAATCCGGTGACTGGGCAATTTATTCTGAAATAACGATCGAACCCGTGAAGGGGCTGTCTCAAAAGTTGATTTCCCGACTTGGAGACGGCCTTTTTGCGTGCCCCAAAATGTTGAATACACCCAAGTTTTGACCTGATCATCCGGACATTATTGACCGTTAGCGTTGGACCTTTGGTACGCTGCCCTTGTAACGGACAATTATGTCCATTACAAGGGGGAAATGTCGTTGCCCTTTCTGGACAGGGCTTCTTCCCTTTCCGATGATTACTAATGACCTCTTACTATGAAAATGAAAGGGGTTTCTCTTTTCAGAACAGGTCATGTATATTAAATTAGGATACTATCGAAGGGGAGTGTCACTGTTTGAACAAGCTACATGGATGGAATACACTGCGAAACCAGATCTTCATCGGGTTCATGCTCGTGATGATTATCGTACTGACTGCTATTGGAGTCTTCACCTATAACCAAGTCTCCGTCCTGTTGCGTGCAAGTGCTGAACGACATATTAAACAGACCGCTGTTCAGACGACTGGCAAACTGGATGCTTTGTTCCAGCAGATCGATTCCTTGATGATGCAGGTTTCTACCAATAGCTTGGTACAGAAGAAGCTCGCGCAGGAAATGGACGGGCAGATCCTAAGCTTCTCCGAGCGTCAATCGCTCCAGGAAGAAGTGCGCAGCTATGAAGCATATGCGACCGGAATCCGATCTCTGGAGCTGTATACCTCGGATTACCGCAGATTGCTGCCGCTAGATGATGTTCAGCTCAATGATCGGGTTCCGAAGCCCTGGATTAAACTAGCCGACAAAGAGAAAGGCCGGCTTGTATGGCTCGGACTTGATCCGCTGGATCCGAATACGATCATTGCGATCCGCAGCGTTAGATTAATAGATCGTTCCTATATGCATGCCGGGTATTTGATGCTGCGCATCGACCGCAATTATTTCGAACTCACTGGAACCGCCGTGGGGGAATCCGGGGGTGATAACCGTGAAACGATGCTATTGTTCGATCGCGCAGGCCATGAGATCATCGCTGATTCTCCACTCAGGCTGAACAAAGATATATTGCTCGATATGGATCATGATTCGATAACGATCGATGGCGAGACATTCATTGAAGTCAGACATCAGTCGGAGCTAAGCGGCTGGACGCTGGTCATTCTAACCCCGGCCAGATATACGACCGAAGGCATATCGGTCCTACAGACAGCGATTTTCGTGTCTATTGCCGTTGGCGGGTTCCTATTCCTGATCTGCTCCTTTATTCTCTCAACGATGATTACTAGACCGATCCTGAACCTGATCCGCACGATGCGCGGAGCTCGCTTCGGTACCCTGCAGCGCAATCCGGACAAGTCATCGACGATGGAGCTAATGGAGCTGAATCATACGTATAACCAGATGGTAGACTCGATGAATGAGATGATTCAGGTCGTCTATCAGAAGGAGATCATTCAGAGCCGCACCGAACTGAAGGCACTGCAGGCCCAAATCAACCCGCACTTCCTCTTCAACACCTTGGAGGCTTTCTTCTGGGCGCTGGACGAGAAGGGCGAAGATGAGCTGGCCGACAACGTACTGGCCATGTCGGGATTGTTCCGTTATGTCATCAATCGTTCCGATGATGTCGAATGGGTAACCATCGGGGATGAGGTGGATCATGCGGAGCTGTATTTTAAAATTATGGAAATGAGACTCATCGACCGACTGGAATGGAAAATTGACATTGTGGAAGCCTTCCGCCATATCCCTATTCCAAAGCTGATGATCCAGCCTCTGGTTGAGAATGCCATTATGCACGGCGTTGAGAAGAGCAATGAGCCAGGCACGGTGGTCCTGTCGATCCAGGCTTCAGACCGCGAGGGTTACACGAGAGTTACTGTCTCTGATAGCGGTCCTGGGATGGATGAAGATAAACTTAATGAGCTGTACAACACCTTACAGACGGATGAGATGCATCCTTCCGGCAAACAAGGCATTGGCTTGATTAACGTCGAGCGCAGACTTCGTCTATATTATGATTCCAAAGAGTCCGGGTTAACGATAGAAAGCCAGCTTGGACAAGGAACCTCAATCATGTTCGAAATTCCCAATGAATTTCAAGGAGGGCTAAACACATGAAGACTATTCTTATCGTTGATGATGAACCGCGAACAAGACAAGGAATCAAGAGGACTCTGGAGGCATGGTCTCCCGGACACTATCAGTTTGAGGCCTTCGCCAGCGCTCAGGAAGCGATGGACTGGCTGGAGTCGAATGAAGCAATTCTGCTTATTACAGATATTCGTATGCCTGAAATTAACGGACTCCGGCTGATCGAAGAAATCAGCGAGAAGCACCCTGCTCTCTTCGTCATCGTCATCTCAGGGTACTCCGAATTTGAATATGCCAGAACGGCTCTGCAATATGGGGTAATCGATTATTTATTGAAGCCCATCGACAAGAATAAATTAACTCACGCCGTTGAAGTAGCACTGGAACGGAACGACCAGAAGCAGAGGATCGAGCGCATGGAGAAAATCGTCGATACCCGGCTAATGAGCACCTCAGACGGAAATAATCAATACAGCGAGCCAGTAAGGGAAGCTATCAACTATATCGAGACCCATCTGGAAGAGCCGATCTCCTTGCGCGAGCTGGCAGAGGTGTCGCATATGAACGCTAATTACTTCAGCGTACTGTTCAAAGAGCATACCGGACTGACCTTCAGCGACTACTTGACCAGACGTAGAGTTCAACGAGCCAAGGAATTAATCGTAGGCACAACCTTGTCCGTGAATGAAATCTCCGAACGCGTCGGTTATCAGACTGCAAAATACTTCATCAAGGTTTTCAGGAAACTTGAGGGCATGAGCCCTGGACAGTACAGACAACAAATGAATGAGAGCAACAACTGATAAAAGTGGTATTAGTCCTAATCTCAGTTACCTTACATGTCTTTCACTCTAGCGATACAATTTAATTATTAAAGCGTTTACAGAAAGCGCTTGATAATTTCTTTTAGAAAAGGGGACTTTCAGCATGAAGAAAAAGACATGGTCAGTACTCTTGCTCACGATTTGTATGGCAGTCATTGTCTCGGCTTGCGGTGGTGGCGGTAAGAACAATCAAGGTTCGAAAGGAAATGATACCGCTTCCGGTGGCGAGAAAGTAACCGTTAAGCTGATGCACTTGTGGCCTGAAGGCGTATCGGCCGGTCAGAACAAAATTGTTAACCAAATCATTAAAGAATATCAAGATGAGAACCCGAATGTCACAATCAAGCAGGAAGTACTGGACAACGAACAATATAAAAATAAATTAAAAGTTCTGTCCGCTTCCAACGAGCTTCCTGATGTCGGTGTAACTTGGGCAGCAGGCTTCATGCAGCCTTATGTAGAAGGCAATCTGTTCACTCCACTCGATGACTTGTTGAACGGTGAACTGAAAGACAAATTCGTAGCTGGTACCACAGAGGCTTATGCTGTTAATGGCAAGACTTACGCGCTCCCAATCGAATTCAACATCGCACCGATCTATTACAATAAAGACCTTTTCGAAAAGAACGGTCTCAGCGTACCAACAACCTATGATGAATTTAAGAACATTGTAAAAACACTGTCTGATAAGGGCATCGCTCCAATCGCTCTTGGCAATAAAGATCGTTGGACAGGCTCCCTCTGGTATATGTACCTGGCAGACCGCATCGCTGGACAGAAGACGCTCGCTGACACCATTAGCGGTTCCGCTTCATTCACCGACCCAGGTCTGGTTCAAGCAGCGAATGAAATACAATGGCTCGTTGACAACAACGCATTTATCAAAGGCTTCAACGGCCAATCCAATGAAGAAGCGAAATCGGAATTCTTGAATGAAAAAGCGGCAATGTACCTGATGGGTTCTTGGGATATTCCAAACTTCACAACGAACGAAGAAATTCCGAAGGAATTCCGTGATAAAGTTGGATTCTTCAAATTCCCGACTGTCGAAGGCGGCAAAGGCGATATTAATAGCTGGGTAGGCGGTCCTGGAGTAGGCTTGTTCGTAGCTGAGAACTCCAAAGTGAAAGACGAAGCCAAGAAATTCGTAGAATATTTCGTCACAAAATGGGGCGAGCAATCCGTTACTGATGCTGGCGTAATTCCAGCAACGAAGGTTGATGCAGAGAACATGGATTTACCGCAGCTCTACAAGGATCTGTTCGCAGAAATGAACCAAGCAAGCAGCGTTACTCTATTCGCAGACGTTCAAATGCCAGCCAAGGCAGCTGAGACACATTTGAACTTGATTCAGGCATTGTTCGGCAAGGCTATCACTCCTGAGGAATTCGCAGCTGAGCACGATAAAGCGCTCGCTAAATAATTACTGGGATTATAGGCCAGGAGGACTTATCTCTCGGAAATACTAAGGGGATAGGTCCTCTCCTCCAATGATTGAAAGGAATGGAGCTGAACGATTATGGATAAAGTGCTATCCAACAAGAAAATGATTGCTCTTTACGTTCTCCCCTCATTATTGCTTATTTTAACGATTGTCTATATTCCGATTATTCTTACCGGATTTTACGGTCTGCATGAATGGAATGGCATTGGCAGCATGAAATTTATTGGGCTGGAGAATTACGCGAATTTAATGAAAGACGGGAAGTTCTGGGATAGCGCATGGCATTCCTTGCTGTTGGCCCTATTCTCAGGTCTGAGTCTCATCATCTATTTGATGATTTCCATGGTATTGGCTGCCCGGATCAAGGGGGCAAATGCATTTCGTAAAATTTATCTTATTCCTATGCTGTTATCTTCCGTTGCCATCGCTCAGCTGTGGCTCAGAATTTACAATCCGTCCAACGGTATTTTGAACAGTGTCTTGCAATCCATTGGAGTTGATAATCCTCCCGCTTGGCTGGCAGAGCCATCATTGGTATTGTTCGCTCTCTTCATTCCAATCCTGTGGCAATATGCGGGTTTTTATATTCTGATTTACTATGCTGCACTTAAGAATATTCCGACGACCTTGGATGAAGCAGCACGAATTGACGGTGCCACTTCCTGGCAGATCGCCTGGAAGATCAAGCTTCCACTAATTATGGAGACGGTGAAGGTAACGATTGTACTTGCCGTTGTCGGTTCACTGAAGTATTTCGATCTTATCTTCGTGATGACGGACGGCGGCCCGAACGGATCCAGTGAGGTTATGGCTTCATATATGTATCATACCGCGTTCAGGGCTTATGACTTCGGATACGGTAGTGCGACTGCCTTCTCCCTGCTTGTCATCTGTCTTATAGTCACCTGGATCATTCGCTGGTTAACCAGATCGAAAGATACCATTCAATATTCATAAGAGGGAGGCGTTAATGATGACCGGAAACATAGAGCTTCAATCGACTACTAACCATGGAACATGGCGTTGGCTGGGACGTATAGGCTATGCGATCATGTACATCGTCTTAATTCTCGTCGCTGTCTTTCAGTTATTCCCGCTCGTCTGGCTGATGTTCTTCTCGCTCAAGAACAATCAGGAAGTCTTCAACCTCCCTCCACTCTCTTTGCCAATGCATCCGCGCTGGGAGAATTATTCGAAGGTATGGAATGCCGGGAATATTGATGTATATTTCCTGAATAGCTTATGGGTTACCGTCGTAGCAACAGTCCTAACTGTAGTATTGGGCAGCCTCGTAACTTATGCGATTACGCGAATGAAATGGAAGGGCAGCTCACTCGTACTCGGCCTGTTCATGGTTGCGATGATGATCCCTGTCCATTCTACATTGATTCCGCTGTTCAATTTCTTCAATAAAGTAGGATTGACGGACCATCCTTTATCATTGGTTCTCTCTTATGTCGCATTTAATATGCCGATTACGATCATGATTCTGCTCGGATTCTATTATTCGCTACCGCGCGAGGTAGAAGAGGCAGCAGTCATTGACGGCTGTTCCGTCAACCGGATGTTCTTCCGGATCGTACTGCCAATGACCGGTTCCGTCATTGCCACGACAGCAATCATTAATATGATCTATAACTGGAACGAATTTATATTTGTAAATACATTCATCAGCTCTGATTCCTATAAGACACTTACCGTCGGCGTTCAGAACTTCATCGGACAATATACAACGGATTGGGGCGCAATCGGAGCAACGCTGATGATCAGCATCCTCCCGATCTTGATCATGTTCCTGTTCCTGAGCGATCGGATCGTAGAAGGTATGGCTGCTGGATCTGTTAAGGGTTAATAAAGACTAACCCCCATATCATATATTATTCAGGGTGAGTATCTCCTAATCGGATGCTTGCCCTGATTTATTTTGTAAGTTGATATTTGAATCATGGATTATATTAATCTCCCTCCCGGAATATAATTTCTAAAAATTCGCATTTATAAAAACACTACACTACGGGGAGGGAAGCTGTATGAAGCGTAGATGGATCAATTCACCATACACCTTTGCGTTTGGTATGTTTGCCATGATGGTCCCGAGTCAGGCCTTCAGTTCCTTCTATAGTTATTTCTATGTGGAGAAGCTAGGTCTAGGCATCGGGCTGGCTACGCTGGCAAGAACGATCTTCCTGATCTGGGATGCGGTGAACAATCCGTTATTCGGATATTGGTCAGATCGCACGAATACCCGTTATGGACGTCGGCGTCCCTGGGTATTCGGCACAATTCCGTTGTTCATGCTGTTCTTCATCATGGTCTTCTCCCCTCCCGGCGGTTTAACACAAAATACGCTCTTCACCTGGTTCCTGACGGCGCTTATTCTGTTCGAGGCCGCAGCTACGGTACTATGGGTGAACTATGGAGCCCTGTTCCCCGAATTATTCCGCGGCGATCGGCTGCGGGCCAAGGCTTCAGCGATTCAGCAAGGCTATCAAGTGGTGGCACTGCTTATCGCTTCCGCATTGACTCCTATTATTTATACCGCACTTAACTTCCCGAGCATGGCTCTGATCTATGCCCTGATCTTTGGCGTATTTATGTTCCTCTGTATGATGTATGTCCGAGAGCGGCCTGAAGCCTCGCAGGAACAACCGCTAAAGCTTGCTAAGGCCTTCAAGATAACATTAAGCAATAAGAAATTCTGGGTATTCAATATATCCAATTCCTTCGCTCAAACGGTCAATGGCCTGATCAGCTCGATTATCCCCTTCTATGCCAAATACGTTCTGAGAATACCTGAAGCCCAAGTCTCAATCCTGCTGGCCTCCGTGTTCGTCTCGGTCATTCCCCTCGTATTCGTATGGTATTGGATTATCCGCAGAATGGATGGGGTCAAGGCGTGGAGATTATCCCTTATTATATACGCCCTGTCTGTAATTCCGCTCTGGTTCGGCTCTGATTTAGTCAGCGGCGTCATTGCCGGTGTTATCGTTGGCTTTGGATTGGCTGGATTCCTCGTTACTCCTGCGATAGTCAGCGGAAGAATCATTGATGAGGACGCTGAGAAGACGGGATTACGTAGAGAAGGCATCTATACTGCAGTCGCCGGATTTATTACACGCTCAAGCGGCCTGATCTCGGCGTTAGCCTTCTTCATTGTTGGTCTTATATTCGGTTATGAGAGCGGCGATAACCCCGGTCCTGATCCTGGGTTAACCTTCCGCTACCTCATTAGCGTCGTACCCCTCTGCCTGCTAATCGTATCTATACTGATCTCCTACTCTGCCAAATTCAAATTCAAGGATCATCCATCATCCGAGTAAACAACGTTAATACAAAATAAAGACCGGTAGGGCTTCGAAGCCCTATCCGGTCTTATTTATATAATGAAGATACTTTTGATAGCTCATGTAACGATTCGACCTCTATTTGGTAATATAGTAATAGCGTTAAAAAAAAGTTAAGTGATTCTTAAGAAAAAAACTCGAATGGAAATGTTATAGTTTTTTTAGAGCATCCTAATACATATATATTATATTTAGCCAGGAGGATCTTCATGTCTGCTAGAGGAACCATATTACTTGTCGATGACGAGAAAGAAATTATTAAATTGATGGATATATATCTTAAGAATGAGGGATACAACCTGTTAAAAGCATCCGATGGCCAAGAAGCGCTTGATATTCTGGAACGTCATCCGGTAGATCTGATCGTGCTGGATGTGATGATGCCGCGAATGGACGGGATTGAAGCCTGCATGAAAATCCGTGAGAATCGGAACATGCCCATCATCATGCTATCAGCGAAAGGTCAAGATATGGACAAAATTGCTGGGCTCAGCATTGGGGCCGACGATTATGTTACGAAGCCATTCAACCCGCTTGAGCTAATGGCTCGCATTAAATCACAACTACGACGCTACCATCAATTTAGCGGTCCGAATCAGCCCCAAATGGACGAGAACGAGATTGAAATCGATGAGCTTATCATCAACATATCTACGCATCAAGTCACTATAGAAGGACAAGAAGTACAATTAACGCCTCGGGAGTTCGCTATTCTGAAATTGCTGGCCGTTAATCAGGGAATTGTACTGAGCATGGAGAAGATCTATCAAGAGGTGTGGAATGAGCCATTCATGGAATCGAAAAATACAGTCATGGTTCATATCCGCAGAATTCGCGAGAAGATTGAGAAGGATACCCAGAATCCTAAATTCATTAAGACCGTCTGGGGAATCGGTTATAAGATGGAACGACTCTAAATACCCCGAGGAGGAGAATCATCATGAATTTAAAATGGGTCAATACGGTGCGGTGGAAATTCTTAGCGATCGTACTGGCCAGTTTAGGGTTAACGGCAATTCTGTTATATCTCGGGTACCAGCTTGGCGTTTACCTTATCACGGTCCCGCCGTTCACCTATTATCTAAACTTCATCATCGTTAACTATGGTTCTCGCATGGTTATGAGTATAGTGGGTCCTATCCTATTCATTATTCTGTATTATTTATTAACGCGGACAATGATTCGTCGTCTAGAGAATGTTAACAATAGCTTGCAGCAGATGGTTGCCGGTAACTTCGATCAAGAGCTTCACATCTCATCACACGATGAGATTGGGCGAATTGCCCATAGTATAAGTGATCTAACCCTGCAGTTACGCACCAATCTAGACAAAATTTCCTCCGGATTAGGCCAGGTAGCGAACGGTCAGTTGGACCATCGTCTTCTTCTGGAGGATGATCCATCAAACGAATGGATGAAATTAGCGGATAGCATTAACCGAATGGCGGAACAGCTTGACCGCTCGATTCAAGAAGAGCGGAATGCTGAGAAGACCAAGAATGATCTGATTACGGGTGTCTCCCATGATCTTCGGACTCCGCTAACGTTGATCCTCGGTTTCCTGGGGGTTATTGAGAATGACCGTTATCATGATGAAGTAGAACTACGCCATTATGTCAACATTGCCTATGACAAATCACTCACCCTGAAGAAGCTGGTTGATGAGTTGTTCGAATATACCCGTATCAACAACGGCATGCCCCTACATGTGGAGGAGCTGGATATGGTCGCCTTCCTGCGACAGCTCACGGAAGAATTCGTACCTAGTCTTAAAAAGGCCGATATGACCTGCCGTATCTCAACGGAACTTAGCTCCCTTATGATCGAGGGGGATGGGGACCTGCTTGCTCGCGGATTTGAGAACTTGATCTCCAATGCCATCCGATATGGCCGCAAAGGTGAATACGTCGATATCGATATTAGCCGCTCCGAAAATTATGCGATGATCAAAGTGATCAATTACGGGGAGCCGATACCGCAAAGCGACCTGCAATTTATTTTCGAACGCTTCTATCGGGGCGACCGCTCCAGATCGTCGGGAGGTACAGGCCTCGGACTTGCCATTGTGAAGAGCATCATGGAAGTACATGGAGGCAATATTTCGGCCAAGAGCGATCGCTCACAGACAGAATTTATAACAAGACTTCCTTTGCCTTTATCCAAGGCTACTAGCTGAATTTACTATCACTCGATATGACCGATTTTTATGCTCACAAAATCCGTGGGTATAGAATCGGTTTTTTTTGCGCCATTATTTTCAGAGCATTGTTAAGAAAATATTAAGACTTTAGATAGGTAGTTATTAAGGATTCCTTTATGGGGCAATAAGAACTCTTCTATATGCTTAATATACCGCAAGTCGGACTGGAATATAGAGAGGAGTACACACACACCCATGTTTACGAATATTACCCATAGGTTAAAGCGCTTGGCTAACCTGAAGACCTTAATATGTATTTTCATTTTTGCAACGGCTTTATTTGTCCGCATCGATTTTGTGAACTCAGTTGAGCATCATATCCCTCATGACAGCTTGAACTATGACATTATGGTCAGACAACTGCTGGAGAAGGGTGTTTACGCATATAAGAGTGAAGAACCGAACGCTCAAGTATCGCCCGGTTACCCTTTATTTATGGCAGGGTCCTACTTGCTTGCCGATTACAAGAATCATGATCCCTATCCATTGATCAGATACATTCAGATCGGATTCAGCATGGTGACCCTATGGCTGGTCTACTTGACAGGTCGAAGGTTAGGCGGGCAATGGGCCGGCATAATTGCAGCAGCCATCTTAGCCATATATCCCCCCTTCGTCTGGGCGAACGGAGCCATATTAACCGAGACGATGGCCGCTATGCTATTCATGCTATACGTATACCTGCAGCTCAGAGTCTTCGAGAAAGAGACAGCATTATCCGCCATACTGGCTGGAGGAGTACTTGGTTTATTAGTCCTTACCCGACCGGAGTTTCTCATTCTTATTCTGCCAGCGTATGCCTTCTACTGGCTGTGGCGGAAAAGATCCGCTCACGTGGTGAAGCTGGCAGCGGTCTCTTGTCTGGGGATCGCCATTGTATTGTCGCCCTGGATTGTACGCAATATGGTCACGATGCACCAATTCATTCTGGCTTCTACGCAGGTTAATCCATTTGCAGCCGGTACCTATCCAAATAAGAACTATGATGACAAAATGGTTGACCGCGAAGGTAAGACTCAGATGGAAGTCGCCAAGGAACGCTTGAAGGTAGGATTCACCGAGCATACCTGGACCTTCGTTAAATGGTACACCATTGGTAAGACACGCTACATTTATGGAAAAATGTTCTTCGGAGCCGGACATGCACCAGTATATCCTGTGATTCCGCTCGGCAATTGGTACCATAGAACGATTCTATTAGGTGGATTTATATCCGCGGTTGCTCTACTGCGCAGATGGCGTCAGCCTGCCGTTCTGCTGGTCATCCTGGTGGTAGCGATCAGCATTACAAGATTGGCCTTCGTTCCAGAATTTCGTTATAACTTTACAGCGATGCCGCTGTTCATCATACTCGCCAGCCTGCTTGCTGCCACAGCTCTGGACTATTTGTTCGGGCGGCGATCAAATAAAGAACCATTACTTGTCGGAGAGGAGCTCTGAGAATGAATCAAAAAGTACTTATTATTATTCCCGCCTATAACGAAGCAGAGGGGATTCGGCGAGTGATTGCCGATGTCCGTCACCATATCCCCTATGCCGATATTCTGGTCGTGAATGACGGATCGAGTGATTTGACAGGAGATGAAGCCGCCAAGGAAGGCGTCCTCGTCGTCAATCTCAGCTGCAATCTAGGCATCGGAGGTGCCGTTCAGACCGGTTATAAATATGCACAAAGACACGGATACCAATATGCAGCCCAATTAGATGGAGATGGGCAGCATAACCCGCGAGACTTCGACCGATTGCTTGGAGAGCTACAGCAAAGCCGCACGGATATGGTTGTTGGCTCCCGCTTCATGGAGAAGCAGGGGTTTCAATCCACCTTCGCTCGCAGGATCGGTATCGATCTGCTGTCAGGGCTGCTGACGTTGCTGCTACGCCGCAAAGTGACGGACCCGACATCAGGTTACCGCATCTGTGGTCCACGAGCCATCGCATTATTCGCTCAGGAGTATCCTGCCGATTATCCGGAAGTAGAGGCGCTTGTCCAGCTTGACAACTGCGGCTGTACCTTTAGTGAGGTTCCTGTCGTCATGCGCCAGCGGTTAACCGGAAGCTCCAGCATTCGAGCTCTGGGCTCAGTCTACTATATGGTTAAGGTAATTCTGTCCGTTCTAATTACAAGAACGAAGAAGAAAGAAAAGAAGTGGGATCTAGGCTATGAAAATTGATGTTTTTATTCTCAGTTTTATGATCTGTATGATTTTTCTAGGCATCACCATATATTTGATCCGCAACGGGAAGCTGCGTGAACAGTATGCCATTCTCTGGCTTATTCTTACGGCCGTCATGATGCTGCTGTCGCTATTCCCTTCATTGATTGACTTCATGGCCAAGCAAATCGGCGTATCTTATGCGCCTTCCCTGCTCTATCTGCTTGGTCTGATCAGCGTTCTATTCATCCTGCTTCATTTGACGATAGCCGTATCTTCTCTAACCGCACGGTTTATTGTCTTAACGCAAAAGATAGGGATGCTAGAGCAAGAGAACCTCGCGCTTCGCCAAGGAAATAAAGAGATCTCTGCCGATCCAGCAATTCAGATGATCGAAGCTGAGAACTAATCAAAGTTGCAAGAAGGATCTAGTCCGTTTTTTATAAGTCGAACTTCAGTTCAGACCTAATATATCAGCTATGTAAGTGGAGAGGAGAAGTGGAAGACATCAAGAATATGTGGAAAATAACGGCAGGACTGGCTGCGCTGTTGATTACAGGCCAATTGGCCACGGCCATCCCTTCTGCGAAAGCGGAGGCTGCTTCTACAGAGCCTTTGCAAGAGAGCAAAGTACCGTTGGAGGAGTCAAATTGGAAGCAAATCCTTATTTATATCGATAGCAGCAAAGTGGAACAGGACGGCAAGGCTTACCAAGCCCCCCGCCCTGCCATCGTCAAGAATGGAGCCACCTATGTAGGACTTCGCTTTATGGCCGAGCGCCTGGGAGCAACGGTAACCACAGACTCCAAGACTAAGGAGACGATCTTTCAGCTTGGCAGTGTAGAGCTGAAATACAAGAACAATAGCAAGAGCTATAGTCTGAACGGAACGGCTTACCCGTTAAAGACAGCTCCTTATACGGACAACAACGTTCTAATGGTCCCTTTAATCCCATTCATTCAAAGCTTGAATATTCCTTATACCGTAGATAACAAGACCATCACCCTGCAGCGTTCCACTAAGCCAGTTGCCTCGTTCAAGGTGCAACCACAAGAGATTGTTGCCGGTGAGACGACTGTAACTTATGAGACGAATTCATATTCCCCGTTGGGACTGGATCTTGTCGATGAACGCTGGGAAGGGAAGGAAGAGATCTACGGCAAGCCGGGCGTATATTCTGTCAGTTACTCCGTACAGGACTCAGAAGGAGTCTGGAGTGATCCTTTTACGCTGACCCTGAAAGTAGTAAAACCCAACGAGCCTCCGGTAGCCAATTTTACTACTGATAAAGACGTATATCGAATGGGTGAACCTATCATTTATACGGATCTGAGCTCGGATGATGAAGACGCCATTGTCGACAGGGTATGGTCAAATCAGGAAGAAGCTTTCTTTACACCGGGCAGCGTTACAATAAGCCTTGAAGTGAAGGATCGGCACGGAGCCTTAGGTGAGTTCAGTAAAACGATCAAAATTGCCGATGAGACGCTTTACACCCGTGAAGAGTTCTACAAGCTCTTTACACCGGTAGGAAATAAACTCGCTGTTGATGGCTACTCGGTTAAAACAATGGAGGCAATTCCTTATAGTTACCAGACAGAACCAGTGACCTTGTTCCGCAGCAGCGGTCCAGAATCAATCAGTTCGGAAGGAATTCTCTATCAGGATACGATTACCGGCGATGCCCGCTTTCTGCTGCATCATAAGAACCAACTCAGTAAGCCGGCCAAACTCTATGTTCTTGCTGAAAATCCAGGCACTTCCCCAGCTACCGTAACACTCAACAATGAGGCAATGGCTGGTCCTACATCCTATGCTGAATGGGCAGGGCGTGTTTCACTAACCCGTTATTTTGAAGGCTTATTGGTCGCGAAGAGTCCTCAGAAGATAACCCTACAACCGGGAGAGAAGCGAATCATATGGAATAGTATCAATAAGAATCCAATGAAGCCTGAAGAGATCATCACCTTCACCGGAGACTTAAGCAGTGATGCGCCCGTTCGCTACACTTCTTTGTTGGTCTTGGCCAACCGTGACCCGATCGCTGACCTGGAGAAGTTGCCTTATCTAGACCCGAATGAATCTATCGTCCGAGGTACTTTTGCGGATTCGACCCGTGTCTTCGTATATAATGATCCCGTTGGTGCCCGCTCAGTCAAGCTCTCTTTAACCGACAATAGAGAAGATCCTTTTCAACAAGGATTAGATGGGATCAAAGGAACCGAGGCCTTGAACTCTGGAAATTACGGCTTAGTTTACAAGTTGAAATTAAATCATGTTGCTGCGAATACGCTTATTTTATTTAATCCACGCGGCGGACTGTTTGTCGGATCTGCAGTCGTAAATGGTGAAGTAGTGACCTTCGGCCATAGCGGCAAAGAAGATATATCCAGCACAGCCAGTGTTCTGTATCGGACTGGCAATCAAGAGGAGAGCGTAGAAATTTGGATCAGCCCTGCAGCAGGCAGCAATCTTCCTTTTGTCTTGCTGTTCGAGCCTATTCCAAAGAAAAGAAATTAGATTAGACAGTGCTAGCGTCACAAATTTTATTATTTCGGAGCAGGGTAGGCATCTTTGACGACGGATATGAATCCTTCTACACGTATGCCTATCCCGCACTGAAGGAAGTTCATGCGACAGGCTCCGAATTCGTCATCGGGGCTTATATCGATATGTTCAATCCCGACGCCCTTAGAGACCACGGAAGATTTCATTAAGAGAGCCTGCAGCGATTTGGCTTTCATGGAGAAGCAGCTGAAGGAAGAGCTTGGAGAGAAGGGCTGCTGCTTCTCCATTTCTTATGGCGCTTATACTCCGGAGTTGCTGGAAGCGGGTAAACCGAATTTCAGCGGCGAACAGATGCTAAAGAAGCTTGAAAAGCTTCAGAAAGCTCACCAGACATCGAAGTAAAAGGAGCATTTCTGTGATTTTCTCAACCTATACCTTTATTTTGCTATTTCTGCCCATTACGTTTTTTGGATACAGGATGCTTAGCCTGATGAACAATAGCCTATACGCCAAAATTTGGCTCGTCATCGCTTCGTTATACTTCTACGCGCAGGGCAGCGGTAAATTTTTCTACATTTTCACCGTTATCGTGCTGTTCAATTACGTGATTGGGACGATGATCGTTCGCTCTTCAGGCCCTATGCTCCGACGGCTTCTTCTTGGGGTAGGGCTTTTCGAGAACATTGCAACTCTCGCCTATTACAAATATACGAATTTCTTCTTAGAGAACCTGAATGCCGTATCTGGGCATTCTTATTCTTTAAAGAACATCATATTGCCGATAGGCATTTCGTTCTTTACCTTTCAGTTAATCTCTTTTCTCGTCGACTGCTATCGGAGGAAGGTCGAGCAGTTCAGTCTCGTCAATTATTTGGTATTCATCACCTTCTTCCCTCAGCTTGTTGTCGGACCGATTGTCCATCACAGCGATATCATCCCCCAGCTTGAAGAACGGCAGCAGCGGCTGTTCCATAGCGAGAACTTCATGCGGGGCGTGTTCCTGTTCTCGATGGGCTGCGCCAAGAAGATTGCGCTTGCGGATCCGTTGACCGCCTTCGCCCAAGGCTTCTATTCCGATGTCGCCTCGGCAGACTCGATAACGGCCTGGCTGGCTGTTATAGGTTACACCTTCTCTTATTATTTCGATCTGTCCGGCTATGCAGACATGGCGATCGGCATTGGATTAATGTTCAATATCCGTTTGCCGTCCAACTTTAATTCTCCTTACAAGGCGCGGAACTTCCGCGTTTATTGGCAGCGATGGCATATAACGCTGTCCCGATTCTTGTCCGATTATATTTTTCGAGGGATATATAAAAAGGGGCGCGGCAGCTTCAACTTCTATTTTGCTGTCATGGTCACCTTCTTCGTGTCCGGTATGTGGCACGGTGCAGGCTGGACGTTCATTCTATGGGGCATTCTGAACGGCGGCTTTGTCTGCGCCTCCCACTTCATGTACAGGAACAAAATCGCTCTGCCATTCGCTCTTGCATGGACGCTTACTTTTATCGGAATTATTGCGACAAGAATTTTATTCGTCTCTACCGACCTCCCACATGCTGGCGAGGTTCTGAAGGCGCTATTCCAATTCCATGAATTTGCTGGCCTGGGCGCGATGGGCATTGCCAAAGAGATTGTCATCTATACCGCCTATCATCTGTATACCTGTGTGCTGCTACTGATTGCTGCTTGCATCATCTATTTTGCCAAAAATTCAGAGCAAATCTTGGACCGTTTCAAGCCCAACTTTCGATATGCGCTGGCAACAGCATGTTTGCTAGTGCTTTCCTTGTCTCAAATGACGACCGTTTCGGATTTCCTATACTTTCAGTTCTGAGGTGCAATGCGATGCAATTCTGTAAATGGATCCTGAAGTTCGCCTTGGCTCTCGTCATTGCGGGGTTGCTGCTATGCGGTCTCAACGTTGTCGTGGACCCGTTTGGTGTGTTCGGAGATCGCATATTAAAGTGGTATTCCTATGACATGGTCAACAACCCGCGCGTAGCCAAGATTGGCTACTTGGATCAGTATCACGGTAACTATGATTCTTTCATCATCGGAGGATCCAAATCGAGCTCTATCTCGCCGGCGCTGCTGAACAAATATTACGGCGACGCCCGCTTCTACAGCATGCTCATGTACGGCGGCGACTTCCATGATTATGAGAAGACGCTGTATTACATCGTCGATCAATACCATCCGAAAAATATCGTGCTCCACATGAGCCTGCAGGAAATCGGACATTATCATGAGACGCGCGACGAAATCAAAAAATCGATGCACGCCAAAGTGATGAAGGAATCGCAGTTCCTTTTTTATCTCAAATATTTGACCTTGAACCCGGTGTATGCCTACGAGAAGCTTGAGGCTTATGGCAAAAGGGCGATCGACTCCTTCGAATACTCACAGATTGTTCCCGAAAGCGGCGTCTACAATAAAGTGCGGAGAGATGCTGAGGATTTAAACGATCTCGACAAATATTTGGAAGCAAATCCACAATTCAAGCACGGCTTCGGTAAGATCGAGACAGTGGCGCTCGATAAGAACGTAGAGTCGCTTAGACGGATGAAGGAATATTGCGAAGCGAGAGGTATCAGCTTCATGATGATTACAGGGGCAACCTACACGCTCGAGATGAAGAGCTATAACCTAGAAGACTTGAAGGAATACTGGGCCAAGCTCGCGAGCGTAACCGATTTCTGGGATTTCACTGGGTATACGCCCGTCAGCGACGAACCGCGCAACTTCTATGACGTGATGCATTACCGAAATCCGATCGGCGTTATGATGCTGGGCTATATTTTCAACGATCCGAACGTTGAAGTGCCCCCAGGCTTCGGCCATTATACGACGAAGGACAATGTCGCAGCGCATGCCGAAAAAGTATTTACGAAGCCAAGTGAGCATTAATCCTGTAGAGGTAGATTGACCAAATTCAGAGCGAGATGGCGGAGCTTATTCAAATTCTCCGCTCCCCGCTTGCTATTACTATCTTTTTGGCACAACCTGCTCCTTCTTTGACTCTCCGTTAACTTTAAGACTCCCCCGAAATCCGTGCAACCCTCATATGTATTAACTGATATTGCATCATAATTTATATTGCTGATCATAACGTTTTGCTAAAGGAATAGGCCCCTTTATGCCGAATTCTATGGTTATGCGAATAAAAAATACTTCAGTCCTAAAATATATAGCTATTATTACATTGTTTATCAGTATTCTACTTAGCCTCCGGTGGATTTGGTCCGAGGTGATCTTTCCTCCGGCGGAACGCCTTATCGCCGTCAACGGTGTGATTGATCTGCGCGGCAGAGAGTTTGACAACACCTCCACCTTTGCTCTGAATGGGCAATGGGAATTCTATCCTGGGCAATTGTTATCTCAGCAGGATCTGCAAGCGAGTAAACATACGGCAAGCTATATCCAGGTTCCAGGGAACTGGGAACAGCCCATATCAGAAGGATCGAATCTATCCTTTGGTTCAGGAACGTATCGACTTCGAATTCTGTTTGATCCATTGAAGGAGCCCGTCGCATTCTGGCTGCGGGGCATTCAGGCTTCTTCCGCTGTACAATTAAACAGTGTGTCAGAGGCCACCTTCGGCAAGCCCGCTATAGACGCGCGGCATTACACGCCCATGAGTTCTTCCTATACCGCTTCCTATTCAGAGACAGGAACGACCGAAATTGAACTTATGATCCAAGTAGCTAACTTTGATGATCCTTATAATGGAGGTATTGTACAATCGATTCGCTTCGGCTCCCAGGCCGCAATCGATTATATACGCTGGTACTCGATCGGGTTCCAGTTGGTTACATTTATTACGCTGCTGCTCCATGGACTATATGCATTTATATTTTATCTGTTCAACCCTAGAGAGAGAACTCTGGCCCTAGTCTGCTTATTAACGATGGCAGTAGCCACAGCGACAATAGCGGGCTATGACAATATACTCTTAATTTGGCTTCCAATTAACTATACATGGGCACTTAAGGTGAGACTGCTGGCTCAGTTGTGGCAACCCCTGCTTATTCTGCTTGTATTCAGAGGGCTTACTCCTATTAAACTGAACATTGTCTGGTTAAAAATCTGTACCCGATTGCTTGGTATATATACGGCATTCATACTGGTTGCACCAGCTGTATTCATTAACGGATCCGTCGAACTAGGGGTATTTGAAATATTGTATCTCTTTCCCTTCCTCTGGTTCATTTACGTAATAACCACAATGATTCTGAAAGGAAATAACAACAACGGTCGCGTATTTCTGCTACTATCGGCGACAGGTATCATATCGAACATCCTATGGACCATATGGAACTCCTATAATGATACGTCTCTAGTCTACTATCCCTTGGACATGATTGCGGCGATTATCGGTTTCGCAGCGTACTGGTTCAGAGAGTTCTTCCTCCAATCCGCCGAGAATGCCAAGCTCAACGAGAAGTTGAGAAAGGAAGACAAGCTTAAGGATCAATTTCTTGCCAACACTTCGCATGAACTAAGAACACCGCTGCATGGGATTATGAATATCGCTCATACCATCCTGACTAAGGAACAGCAGAAGCTTGACCCTACGAGTCTAAAAAATATGAACCTGCTTATCACGATCAGCCGCCGTATGTCACATATGCTCGACGATCTGCTGGATGTCGCCCGCCTTCATGAGCACCGTATCATTCTGCAGAAGGAGCCGCTGAAAATTCAAGCCATTGTTCCTGGAATTTTTGAAATGCTTCGGTATATGGTAGATGACAAGCCTGTCCGGCTCGACATGAACATTGCTGAATCGTTGCCAGCCATTATAGCGGATGAGAAAAGGCTCGTACAAATCTTGTATAATTTATTGCATAACGCGATCAAATACACGGAGGAAGGCAGCATCTCTATATCCGCGGCAGTTAAGGATGGCCTTATCCATATTCATGTATCCGATACAGGGGTCGGCATGGATCAAGAGACGCAGAGCCGTATATTCCTTCCTTACGAGCAAGGCGCACACGGAATAAGTGATGGAAGAGGGATTGGACTCGGATTAAGTATATGCCAACAGCTCATAGGGCTGCACGGAGGAAGATTGAGTGTTCACTCGAAGGTCGGCAAAGGCTCTGTATTCAGCTTCGACCTGCCATTGGCCAACTCAGCGGACACCCTTGAACCGCACAGTTCTCCATATCACCAGGACATGATCAACCGGATTAAAGGAGATTATGCTGAGCTGGTAATTACAGACGTCTCGGCTGGTGAGTTGCCAGCAACCGGGATGAGCCCTGCTCTCCTGGAAGGTGAAACCATGCATATCCTTGCTGTTGATGATGATCCACTCAACCTGAATGTGCTTATCGGCATTCTCTCTATGGAACCATACTGCATTACGAAAGCTCACTCCGCCCGAGAAGCTCTGGAATTGCTTGGTACCAGGCAATGGGATTTGGTGATCGCTGACGTGATGATGCCACATATGTCCGGGTATGAACTGACACGGCGGATAAGAGCCAATTATTCCTTATCCGAACTTCCCGTTCTACTGCTGACCGCGCGCAGCCAGCCAGCTGATATCTATACAGGCTTCCTCTCGGGCGCCAATGATTATATGACCAAACCTGTGGACGCCATGGAACTGAGATACCGAGTCGAGGCACTGACCATCTTGAAAAGGTCAATCAAAGAACGCCTTCGTATGGAAGCCGCCTATCTGCAGGCACAGATTCACCCGCATTTTCTGTTCAATACGCTGAATTCCATCATGGCGCTAAGCGAGGTAGATTCTGAGAAGATGTTAAGACTGGGAGATGCGTTCGCCTCTTACCTGCGCATCAGCTTCGACTTCCTTAATACAGGAGAGCTCGTCCCGTTATCCCACGAGCTTAAATTGGTTGAAGCCTACTTATACATTGAAAAGGAACGATTCGGGAACAGGTTGTCTATTGTGTGGGAGGTTGAGCAGAACATTCAACTGCTGCTTCCTCCACTGTCCGTACAGCCACTGGTTGAGAATGCTGTCAGACACGGCCTGCTAAGCCGTTTACAAGGCGGTACTGTACGAATTCGCATTGTTCAGCAAGAGGTGGGTACACTTATCGAAGTGGACGATAACGGCAAGGGTATGGATCAGGATAAAATCGACCAATTACTTAGTCCAATCATGCAGGGTAAGAGCGGTATTGGAGTAGCGAATACTCATCGGCGATTGATCCAATTGTACGGCCAGGGATTGTCCATTAGCAGCAAGCCCGGTCAAGGTACGACGGTATCCTTTATTATACCGAATCATCGAAATCGCTAGAACAGTCAATAAAAGCACAGAGCAAGCATAGCTAATAGCCAGCATGCTTGCTCTGTGCCTTTTCGTTTCCCCTAAAACGCTTGTGGTCTTCTCAATATGATAGGTTATGAGTCAGAGTTAATCCGATGATTTCTGTAAGTAAGCTTTGGCAATCGTAAGCAAATCATCCTTGGCGACTCCCTTTGTAGCTTCAATATAATAATTAATGTGAAAGTCGCTATTAGGAATATTGTAAATAAAACGTATGCCCTGGCTGCCATCTTCGTATACTGAATACAACATTTCACTACCGTCTACCATAATTGTATCTGCGGGCGACTCCTCGGAAAGATGTACAGTCACCTTTTCGTTCGTTCTTATGGGCTGAACAAGAATGGTTTGCCCTTCACCCTTATAAGTAGCCATCATGCTCCAAGACTCTTTGGACACATCCAGCAGTTTCATCGCATATTCTTGTTGGGAATCCCGGGCTTCTTTCGCTAATTGATCTGTCAGCCCAGCTCTTTCTTGATCGGTAAGCTCATTAGGGTTATATCTCAAAGAACTGCCGACAAAACCATACTTATCTTGGAGTTTATCGAAAATATGTGCACCAGCCCCCTTCAGCTCATTGCGAAGTGAAGCAGCATTTGAAAATCCAAATCCTGATCCTCTAACGATATGAAGCTCTCCTTCAGAGTTATCTCCTGCCATATAAAATGCCGCTGCTTGGTCTGGCTGCAACAAATCTTGTCCTAAACCGTATGCCTTCAAGCTGCGCATCTGCTTTTCCTTCGTATTGCCCGGAATGACTGAATCCTCAAACTTCTTCTGTTCATAGACAATATCACCTTTGCTGTTACTCAATGTGTTCAGATGCGTAGCCGCAAAGGCTGATGAAGCTATCAACAGCGTCCCTATAGCAACAAGAGTACTCACCTTATATTTAGCAATAAATTTAACGCGTTTGTTCATTTGATCTTCCTCCAATTTATTCATTACAGATCTCGTTACATCTGCATCGGGTATTTTGACACTATAAAATATGGTTTTGAGGTCTTGATGATTGTCGTGCTCCATCCGATATCCCTCCTGTAGTATGAGCATGATACTTTCTGAATTTGGCGGCCGTTCGTTCAAATTTCTTACGGAGACTGCTGCTGTTCTGCTGCAGAATTTCACCAATCTCCTTATAGCTCTTATCCTCTACACAACGCAGGATCAGCAGGCTTCGTTCCTCAGGCGTCAGTTTGGACATCGTCCGCAGAACATGCTCGTTGTAGTAGTTATCCTCGATGGCTTGATCTACATGTTGGTTATGTTCATCGCTTCGATAGAGGAATGGGAGATATTTAGCAAGCCTTCGCTTGCGAATAATATCAATGCAGGTGTTATGGGCTATTGTGTACAACCAGGCTTCAAAAGGCTTCTCCAGCTTATATTTGCTTAAGTGCCGGAACGCCTTAATAAATACCTCCTGTGTGCCATCCTCCACATCTGTTCGACCTAACATATGGTAACAGTACAAAAAGATCTGTTTCTGGTATCTACGCATGATCTTTTCAAACTGAGAAGCATCCCCTTTGAGGATATCCGGGATAATCTGATGTAAGTCAATCTCATCCATTTCCCCACTCCTTTCCTGGATATATTGATCCTTAATACCATAGTCATTTTTCAAATCAATAGATCTTCTGATGCGCTAGGTGGAAAAGTTACATTATTTGTTCTGCGTAACATCAGAAGGATCAGGTTCTTTTAGGCGCCTGTTTGAACCCTTTCTATTCTGTACTACGCACGAGCCCAGCCCTAATGTGACAAGCCCGGGGAAAAAGATAAAATTCCATTACACATCCAAGCTTGAATGAATATGGCTACTGTAACAAAGGTTTAGGTACTGCAATGATAATAGACAAAAAAATACCGGATGGAGGATCTAAATACAACAGTACATTTGGCATAAGTAGATACAGTTGCAATGGCTGTACTACTTGTACTGCTGCAATTAGATTCGTTTCTCCATCCGGTCTTCTTAATTTTAGTTATCCTTCCGCTTTCATTAATCCTTGAATAAAGGCTTCAAAGTTATCGGCCAGCTTGATGGTCTTGTTATTACTCTCACGGTCCACATAGATAACCTCTGGCTCGCCGTCATTTCCAGACGGACGGTAATCCAGCATCACCGCATCGCCTGCGGAAGAACAGTCGCAAATGACTACGCCTATTTCGGGATAGTTATAGTTCTCAATCATATATCGGCTGCCCCGTTTTCCGCATAGCGACTTGGGCTTGTCCCGTCCGATTCCGAAAATGCCCGAAATAACGATGTAGTCTTTACCATGAGAGGTTGGCTGCCCTACCGGGTATCGCGTAGCGTGAGGAATCCCTCCATTATGTATCTTCATCATGTTGATATAGGAAGCGGGCAGCTTGAAGACCAGTTGTTCTTCCACAGAGCTAATCTGCTCATCCGTAACCGGCTTGGAGATATACTCCTTCGCCTGTTCGCTATCCTCCCAGAAGTCGTTCATATTGGTATTCTGTGAGGAAGATGAACTCTTATCCAGACTTGCCTCCGTATGGCTCTCCGATTCAGCCTCCAACTCTTCACGGGACTCCGGCACAGATCCTCCAGCAGTCTTATTCGCAATCCACTCCAGGAATTCCAAGGTATCCTGATCCCCTGGTTCTAATCTGTCAGCCATCTCAAACTCCCTACGAGCATTCTCATACTGTTCGAGATAATAATAGGCTAGTCCTATGCGGTAATGCCACAAAGGGTCATCCTGGCCTTCTTCGGCGATGGTCAGAAACTGTTCGACGGCCTCTTCATACCGCTCCAGATTATTCATTGCACGGCCTAAATGACTGGTCAGCTCATAATCTCGATCTTTTGTAGGGATTTCCATTATGGTATTTACGATTTCTTCGAATTCATCTGCTTCATGCAGCTCGTCCAGCTTAGCTATAAGATCGTCTCTCATCATTTATACCTCCCAGGGCAATAACTCTAATTATAGAAAGTATACCATTCCAGGCAGGACAAAACGAAATCCTCACTGACGTTATGTAGTCAAATCACCATGAAAAAGGGATAAATTTGTGACAAGCGAATGGAGGCAAGCCTTTCGGAACTCTAACGAAACTCCATATCGTTATTTTCACGAAACCAGCACCAACTCAAATCTAACGAAACACCATATCGCTATTTGGTTAAAAATCTGCCATTTAGCCCCTTATCTGCTCCAATAGCGATACCCAGTTTCGTTAGGTTTATAAATTGCTCCTTTTGACGCAAATAACGATACCTAGTTTCTTTACAATTTAGGGCAGCAGGGGCTCAAGGGACTCACAGCAACCTAATTCTGCTCCCGACTCGAGCAGCTTCCGCTGCAGCTCCTGCACGGATATATCCCGCACCCCGACAACGCTCTGACTCGCCAGCGCCGCTGCCGTTCCGGCCGCCTGGCCAAGAGCCATACAACTCGGCGTCAGACGGGTCGTCGCCTGTGCCTCATGCGTAGTCGAGATACAGCGGCCGGCAAGAAGCAGATTCTCAACCCGTACAGGGATAAGAGAGCGATAAGGAATGTCATAGGCACCGCCGCCTTTAATGAAATTGGCCGTTACTCCGCTCCCCTCCGGATTATGGATATCGATCGGGTAACCACTGCGGGCAATGACATCCTCGAAGGCTCGGGCACTCAGCACATCGACTCCGTTCAGTACATATTCACCGACCACCCGGCGGGTCTCCCGAACACCGATTTGCGCCCCGGTCTGAGCCACATAAGCTGCCGAGAAGCCGGGAATATGCGAGCGGAAGAATTGCTCCAGGAGCTGAACCTGCTCCCGCCCCTCGATTTCTGCGGCGGTCAGTTCCTCCGGCTGTGTCGGATCAAGGCCAGATACGCGAGACACATTAATGAGCACCTCGTCGGGCTCGGGGCCTGTGAAGAACAGGACGCCGTCTCGCTGAATTGGTAGCCCAGCCTGACGCCATTTGCTATAGAAGCCCATCACGCCTGTCAATGGCAGCTGATCCAACTCTGAAATTAGTGATTTCTCGTAGAACTCCTCTGGATGCCTTTTCATATAATCAATCACTTCATCCAGCCTGACCCCCTTCATTCGGAACTTCATCGTCATCGGCTGAACCTTGCCGGCTTCATTCCCCTGCTCAAAGCTCGCTCCGGCTAAATAAGCAATATCCGCATCACCACTCGCATCGACAAAGACCCGCGCCTTGATCAGCATCCGCCCACCCTTGTTCCATACAGCGATTCCTTCCAGATGTCGGTCAGACATCTGCACCTCAGCTGCGAACGAATGCAGCAGAAGCTTCACCCCCGCTTCCTGCAGCATATGGAAAGCCAACCATTTAAATGTCTCGGGGCAAAATGGAGTCAGTGTATGCACGAAGCCGATCGTATCCCGCAAATGGCCGGGAGATGCTCCAAGGGCGACGAGGCGGTCAACAATCTCTTGCGCGATCCCCTTAACAGCCTGTTCACCGGAAGCTGTATGAAAAGTCATCCAGGGATAGACCAGAGATGCCGTGGACATTCCCCCTAAAAAACCATACCGCTCCACCAATATCACGCTCGCTCCGCTGCGAGCTGCCGCCATTGCCGCTGCAACCCCTGCCGGTCCTCCGCCCAATACTGCTACATCGTACGCCACTTTATTCAATCATCCCGCTCCCCTTCCCAGGTATTGTCATGTGTCCATTTCCACGATGGCCGATCACGGGGGATTGCCCCGCCCACGAGGCCCTGAAATCCCCAGGAGTTGCACCATGAATTCGCTTGAATACGCGAATGAAGTTCTGCGAATTGTTATATCGCAGCTTCTCGGCGATCTCCGCCACCTTCATATCTGTCGATATCAGCAGTTCCTTGGCCTTCTCCATCCGGCAAGCGATCAGATAATCGCTGAACGTCAGGCCAAGCTCCTCCTTAAAGATATGGCTGAAATGCGATGGCGGCATGCCTGCCAGCTCGGCCATCATCGGCTGTGACAGATCATCGTCATAATGCTGCTCGATATACTGCTGCACGGTCGCAATCGATTTATGGTTGCTGTCCTTGCGGCGCAGCATAATATGGCGCGATATGATCGGGAATACTCCCTCCTTCAGCCAGGCGATCATCTGGCTCATCGTCCGCAGCTCATTTACTCGCTCGTACAGACTGTACGTGAATAGCAAGGGTCCACCGTCCGGATCAAGCTCATACAGCTCGCGCAGCAGTCGTGATACGAGCTGCATGAACGCCATTCGCACATGCTCCGTCGAGATCCCGCCCCGCTGCTGCAAGTCTTGGCCGAACTCATCAAGAAGTACAGCTAGTTGCTGTTCATTGCCCAGCTTAACCTGCAGCATCATCTGCTGCTCCAGCTCAGATGGATAAGAAAAGGCTTGCTGCTGTCTATTAGGTTCCACCTGCTCCACATAGATAACCTTGCCACTGCCGAGGATAAGGCGATACTGCAGCGCATCCATCGCCTCCTTGAACGAGTGACGAATGCTGCTCAGCCCTTCATGGCATCTTCCGACGCCAACAGTTGCCGTTATATTCAATACACACTCTACCATCGTATGGATTTCCTCAGCCAGCTGGAAGACCTCCGTCTTCCTGGAAGCAGCTGTCCCCGATGGTTTATGATTGATGAGTAATACGACATCCGCCCGCATTTTGATAACAGTACCGCTAGCGACCCCACCAAGAATTTCTTCAGAAATATTCTTGACTGCATACACGAACAGGTTAATATCTCGCTCCGTTTGCCCCCTGACATCATCCAGCTCAATGCACATGACGGTATAAAACGGGCTGATGCGCGGCAGGTCATAATAATCGAACTTCTCGGTCAGTTCATGTACTGGCACTGCTTCCGTCAGGACATGCTGCATAAATCCGGCGGCGAGCAACGGCTTCGAGTCCTCAATCTGATCATTCAATGAGTCATTAACTGTATGCAGCGTTTCAACATAATGGCGGATGAGACCAAATTCATCCTGCTTGCCATTCGAGAGCGGGAGCCGGTTCACCCTGCCGCGAATCAAGTCCAATATGCTTTTGATCAAACGGTAGAAGTGCTTGGAGAGCAGCAATGCAGCCGTTAAGCATCCCACAATAAGCGTCAGGCATAAGATCAGCGTTAGCTCCTTAATCCGGACGAACATAGGCGTCAGTTCCTTGACCGGTACGATCGATACATAGATCCATCCGTTATGAGGGGACTGCCAATAATTAATGAGCATATCCTGCCCATCCACCTTCTCAGTATAGCCGCTCTCCTTCAGCCCGCTCCTATGGATGTCCGATAAGAATGAATAGGAGGCGAGATCATCCTGCAGCAGACTTTTGTTCCAATCGGAGAAAATATTGCCCGACGCCGTCAAGACGAGCATCTCACTGTTTACTTCCCGGTCCATCTCACTATATACCTGAAAGAACGCTCTATCATTCAGCTTGACTATAATATAACCGCGCGGACTATCTCCACGAACGGGAACTTCGCGCACATAGGTAACCTCCTGCGAACCACCACGCGTCATTCTGCTATCCGTCTTGCGATCAATCCAGAAATAGGGCGCAGAGCGGCTGCGAAGCCTGGCCTTCAGCTCAGGATCCATGCTATTAGCCGGATTCAGACCATTCGTGACAGATAGAATTTTATCCTCCCGTACAAAATACAGCTCTGCCGAATCGACGTTATCGACCAGAACCTCGATGGAATTTAGATTGGCTATCGCCTCTTGATACAGCTTGATATTCACATATGGATCATCCAATTTTAGAAATTCGTCCAAGGAAGGATTGAATAAATGCTGCAGGATTGTTTTATTCAAAGCAATGAGCTTATCATCGATTCTCTGTTGAACCTGCTTCAGCGTCTCACGCTTGGCCCGGCCTACTTCCTGCTGCAAGCTGGTCGACGCTATGGTATACGTTCCAATGCTAATAATTAGCACCGGAACGATCGATAATAGACACGCCGCCAATATCAGCTTCAAGCGGATATTGCGCTTTACGGAAAACCGCTTCATGAATGCTCACTTCCTCGGATCGTAGTCGGCACTGCTCCAGTACAAGCAAAATGGGGGACCTGAAGTCCCCACATATAAGCAAATCCGCCCTATTGCAACTCTATTGCTGGCTATACCATTCGTTTACTTCCTCCGTCATTTTCTTGCCGCCCTTATTCATCCATTCCTCGACATATTGGTCGTACGAATCAAGCGGCTGTCCGCCGGTCACGATCTTGATAAATGTCTCTGTACTATATTTCTCAAGATCAGCCATCTTCTCCTGCATCGTAAGAGTCAAAGCCGCAACCGCCGGATTAGGAACACCAAGCTGCTCAATATTCTTCCATTGATCGAGCTGGGCTTGCGCAACCTCTTCTGTTGCCCCAGGTGTAGTGAAATAAGGATTATACTTGTTATGCGCTATCAGATTGATTACTCCATCGGCGTTATATTGCTCATTCACTACAGGAACACCGTTCTCCAGCTTGTGATGCACACCTTCTATTCCTTTTCGCTTGAATTCCAGCGCTTCATCGGTGGCCTGCCAATCAAGAATCTCCATGATCTTATCCACCTTCTCCGGTGAGGTCTTGGCATTGATTACCCAATGCCCGTAGAATCCGGCGGATTGCGGCGTGCCCTTCGTACCACTCGGTCCTGTAGGCGGATCAATCATTATAATCTCCGCATTCGGATTTAACTTCTTCATGTCCACAACGAATTGTCCATAATTTGCAATACCGCCGCCGATCAGAATACCGGACTTACCGGCGATAAATTTCTCATTCACCTGTGTATACTTCAGAACCGGGAAATCTTTATCGATGGCGCCCTGTTTATATAGGTCGGTCAGCCAGCCCAACGCCTCTTTGCGCCCCGGCGTAACATCCGAGTTCATCAACGTGCCATCCTCCATCTTGCGCCAGCCATTCCCCGCATCAAAAGCAAGCCATAACTGCTCCAGGAAACTCAGATTCTCTCCTACTCCAATACCGAATGTATCCGCCTTGCCATTCTTATCAGGGTCCTCCGTCGTAAACTTGAGTGCCACATTCGCGAAGTCCTCTGTCGTTACTGGAACCGGCAGTCCAAGATTGTCAAGCCAATCCTTGCGGATCAATACAGCATTCGTCTGAAGCGGACGTGTGCGCGGAATCGAATACAGCTTCTTGTCGATCTTCACATTATCAAAGGCCTGCTGCGGGGTCTCCATCAGGTTCTTATAATTTCCGACCAAATCATCGAACGGCAGAAAAGCATTCTGCTTCACATATTTGATCAATTCAGGGTCCGGGTATGTCGTCCAGACCATCATGTCCGGCAGGTCGCCCGAAGCGACCGTCAGCCGCAGCTTCTCGGCATAGCCGTTAGCCGGGATCGCCATCAGATCAAGCTCTACATTAAACTTATCCTCCATCCACTTCCAGGCTTCCCCCTTCTTCGGGGCATCTCCATTCAGCGGATACATCATGCTGATCTTAAGCCGTTCCTTCGTATCCTTTCCGCCGCTCCCCCCCTCGCTCTTGTCGGCCTTGCTCCCGCAGCCGACGATAATCGTCGCCAGCAGGGACATAACTACAGTGAAGCTAACGACCTTTCTCCAGTTCATGTTCATCTTTGGTTGACCCTCCTTAAATGGTATATATCGAAAGCAGATTACTCTGCGGCTTGCCAATCATGTATGCGCATTCATTTTCAAGTAAAGCTCTTAATTATCCCTTGACCGAACCCAACAGCACACCCTTGGCGAAATGCTTCTGCAAGAATGGATAGACGAGAAGAATCGGAACTGTAGCAACGACAATCGCCGCCATTTTAATCGTCATCGGGATGACCTGAAGGCTCTCATTGGCAATAGCCGCTTGATATTCCTCGGTAGAACCTTCGATAATCATCTGCCTTAGGATGACCTGAATCGGCCATAGGCTCGAATTGGTCACATACATAATCGACTGGAAGAATTGATTCCAATGTCCAACCGCATAAAATAATGTAAAAGTAGCCAATGCAGGCATCGAGAGCGGCAACACAATTTTCAACAATACTCCGAAGTGGCTGCATCCGTCAATGCGCGCTGATTCCTCCAATGCCTCGGGAATACCCTGGAAGAAGTTCTTGAGAATAATCAGGTTGAACGCGCTGATCGCTCCCGGCATAATGACCGACCAGAATGAATTGAGAAGGCCCAGCCACTTCATCACCAGGTATCCTGGAATCATCCCGCCGCTGAACAGCATCGTGAACAAGACGAGAAACAGGATGACCCTCCGTCCCTTAAGACGAGTCTTCGAGAGCGGATAGGCCATTAATACGGTTAGAGCCAGATTAGTAATCGTCCCGATGATTGTAATCGATATAGTCATCCAGAGTGCCTGCATGAAATGCGAGTTGGAGAAAATCATAGAATAAGAGTCCCAGGTGAACTTCTCCGGCCACAGAATCAGCCCCCCGCGCATCACCTGCTCCATCGGAGATAACGATACGGCTAATACATAGAGAAAGGGAAATAATGTCGCTGTGCCGCACAGTATCAACAGGAATCCATTGATGCCCCTGAATATCATATCCCCCGATAAACGATGCTGCCGCATTAGTACACCCCCTCCTCTCCGAAGCGCTTGGCTAGGCGATTGGCCGCCATGACCATAATTAGGCCGACCACCGATTTGAACAGTCCAACGGCTGTCGTGTAGCTGTAATTACCGCCTACAAGACCTTCGCGATACACATATGTCTCGAAGACGTCGCCGACCTCATAGGTGGTTGCGCTCAGCATCAGGAAGATCTGCTCAAATCCGTTATCAAGGATATGACCCAGCCTCAGGATCAGCATGATGAGAATCGTGCTGCGGATGGCGGGCAGGGTAATATGCCAGATCTGTCTCCAGCGGTTCGCACCGTCCACGACCGCCGCCTCATAGAGCTGAGGGTCGACACCAGACAGGGCGGCGAGGAATATAATCGTCCCCCAGCCCGCTTCCTTCCAGATACTCTGCGAGACGATCAAGGTGCGGAACCATTCATTTGATGTTAGGAAATTGACCGGCTCTCCTCCGACCTTGACGATGAACTCATTAACGATGCCTCCCTGAGTCCCCAAGAGCAGATAAGTAATTCCCGCCACGACAACCCAGGATATGAAGTGGGGCATATAGATAATGGACTGAATCGTGTTCTTAAAAGCCCTTTTACGGACCTCATTCAGCATAAGCGCGAGAATAATCGGCATCGGGAAGAAGAAGATAAGATTCAGCATGCTCAGCACAATCGAGTTACGGAAGATGCGCCAGAACCCGTCATACTGCAAAAGCGCTGCAAAATGCCGCAGACCGACCCATTCGCTCTTCCAGATCCCGCCGAACGGATTATAATCCTGGAAAGAGATAATGATCCCCCACATCGGGAAATATCGAAATAAAATGAAGAATAACGCACCGGGAATTAACATCATGTACAATTCCCAGTCCTTCCACGAGCTCCTGCGCCGGACTCCCCGGACTAGCTCAGGCCTTGACAGCAACGGTGGCTGGTTCATAGAGTGAGCTCCCTTCTTCGTTGTTTAGTTGTCTGGATTTAGACTAAACGGATTTTCCGGCAGAATAAGCCGGTACAACTCCTTATTTTGGGCGTAATACAGTCGTCCATGATGATCAAGCGCCATGTTGCCAACGATCGCATCGCTAAGCTGCATATATTCAAGCGTAACCGGATCCACCACAATCAAGCGTCTGGCGAGCGTCGTATATAAGTAACCATCGGCTCCCCATCTGAGATAAATCGGCCGATACTTGCTGTACTTATACTCGCTCGGGAAGAAGACTCTACTCTTAACAATTCGGGTCGTCATCGGGTCCATCGCGAATAGTGTCCCGTCGATGGCTCCCCAGATCAGACCGTCAGGTCCCGCGCTCAGTTCTCCGATCATGCAAGGCGGCCTATCCATATCTGGAATTTCAGGCACGAACTCCGCCAGCTTCATCCGCTTGGCCACATCCCAGATGAACATCCGGGCAGGACCCTCAGCAGGTGCAGCGCCAAGACCACCCCATATACTAGTTCCCCCGTAGATCAAGCCGTCCTTGTAGGCCACGCCTTGGATGCTATGCTCTGGCACGATATCCGGGTAGACCTCCCATTGGCCAGCGGCAGGATCATACATCGCCAGTGCTCCGCCGCGCAGCCCATAATCCGGCACCGTGCCGGCAATTACTCGACCGCCCCCTCTTGTCATGGCAAATGGTCGATCCTGCGCATGGCCAAGCTCCCCGATCCATCCCGGATTATGCTCCGATGTGGTGCCGAAATCGATTGGACGCATCGGGTCAAAGCGGAACATATGGGCATGTGTATACGTGCCGAAATACGCGACGCCGCCCAAGAAGGTCATTCCTTCCGATTGGGGGAACAGCTCGAAGTTGTGCTGGATTTCATCGATATCCGGATCGAACAGGCTAAATCCCCGTTGATACCCCCCAATGTACAGCTTGCCGTCATCGCCGGTCTCCAGACAGTGGATAAGGATTGGCTGCGGCTCAATGTCCAGACTGCGAATGATCACCTGACCATCCAGCAAGCGAATAAGGGCCATCTGAGCATTTACTGTCACTAAAGCGAGTGTGGACTCTTCAGTTCCAGCCTGTTGCCCGTCAGATCTAGATATCTCCGTCCCGCTTTCGGCTCCAGGCTCACCGTCCACAGAAACCCATTCAAGCGCCTTGACTCTGCCCTCCGGCAATGTACAAATCTCTGTCTCGCTCCAGCTCTCCCCAGCGATGTCCCAATAGCACAACTTCCTGCCCTGCTTGAAGTAGACTCGCCCCGGGTGCCTAACTCGTGAATTAATCAGCATGTTGTCATAAGGGAAGGCGCCAACCTGAACTAGCGTATCAAGCCGGAATACGCGGACCTCCGTATAATTACAAGAGACGAAAAAATATCCGTCTATCACCCAAAGGCGGTCTACGAAGCCCTGTGAACCACTAACTCCCACTAGGTCCAGCTCCTCCAGCTCACCGGTCGTCCGATCGATCCGTACCACATGCTTGGCAGCCCCGATCCCAGCGTAGATCGATTGTTCATCGGCTGTAAGCCCGCGTACGTAATCCTGCCCTTCCTTCACAATTCCGTAGTCGTGGAACTCGCCCGTCTCGATGTTATACTCAAACACTTTAGCTCCCGGATACGTCCCGCCGAATACTCTGCCATGGGTGCTATATAGCTGCCATACCCAGCGATCCGATGGATTCGTACCGATTGGCATCAATCCATCAGATGAATAACGATACAGCACACCGTCATTGATTCCGCCTAGATAGATATCGCCGTTCTCTGTCGCGCACATTCCCCAGCAGCAATCTGTATTAGGAATAGACTCGCGGAACAGCAGTTCGCCAGACAACAGATCGAACTCCTGCAGAACCGCCGGTACGCCATTGCTCGCGAAACAAACTGTATAGCGTTCACCATCAAAGCGGATAGCCGCTGTTTGCCCAAAGCGGGACTGGATCATCGTCCCCAGATTCTGTACCTCCACCATGCCTGCTATGTAAATCTCCTCCCTCTCCTTTTCTTTATCGTGCTACGACATGCTACGGGGCGTGGCTGTGAGCCCATAGCAATGCGTCTGTATATCTGGATTGTAAGGGGGGTAAGAGCGATAAAGAAATAATCAGATCAAATGATTACCTTAACTCAACTTTCGCAGCATGAAATTGGCAAATAAATATTGGAATAATTAGGGAAATACACAAGCCATTCATGGAGCTGACACTTTAGCCAATTTGAAAGTTTCTTTCTGCTTGTTGAGCGAGTTTATGAATCAAATTAAGCAGTTGCTGCATAGCAACTGGAAAATCCAACGTACCGACTTTATCGCAAAGAAAATAAAAAAACCGCCAAAAGGGCGGGAGTATTCGTGCTATTTCAATACATTCATTTCTTGAAAAGCAGGCTTTAATTCGCTTGGAAGTTTTTTAGGTCCGCTTGATGGTTCATCATAATGGAAGACACCGCCTCTGTTTGGCAATGGGAGCTCGACACTCTCGATTTACCAAACGAAGCGATATTTTTCTATTTTTCAAACCAGGTATCTGATTTCTGATTTCTCAGAAGCCTTATAGTTATAATAATTCAAGCCGATTTTCGCTCTGCAAAGTTTCCTTAATAACGCACAATCCCCATCATGAAGCCGTCATAACCTTTACTGCCTACCGTTTGAATCGCTGTAGCTGTAATTCGAGGCTCTTCCGCCAACAGATCATAGAACTGTCTGACGCCCTGCACACGATCATCCTCGCTCTGTTCATTGATAATCTCACCATCGCGGATGACATTGTCACCAATAATGACCGTTCCCGGATGGGAGAAATGAAGCGCCCATTGTAAATATTTTGAATTATTCGGTTTATCGGCATCAATAAATATGAAATCAAAGGCTTCCACCCCCTCATCGGCCATCTGGGCCAATTGCTGCAGTGCCTCCCCCACCCTCAATTCAACCATATGGCTTAATTGAGCAAAAGAGAGATTGGCTTCCGCCACTTGAGCATGAAAAGGATCAAGCTCGAGCGTCACGATCTTACCGTCAGATGGCAGTGCTCTGGCCATCCAAATAGTACTGTATGCCCCGAGTGTACCAATCTCCAAAATCCGCTTCGCGCCTTTCATTTGTACGAATAGGTTCAATAATTTACCTTGAGTTGGAGTAACGTCATACAAAGGCAGCTGAGCCAATCGATTCGCGGCTAGTGTTCTCTCCAGAATTGGGTCATGGGGAATTAAATGCTCCGTAATATATTGGTCAACTTCCTCCCATACCTTCGCTTGATGCACGTTCATCACTCTCCATTTCAAAGATTTAACTTCTCACCTCATTGTACGCAAACTATAATCATAAATATAATATATGTTTATCTATAACCTATATACTTAATATATGAGTTGGAAAGGAGAGTCTGATGAATCTACATGCCCTGCGTTTATTTCATACAGTCGCATCAACCGGAAGCGTAACCCAAGCTTCGAAATTGCTGAACATAAGCCAGCCCTCCATCACAGCTCAGATCAAGAAGTTTGAAAAGGAGTTGCAGCTTCCCCTGTTGAAGCCCCAAGGAAGAGGGATCGCACTAACCGATGTCGGTGAGGAGCTTGCGTTGCTTGCTGGGAGGCTCTTCGCTGTAGAACAGCAAATAGAACAATTCGCGGAGCAATACCGTAACGGTACGAATGGAAGCATCCGGATTGCCGCAACCTATTTACCTGCCCACTTCCTGATCCCCGCCTGGCTCGCCAAGTTCAAGCAGCAGTATGAACAAGTAGAGATCATGATTACGACAACGAATTCCAGCGATGCCCTGAAGCAATTGTTAAATGTTGAGGCGGACATCGCAATTTATGGCGGAATAGACGAGGAGTATCCAGACACGATCCAGAAGGAGGAGCTGTTCCAGGATGAGCTATGGTTTGTCGTCGCACCGAATCACTGCTATGCGAATCAACGGGTGACGCTGTCCGAAATAATCAAGGAACCCTTTGTCATGCGTGAGGAGGGAAGCTCAACCAGGGAAAGATTACTGTCTCTGTGCCGAACATATAACGTTCCAGCTCCTACGATTTCTTTGCAGTTCAACGGATTGCATGAGGCAATTACAGCGGTTATCGCCGGATATGGCGCGAACTTCGTATCATCGCTAGTCGTAAGGGATTATGTGGAACGCGGGGAACTGTCACGGGTATATGTCGAGGGGATCCAACTGAAGAATACAATCGCTATTTGCACGCGTAAGCATGAGCCTTTATCGGCAGTGGCAGTGAATTTTATAGAAGTCATCCGGCAGGCTCCTTGATAGAGGTTGAACACACACTATTAAATAATAAACCGCTGCAAAATGGTGATCATGATCGTATCAAGATTCACCGTTCTGCAGCGGCCAAGTCAGTATAAATTAGGTACCGCAGTAAGTGCGGTACGGCTTAGTTGTCTCAGGCAAAGTGCTATATTCCACCTGCTCATCCGAGTAGGCATAAGGGTTGGACAGAACAGCCAACAGACGCTCCATAGTACTCAAATCTCCCTGCTCCGCAGCATCTAGGGCTGCTTCGACCCGGTGATTGCGGGGAATTATGGCGGGGTTGCTAGCGCGCATTAATTGATACGCAGACATTTCCGATTCCGGCTGACGCGTGATCCGCTCCTTCCAGAGACGATGCCACTCCGCAAATTCAGGTGATCTGAACATTTCTGCACACTCAAGTTCATTCAGGGTTAGCGCCCGGAATGTATTCGTATAATCTTCGCCATACTCCTTCATGAGTTCAAGCAGCCGGTTAACCAATAGTTCGTCATCCTCTTCCTCGTCTGCCAATCCCAGCTTCGCTCTCATTCCCCGAAGCCAATCTTCATGATAAAAGTCCATGTAGAGGGACATTCTGTCCTGGGCCAATTCAATCGCCAGCTCCTGGTCATCATGAAGAAGCGGCAGCAAAGTCTCCGCAAATCTCGCCAGATTCCATCCACCGATATATGGCTGATTGCCATATGCATAGCGGCCCATCGAGTCTATGGAACTAAATACTGTTTCAGGATCATACCTGTCCATAAATGCACACGGGCCGTAATCGATTGTCTCCCCGCTGATCGTCATATTATCGGTGTTCATTACGCCGTGAATGAAGCCAACGAGCTGCCATTTGGCAATTAGTGCAGCTTGCCGCTTACTGACCTCCTCAAGTAGCATGAGATAGCGCGCCCTATCTTCTGGCGCATTCGCCGTTATGTAGGGATAATGGCGTTCAATCGTATAGTCGGCTAGCGCCCTCAAATCCTGAACCGTACCGTAATTAGCCGCATACTGAAATGTTCCAACACGAATATGACTAGCGGCTACGCGTGTGAGAATAGCACCAGGATACTCCTTCTCTCGGGTTACAGGTTGTCCTGTTGCCACTATGGCCAGACTACGGGTAGTCGGGATACCTAGCGCATGCATAGCTTCGCTAATGATATATTCACGCAGCATCGGGCCAAGCGCAGCCCGGCCATCCCCGCCTCGAGAGTAAGGTGTTCTACCTGGGCCCTTGAGCTGGATATCCAACCTCTCCCCTTGTGGTGAGATCTGTTCACCTAACAGTATGGCCCGGCCATCTCCCAGCATAGTGAAGTATCCAAATTGATGCCCTGCATATGCTTGAGCAATAGGTAGAGCTCCCTCAGGAATCCGGTTCCCGGCAAGTACCGCTATACCTTCATCGCCCTGCATCGCCGTGGCGTCCAGCCCCAGAGAGGACGCTAACGGATGATTGAATACAATTAACTTCGGTGAGCGAACCGGGGTTGGATCAATCCGGGTATAGAATGATGCCGACAATCCTGTATAGCTGTTATCGAAATTCCATCCCGTTTTTTTAAACTTTGTCATGGTCTCTCCTTTGCCTACTAATGTTTTATTTACAGCTCATCAGCGAATTTAATCATCTCTAACTAATAACTTAATGTTTACTCCTTTGGATATATTATACCGTTTTCAGCGGGGTAGAGAGAACCTGTCCGTATGATGCACATATCTCTTTCCTACTTGATTCAGCGCCTATGTGGAGAAATCTCTTGACCTTAGGTCTGACCTAAGGTGTATGGTTGAGATATTCCATCCCATCCATAGGAGTAACGCTTATGAATAATGAAATTACAATTAGCGAGTTAGCCCGGCTAATGAATGTATCTGTCCATCAACTTCGTTATTTCGAAGAGAAGGATGTCCTGACACCTGCGTACACGGACCACAATCAATATCGTATGTACGGTATGGATCAGGTCTACCAACTAGCTCATATTTTACTGCTCCGCAAATTAGGAGTCCCTGTACAGTCTATTAAGGAATGCATGACTTCTTATTCTGCCGATCAGCACAAACAGCTTCTTCATCAATCATTGCAGGAAATAAATACGGAGTTGCTGCGCCTTCAAGGACTTCAGAGGTTCATTACCAAGGTTCTGCAGGAGCAGCAGGAATTTATCCTGTCGTCTGACGAGTACCGGATAAAATGGCGGGATACCGCTTATTTATCCCATTGGCTCGAAATAGATGCACAGACGAAGCTTACAGCCAGATCGCTCGCTGAACGAGCTTCACAGCTACCTAATTTGTTCGAATCGGATATCTATTATATAGAGAATGAGGCGAATATCCTCACCCTATACACCGAGACACAAACGCAAGGGCCGGGCGTGCTCACCTTACCGGAAGGTAACTATCTATCTGCGCAGAGGTTGATTCACGAAGATGATGAGCTGGAGCAGGTGGTCGAGCAATTTTTCGTCTATGCTGCAGCACAGTCTTATGTTATTGCAGGACCTGTCATTATTATTGAAAAGTCTTATTTATCCTTATTCCCCCCTAACGGTCTGCACTATGAACTGCAAGCCTTACTTGAGCCGCATCCGGAAGGGAGCCAGCCAACATGACAACTCTCATATCGATCGAACCTATGCAGGCCAAATACAATGAACAGGTCAGCCGATTACTAGTCTATGGATTCGGTGATAAATTCCGGACTCTAATGAAAATGGGGAATGACGAGTTGGCACTCTTTTTCGAACACTTATTGGAGCATTTCCCTTCTGAACCAGCAAGTCAAAGACTGGTCGCCCTGCAAGATGGGAAGGTTATCGGAACTCTCAGCTTCAAACGCAAGCCGGATCATGATATGAAGCAAGGGCAAAAACAGAGAACCCTATCATGCAAATGCTTCAATAAGGTTAGTAAATGGAACCTGATAAAATTACTAATCGGACTATACTTATTGGACCATAGACCACAGGTCGGAGAATGCTATATCACAGACATCGCTGTTCATCCGGATCATCGCAGCCAAGGGGTTGGAAGACTGCTATTACAGCGGGTACAGGATTTTGTACAGACAGAACCAAGTCTCTATGTTCTAAGCTTGTACGTCTCCGGGAAAAATCCAAGAGCCAAGCATCTGTACGAGCAGCTATCCTTTAGAACCCATTCTCAGGGAACTAGTATAATGCGGCAGTTGGTCATCAAGGAACCGAGGTGGGATTACATGCAGATGGAATTAGATCAAGAAAGAAGGAGAGTTCCAGAGCAGATATGAAGAAAAAAATATTAATTCCCTTACTTGTCATCTTAGGTTTACTAGTTGGTGTAGGACTTATTATCTTGAAGCAAAACAGTTTCAACATGGTAGAGAAGTCTATTGAGATCCCAACTCCGGAAGGAAATTTGACAGGAACATTTGTACTTCCCAAGAACTACGAGGGAAAGCTGGGCCTGGTCTTGTTCATCCACGGTGACGGAGCGATTAATGCTTCTCATGATGACGGGTATAAGCCGCTGTGGGAGCGGCTAGCCTCGCTTGGCTACGCCTCCTTATCTCTTAACAAAAGAGGCATTAATGGATCCGAAGGCAACTGGCTCGATCAGAGCATGGATGACCGTGTAGAGGAAGCTAGGCGGGCCATTGCATGGGCCAAACAGCAACCCATGATTGATGAGAATCAGATCGGGGTATGGGGAGCAAGCCAGGCGGGATGGGTCATCCCCAAACTCGCAGGCAAGGAGCCTCTGGCATTCAGTCTTATGTTATCCCCCGCTATCAACTGGTTAAGCCAAGGAAAATATTATACACAAAAGCATTTGCAAAAGCTTGGTTACTCCGAAGCAGAAATACAAGACGAAGAAGCTTATAATAAACAAGTAAACCAGCTTCTAGAAAATCATGCTCCTTATGAGCAATATCTGGAGATTGCCCGTAAAGAAAGTTTAATAACAAAAGAACACTGGACGTTTGTCAGTAAGAACTTCCTCTCGGACGCAACTGAGGATCTCCGTAATTTCAAATCACCAGTTCTCCTACTTCTTGGTGAAGAGGATATCCACGTCAATTGGAAGGAAACGGAGACAGTCTATCGCAACATCGTTAATCCGGAGCTGCTGACCGTCGCCGTATTCCCTGACACCGAGCATTCCATGCTAAGCACAAAAACCGCTGATTCGGAGCTCCGGGCCGTGCTTATCAGCCTGTTTGCTCCAAGACAAATTACCGTAAAAGGCTATATGGATCAAATCGAGCTATTTCTACGAGGGCTTCCTAAGTAAGCGAAGCTAAAATAATTTCTAAATGGCGGGTCTAGCTGTAATACAACCAGAATCATCTATTTATTTGTCTTACAGCTACCGCCTCTTCCTCCTGAACAGTAACCCGATTCCAACCAGGGCTCCTATTCCAGCACTCCCACAGAGGTTGATGAGCATTTCGGGCTTTCCGAATCCCCAATATAGCAGTACATTCAAAGCAAATGAAACAGCACAAAGTAGCAATATCCATTTCAATACTTGATTTACCATCCCGATCTCTCCTCTCATCTCCTCTAATTCAGCACGTCAACATGCTCAATGTTCCGAATCGACATGTATGCGATGGCTGCGCCAAGAAGCGCCATACCAATCGGAACCGCAATGATGGAGTATAAGGTGAATCCGTCGACGTTCTGGCAGACGATTGCGACGACAATGAGCGACGATACGATAGTAGCAGGGCCAGAATGCTTGCGCATACCGAAGTACAGTGGGATCAAGCTCAAGAAGCTGGTCGCCAGCGCGCCCATGGTGACCTTCAATAGCTCTTTGGCTGCAAGAGACCATGTGATCGGCTCTGGAATAATAGATGCGTACAGATTCACTATATAGAAGCCTATACCAACAATTAGATTGCCTACAATAACTGCGACGAACGTAAATAGCATTACAACAAGCAGCTTAGCCGCTATAAGCTTTTTACGATTGATTGGGTACATGAATAACACCGTGATCGATTTGTTACGGAACTCGTCAATGACAATCCGCGAAATAAGAACCGACGCGAACACAATATATGTCGCACGAACAAGCGTATCGATGACATAGAACGCCATATTATAGTCCGTAAAAGGCATCCCCTGAGGCACCTCATCAAGCATCCCATCTTCAACAAGGCTAACTAAGCATATAAAACCTATCATTATAATGTTGGCGATCATTGCCGCCCGAATATAAGACCCTATGCGAAATTTACGCATTTCTAGCTTCATAAGCTTAAGCAACGATGCCACCCCCATTCAGAATAGATAGGAAGTAATCCTCAAGTGACCCTTTCTTCTTATGGACCGATTCGATAGTCACATCATGCATCACCAGAGTCTTCATTATCTCGCTTTGCGGAATGTTGCTGTCATAAATGCGGATTTGACCTTCGTCGGTAACGCGAACATTGGATATTTGCAAATAGTGTTCAAGCACATAAGCCGCTTTGTTGCTTTCGCCTGTAGTAATTTCGATGTATTCCGTAGTTTGCTTGGCGATATGTTCCATCGAAACCTCCTGAAGCAGCTTGCCGTTATTCATAACAGCAACCGTATCGGCAATCAACTCAATTTCCCCAAGAATGTGGCTGGAAATAAGCATCGTGATCCCATATTCCTTGCCCAGCATTTTGAACAGCTCGCGAAGTTCTTTAATACCTAATGGGTCGAGACCGTTAATCGGCTCATCCAGTATAAGCAATTCTGGCTTCGTGACGATCGCCCGCGCGATACCAAGCCGCTGCTTCATGCCTAGTGAGAAGTCCTTAACTGATTTATTGTCGATCCCCTTCAAATTCACCAGTTCGAGCGCCTCGTCGATCGACTTTTTGTTATGGTAGCCCATATATTCACAATGCAGATCTAAATTGTCGCGGGCCGTCAGCTTGTCATAAAAAACCGGAGTCTCGATAATTGTGCCCATCCTCCCCAGCTGCCGGTACGACTTATCTGTCAGCCGCTCGCCGAAAACTTCAATCTCACCTGCCGTCGGCTTCACTAGGTTGGTGATCATCTTCATAACTGTTGTCTTGCCCGCCCCGTTCGGGCCAAGCATGCCATATATTTCGCCTTGCTTAATGTTCAAATTAACGTTCGAAACAACTTCCTTACCCTTATAGGCTCGAGTCAGTTGCTTGGTTCTTACGATATGCGTCATTGTCGTTCCATACCTCCTTCGTTCTTTACAACTTAATTGTAAGCATCGAATTTGGCTTTTTTCTTACCCGATTCTTACAAGTTTCTTAAGCTGCAAAAGCAATTCGTTTCAGTCTAACGGTAAACACCGTCTTTTCATAAGGTTTGCTATGGATATGGATCGTTCCTTCTTGTGCTTCGACCAGCCTTTTCGTAATTGTCAGTCCGAGACCGCTACCCTGATAAGATTTGTTGCGTGAGTCCTCCAGCGTATACATCCGTTCGAACACCCGATCCTGATGCAGCTCGTCAATCCCTTTGCCCCGATCCCATACATCCACGTATACAAACTCATCATCGCCCCGCAATGTTAATCCGACGGCCATTCCCTCCCCGCCGTGCCCAATTGCATTGGAGATTAGATTGTTAAGGACACGGTCCAGGGCTTCCTCGTTACCCCACGCTAGCAGCGGTTTATCCGGGATCTCGATGGCGACTTCGAAGCCTTTGACCGTCAGCGTATCGTAGAAGTTCAGCATGTTTTTCCCGCAAATATCGTTCATATGGATCCGGGAGAGCGGGATCAGCTTGTCCCCCGACTCAAGTCTCGCCAAATCAAAAAACTGGCGAATCAGATCCAGCACCTCGTTTGCCTTAGCATGAACTTTCGACAGCAGAACTTTTCTTTCTTCCAAGTCCATGTTCGGGTCCAGATTGATCGTCTCAATATAACCAAGCACGACGGTAAGCGGCGTTTTTAAATCGTGCGAAATGTTCGAGATCATTTTCCGCATCGATTGCTCCATCTTCAGGAACTCCGCCACCGTCTGTTGGTTGTGCTCCAGTAAATGATTGATTTCAATCAAGACAGGGATCAATGCGCGGTCGTCTGTAAAAATGAGCAGCTTCTCGCTTGTTCTGCCTGCGATAATTTCTTGCAACCGATTGTGGATCTGCACCAGATTGGCGCTTCTCGCTCGATAAGCTCGATACTGGATCGCAACCACTACCATCAAAATAACGACGAGCAATGCTAACACGATCACCATATCATTGTCCTTCCCACTTGTAACCGATGCCCCACAGTGTCTTGATATAATGGGGCTCAGACGGCTGGTCTTCGATCTTCTCACGCAAGCGGCGAATGTGAACGTTAATCACATTCTCGTCGCCGTAATATTCGTCGTTCCATATAAATCCGTACAGTTGGGCCTTCGTGAACACACGATTCGGGTTCGTAGCGAACAGCTTCAGGATTTCGAATTCTTTGGCCGTCAGCTTCAGATCATTGCCATGCTTCGAAGCCGAATAATTGTCCAGGTCAATGTGAAGCTCGCCGAAAATCAGCACTTTAGACGCGGAAGAAGCCTGATCTGCAGCAGCCAATCTGGGATTGGAATATGTCGTAGCCCGGCGAATTGACGCTTTGATCCGGGCAGAAATTTCAATAAGAGAAAATGGCTTCGCTATGTAATCATCGGCACCGAATCCGAGCCCGATCGCCTTATCGACGTCGCTGTCCTTCGCTGACATAATAAGGATCGGCACCGAGCTATTTTCCCGGATCAGCTTAATCACCTCGATACCATCTAACTTCGGCATCATAATATCAACTACAACGATATCGAAAACGCTTTGCCGAAACAGAGTAATTCCGTCCAGACCGTTAAACGCCGCCGAAACGTCGTACCCTTCTTTGGTCAAGTAATTTCTCAGCATTTCAATGATTTCAATATCGTCCTCAATCAACAATATGTTATACGGCATATCGTTCTCCCCCCAATACAGAAAATTATAGCCTGGGGTCGATGGAATGCATAGACTTTGTTGAGAATGAAAAGGACTCTTAGACGTTAGGCCATACATTATTCCCTCTCACTGAATAACTTAGCTTATAGCTCTCCACATTTCACTCGAAAGAAGCGAGGTTACCCCATGGCAAATTCCTATCCCAAAACCCGAATACGTAGAGTTGTCCACCGCTTCGGCCTGGTTCCATTGAGCTCAAACACGGTCGCTTCCTTTTACCGAAAAAATGCCGTCATCCGAGTACAGACGAAAAGCGAAGCCTATGCTGTTAAACCTTTTTTTCGGAGTTTATCACTCCACTCGAGTACAGTCGATCAAATGAAAACAACTGCAAACTATATACAACTCTTGATGGACAACGGATTCAGTTGCATGCCTAAATGGCTTACGTGCACTTCCGGAAAGTTGTGGACTCTACACAAAGGAAGACCCTACTACGTAACCCCATGGATAAAGGGGAGAAAATTAGAAAACCAAGAGGATTACGAAAAACTTGGCCAGGCTCTTGCCTCCTTGCATATAACATCCAGCCATTTCCTTTCTAAAAAAGCCCCTTTTTATGATCATATCGAATTATGGAAAAGCCATGACCGTCTCTTTCGAAGACAAATGATGAAAGCATACCAAACCGATATAAAGATCCGTAGGTGGTATAAAAAGTTCGGGAAATCCTGTAACCGATTTTCAGATCGATCCTGGGCCGAGTTAAAAAGGCCAGAGATTGTAAACCTTTTGAGGAAGGAAAGAATTCGTCCCGTATTGATACACAACGATATTACTTCGTATAACGTCATAATTTCAGACGACGGCCAGTTGTTCATCATCGATTGGGACCGTATTAAGGTAGGCTCCATGTATATTGACATAGCAGCTGCCCTCACGAATACGACTCAATTTAACCCCGTTTTTATATATTCGTTCTTAAAAGGGTACGAAGAGCTCCATCCTTTAAACCAGACTGAACGTAAATGGATTGCCTCCTTGTATCGATTACCTCGTGAAGCTTGGCATGCCACTCGATTCCCTAATCGCCCTAGAAGCCGCAACGAGCGCAACATGTTAGAAATTATGGAACAAACCTGGCTTCTACGGTTAAAGGCAATGGATTTTTTAGAGGAGTGGACACATCATTAGGGGAAGGAATAATGCAGCGCCCCTTCTGCTTAATCAAAAGCAGAAGGGGCTTTTCTGTGTGTTCAATGTTATATTAACGTTCCTAGGTTCGTCTATTTACCGGTGCTTACATAACGATCTCTACCCGCACCAAGACCAAAAATAAAGAGCAGAACGGATGCGCCGACCAGTATCCATAAGGGGAGCGTCCAACCTCCGGTAATATCATGCAAATAACCGAACATTGTCGGACCGATTGCGGCAAGCAAATATCCGACAGATTGAGCCATCCCGGACAGTTCTGCTGCTTGATGGGCATTCTCCGTTCGCAAGCCGAAGAACATCATCGACAGTCCAAAAGAGAAGCCGCCCCCGATGCCAAGTATGATCATCCATAAAACAATCAAGCCGGAGCTGCCATATAGCAGGCCAAGTGTTCCGGACAGCAGCAGTCCGAACGTAAATGTAACTAACAAGCGCTGATTGCGCATACGCCCGGCGATAACCGGAACTATGAATGTAAATGGAAGCAACGCAAGCTGCATCACGGAGAGTAGCAGGCCGGATTGATTTGCAGATATACCTTGCTGCTTCAATATCTCAGGTAACCAGGCAATGATGACATAGAATACCATCGATTGTAGTCCCATGAACATCGTCACTTGCCATGCCAGCGCAGAACGCCATAAATTCACATGCTTCCCCGACGCCTGGCTCTGCGTAGCGACCGCTCCTGTAGTGCGGCGTTTCAGGTGAGGCAGCCAGCACAAAATAGAGATAAAGCTTAAAATGCCCCATACCCCTAGGGCTCCCTGCCAGCCTAATCCCAATCCGGTTGCCAGCGGAATACTAATTCCGGAAGCGGCGGCTCCGAACAAGTTCATAGAAATGGAATACAAACCTGTCATCAGACCCATTCGTTGAGGGAACTCCCTCTTAATCAGACTAGGCAGCAATACGTTGCAGACGGCTATAGACAAGCCCAGAATAGCGGTACCGAGATAAAGGGTAGTCATTCCCGACAATGAGCGTAACATAATGCCGATCGTCAGGAAAATAACAGAAACCAGTACCATTGGTTCAATCCCTAGCTTACGCCCTAAACGGGGTACGAAAGGCGAAAAAATGGCAAAGGCGAGCAAAGGCAATGTAGTAATCATTCCGGCCAAGGTGTTTGAAATATGCATATGATCACGAATAAGTCCTATTAACGGACCCACCGAAGTTAAGGGAGCTCGCAAATTGGCAGCTATAAACAGAATTCCAATAATGACTGCCCATGCAGCAGTCTTGGGTTCCGATTGAATATGCTGCATACGGCTATTTTGATTTGACTTACTCATGATGTATCTTCTCCAATCTATGTTACAAAAAGTAAATTATAATATATAAAATATATTCATTTGCACATTATAATATATAAATCTGAAATTTGTCCAGCTAAAAAAGTATAGTATAATTTACTTTAATACCTTAATTTAACGCTATGATATACTAATCCTTGATGTAATTGTCATTAAAAAGAGAGGGTAAAATGCCATGGAAGCCGATGATCCAAAACAAGTTGTATTACAGGTTGGAGCCGTGTTAAAGAAGCTTCGCAAAGAGCGGAATATGAGTCTTGGTGATTTAGCGGAGCTGTCAGGCGTCAGCAAGCTGACGCTCGGAAATATTGAACGAGGAGAGACGAATCCAACGCTAGGTATGCTATGGAAAATTTCAAAAAGCTTGTCCATTCCTCTCATGGCGTTGTTCTCAACCGGAAACAGTGTGAGCCTGTCGCGGGCTGGGGAAGGATTAAGAATCGCCGGGGATGATAAAACTTGGGTCGTGGAACCGATTTTCCAAAATGCAAGTGATGAAATTGAGATGTGCCGGGCTTATTTGCAGCCCAACAGCACCTACTACCCGGAACAACATCATTTTAATACAACTGAGATTGTCACCGTGATGTCGGGAGGAATTACAATCACCGTTAATGATGAACCCTATCACTTGAACCCATATGATTCAATAAGTTTTCGTGCCGACAAAAAGCATTCCTACACCAATCAATCCGATGATGTTGTGGTTCTCCATATTATTCTTAAATACGGAATATAAATCTATCGATAGCGTAAAAAAACACCTTCAAAAGAATCATCCACTCGTCTAGAGCTTGGATCGATTCTATTTGAAGGTGTTGGAACCCGGAATTTCTTTAACTCTATTCTTGAGGCTGAAGCTGGTAGATACGAATTTCGGCATAGGAGTTCCATTGATTCACACTGTTCCCATGCCCGGTGATGCGGATATACTGGGCTTCATGTTGTCTTACATACGTCTTCTCGATATCCAAGCTTTCCCCACTGCTCTGGCCGGAATAGGCCCTATACCAGGTCTGCCCATCCAGCGAGGTTTCGATATCATATTTGAAGCTACGCTCATTTCCGCGAATAAACGCAATTCCAACACTATTGACTGTCTTCGCTTCGCCAAGATCAAGCATAATCCACTGATCGCCTTCTGCCCCCCAATAAGTATTCAGATCACCGTCAAGCGCTTTATCCTCAGTATTTCCTTGATCATCCTGTGAGGCGCTTGCAGAGACACCTGTTATAGAGAGCTCATTCAACCGCTCCTCTTCTCCGTTCAGAGGCATTAACTTGTAATTGAAGAAATAAATACTCTTGATTTCCGGATTTTGCAGTGAAGATACGATCAGCTTCGTTATACCCGGAACCTCATCAGCAGAGATAATCTGAACATTATTCAGTGTCTGATCATGCGTAAATTCCAGAACCGGTACGTCCGTATGATCAAGCGGCAGTTGAATATCATAACTGAATTTCTGCCCATTGAAATCGGCTAACGGTACCCCGTCTATGCTGACGCTTTGAATAACAGGAATGATGAGTTCACCGTCTGAAATGCTCCAGTTATCTAGCGGAATGCTGTTAACGGTCAGGTCTGTATCCTCTATGGAACCAACGATGGGTACCATCGTTACCGTCAGTCTCATTTCCTTGACTTGATCCAGCTTCATAAACAGTTTGCGAATCCCGATATTCTGGTTCTGCTTAGAAGGGTTAGGAGATTGCGGCAGCGGTTTTGCATCCATCACATCAAACCGCACAGCAATAGGCTCGCCTGCTTCGTTGCGGGCATCACCATCCAGTCCAACCCAGAGCTTCTCTCCGCCCTTGCTGAAGATCGCTGACTTGCCATCAGCACTGACTTGAATGTCAGCTTCTGTATGCATGAACCAATATGCTGTTGAAGGATTCGAGAATGATACTTCATCTTGGATCGTAGCCCTCGTCCGGTTTGAGGCGAGCATCACACCCCGCTTCGCTTGAGTCACATACCTGTCATATGCCTCTGTCAAATTAGCAATTGCAAATCCGCCAGACGGCTTGCTCTCCACCTTCTCGATCTTGGAGAATGCCTTAATGTTCTGCTGTGCGCCTCCATCAGGGTTGATCACCAATGTGTTATGCCCCTCTGGATTCAAGCGGTAGTACGTTAAGCGTTCCTTGTCATAATTTGAATAGCCCGGCAGATTATAATCGTCCTTGCCTAGATCAATCGCCCATTGCTGCCCCAAGGACTCAAATACGAAGCTGCCCAGGTCGTAGTGCCCGTGGCTGACTACGTTATTGCCTGCTTTGAAGCCTAAGAAACTTGAATTGGGATCTTCCCATTTGCTTCTGAATGTGGCTACTTCTGTTCCGCTAAAATATTGATCCAAATCTAGCGTTTGTCCAGGGATATAAAGAGCAGGGTCATACCATAGCATCTCAAATTCAGAACCAGCATTCCTGAATTTGATCTTGTTATCCAGATGAACAGAGGCTAACAATCGATCCCCGTATTTCTTCGCGATCCACAGCTCTTCAGCGGACATTACCTTGTTGCTCGACGCATCGCCATAGTTCAGTGCGCCTACTGCTCCACTCAAGTAGGTTGGAAAATATGCGGTCTTGTTCAACCCTGGAGTCTGGTCATAACCATAGCTTGTCCCTAATGAAGTCTCCAGAGAAGAAATAAACCGAACAATATACTCTAAAGTGTATTTCCAGTAGCTCGGCCCCTCCGCCCATGCTCCGTCAGGTGTAAATTCCAATAGAATAAAGTCTTCCAGCGCGTTGAAGGCGGTATCCAATATCTTGCCACCAAATTGCTGCATCGTTACCTTCTCTTTGGATGGCAGGAGGATTTCCTTATCCAGGTCGCCGATGGCCATTAGAGTAAGAATTGAGGCTCCATTACATACCGCATTCCAGTTATTCGTTCTTGGATACGTATGAATCCACCATATATTTTTATTATAAGCCTCCAATGTTTTAACAAGGCCCTTCTGAATCATCGCATCCTCAAGAATCAGTCTCTGCTCTGGAGTCCATTCGTCATACAGCCAGTCATAAGCAATAGCCAGGCCTTCCATGAACTCTGCCGTATTCAGAAATTCATTCTCTTCATTCCAGTTTGGGAACTGCGACACCGTGTAGACTTCATCCCAGATCCGCTGCTTATATTGCTCCTTCTTCACCGCATCATCGCTAAGATGATAGAGCATCCCCAGATTAATCACGAGCGGTCCTACCTGCCGTGAGCCAATCATTCGACGGCCATCCGGAAGATCATCCGTAGGCAAGGCCATATTCAGATGCTTCTCGCCCTGCTTCTGAATATCCTGATACCACTTGTTGATCGTAGCCTCTCCAGACTGAACCAGCGACTTCACCCGGGCAAAGTCGGAAGAAGTAGCCAGGACTCTTGGGTGAGACGCATTGTTGCTCAGCAACTGAGCGATGGCTTCCTCTCCGGTTGGTCTATCGTAGACGATCTCTTTGATAGCTTCCTCAATAAAGAACTTCTCATTATTCTGAGGCTTGATGCTCTCATCCACCTTATCTAGCGCATCGTCAAACGGTTTAGCCTGATCGCCGATAACGATAAGCCCTCTGCCTTTATAATCTGTGTACACTTGTTTATGAAGAAGAGCTCCTGCCAGATCTAAGGGAACCAGCACATCGTCGGAAGTAAACTGAATATGCGGATGGGAGTTGGCTATTTCCTCACTGATCTCTACATCCACCCCGAAAAATTGACCTGCAAAACGAAGCGGTACCAGAACTTCTCCCTCAACCTTCCGCGGTACATTCTGTACGCTAATCGCATTCATGTTCTTTACATTATCCTTCAGCACATTGGGGCTGTTCACAACCATAGCCAAAGCCCCCGCCAAGCGATTTGTAACGGAAATACCTAGGTCATTATCAAAATCCATTAACGATTCCGGTACATTCAGTTCCTGCAGTTCTTCCATCGTCTTCAGCTCAGTACCGCCATATACCCTCATATTATCCAGCAATGTTGTGAAGTTCTTATTACCGGTGACATCTGTCGTGAGATCCGCTGGCAAGCTTCGTTTGGCCCGAACGCGTACGTAATTAATCCCCGCTGCGTTGCTGGTGTTCTTCAAGGTGATCGAATCTATCTTTTTAACTCCGTCTACATAGACAGATACGGTCTGCATAGCAGACTGATAGTTGATCGCAAAGGAAAGCCGGTGCCACTCGCCCGTATTCAACGGTATTTTGTTGCCTTCCACTTTTAAGATGCCATCAGGCCCTATGCTTCCGAGCGTAATGCCTTTATTACCGCTGTCTTTTATTTCGAAAAATCGGCTTCCATTGGAATCTAGCAGCTTAATATCAAAATCAAGAATGAGTTCGCCTGTTAAGTCTTCCGTGCCAAAGCGCTTGGCGAGGCCTACATCAGGTTGATCCGCTACAGATTCGTTGATCCGAAGCGATACGCTAGTCCCATTAGGGGCCGTATATTCATCATTTAACGCACCGCTTGATTTCTTGACGTCGGTGATGCCTGTCATTTCAAACCCGCTCGGCGGAGCACCTGTCTGGGTGTAATCCTCAAAATCCTGACATAAGTACACCTGGATTGAAGAGGCTGCATGGGCTGGGAATACACCCAAGATTCCACTCAGCCCTAAGACAATACTTAACAAAAGACTTGTACATCGAAAAATCTTTCTTTGCGAACTCATCCTCATTTACCCTCCCTATACTGGTTTACTAATGGTCATATCGTTGTCCGTAATCTCAATATGATAACGTCTGCCATAGTTGAACGCATAGCAGCCATTACCCACTGGCTCAATATTTACAGCCGGTACATGATCGCCCTGATAAGGGACCAATACAGTCAACAAGGCAACCGTACCGTTGTAAGTTCCCTGGAAGCAAACTCTAGTAGCTTCCCTGGCGATATCATTCACATCGGACAATCTTCCCGGTAGAAGCCCCACTTCCTCTTGGGGATACGTGTATATAGCAAGATTCGCTATCTCACTCGTAGCGATGGCACCCTCCGGCGCTGCCTCTACTTCTGTATAATCCAGATGAAAGTAGCGCTGAACCTTGTTATGCTCTAACCCTGTGACACGATCAATAATCACAATGAACTGATTATCTACCAAGGCCATATGACGATGATGCACAATCGGCTCATAATTCATATGGTAAGCGCTTGCGATTTGGTAGAAGCCCCGATCTTCCACATTGTAAACCGCTCCAACCTTCTGGGGACCAAATTGAAATGAGCTTATATATTCAAAATGATCTCTCCCATCTATCAGCAGAGTAGAGTGGTAACTGGCGCTTTTGAATTGCTTACGATCCTCATCCTCCCGATAACAAAAAATGCCCGGATCGCAAATCATATCTTTTCCCAGTGCAGTGAAATCAAAGCTCATAAGATCGATATGGGCATGGGCATTTTGAATCGGGCTTCTGCATGTGAACAGAAAGCTCATCGACTTGGAATCCCAGCCGCTGCGAATAATTGCCTGATGGAGCGTCCGGTTCCAAAAGGTTGTCGCTTTATCACACTCATAATGCTTGTCTTGGAGCGACTGCAAATCCTCGTATAACTGCTGTACATCTAATGCACGCCAAGCATGCTTGCTAGCCTCGTGCAGAACCTCCTGAGTATCGATCAAATTAGTGGCCAGCCCTAGCCATGTTAAATCATCCAAGGCCATGTAGCCATAAACCGCCCCCATCGCGGCCAGATTATTGGCATGCGAATCGCCTACGGGCACACATTTTCCTGTAGGACGCAAGGAATAAATAGAGTAGTCGAGGTTCTTGCGGAACAGCCTCATATACTGATCTGAGAACTGAAAATGGAAACGCTTGGCCAGCACAACTGCGAGCCCGAACCAGAACATACAGCCGTTATGATATGAAGGACAGCCTTCAATCTGGCCGCCGTCCTCTGTCAGTTGAGCAATACAGCATCGCTCGATTCCCTCAATGGCAAAGGCCCTCCATTCCTCCGCTTCGCGCAGCTCCGGGAAATATAATGCGGTTGTCAGTATACCGAGACATTCCATCAGAAAATGGTTATGATCCGCCTTGGGCCAAAGCAGCGGCGACACCTTGCGCAGGATCTTGGTCTGCATGTAGATAGCCCCTAAATACTGCTCTAATACAGCCTCAGTAAACAACTCTGTATGTCCCAGATGTTCCAGTACTAGTGGCCAAGTCTTATAGCTTCGGATGCCCAGCTCTAATGCCCGCAAAGGATGGCATTCCTCAAAATAACGGAGTGGGTAGTCAATCAGCTCATCATGAATCTCAACCGTCCCGATCCAATCCAGCATCTCTTCAATGACTTTGCGCCCGTATTTCTCATCCTTTGTTAGGGAATACGCCTCTAATAAATCCTGCCAATGCGTCATGCGATTGAGCTGCCAGAGAAATTCATGGTCATTATGTCTAATCTCCAGCCAGTCAGGGGGATTGCCTATGAATTCCCGCACTCCTCCCGTACCTGGAAGTTTAAGAAATCCCCAATAAGCCTCCTCGGCGTTGGTGATCGTCTCTCGTACAAGCTCCGGCATGTGCTCAAAAATGTACGCACTTTTGGTTGTCATCGGCTCTAATCGGGATCGCAGATTGCTTAGCAACTGCCGAGTAGATATCGGCTCTTTCAACAAAGCTTGTATATTCATCTTTGTTTCTCCTTAAATAGGCTGTAGAATATGTCTCTACAGCCTACCCGCGCTTGTCTATTTTTCTTTCATCTCTTCGACATACCGATCATATGCGGTCTGATTGATTTCTACGAGACGACGTGCATCCAGCTTCTCAAGCTCTTTAACGAAGGCCGTATGATCCACTGGCTTCGCGCCCAGAATCCACTGCTGGGTTGTCTCGGCAATATAAGTATCGATCTTAGGAGAAATTTTCTGAATTTCCTTTTGCTCTTCCGAAGTAAACTTCAGAACAGGGAACTTATCCATGAATACTTGCTGTTCTTTATAAGCATTGATGCCTTCCTTGGCCAGAGGCAATGTCCACTGCTCTTCGTAGAAGTAATCTTGCTGGAAGCCGAAGCTAGATTGAGCTCCTGTCTCACGAATCACATCAACTGGCGCTTTATCGGACTTCATTACTTTATCGGTGAAGATCGGTTTGCCGTCAACCATTGTAAACGTATCGCCCTCAATACCGAAGTTGGCCATTCGTCTGCCTTCTTCTGTGAACCAGAAGTCAAAGTATTTAATCGTAGCTACCGGATCAGGATTGCTGTAGGAGATTCCCCAACCGAAGTTTCTAGCGCGATCCCGCTTAGAAGGCTCCTTCACCTTGCCGTCCACGTCCGCCGGTGGAAGCATCGGATTAAATTGGAATCCGTCGATCTTACCCTCCAGTTGTTCGTTGTAATTACCTGTTGAAGCAAAGAAGTCATGGGTCAAACCACCAACGTTGTCAGCAAGCAGAATGTCTCTCGCCTTGCCTCCGCGAGTGAAGATCTCCTTATCAATGAGTCCTTCCTTATACCATTGCGCCAAGTTCTCCATGGCAACGCCATATTCATTCTCCAGAGGCCCGTATATCACTTTGCCATCAAATACCCGATAGCCAGGATATCCGTTCCAGAGTGCCATAAGGCCTTCAATACCGAGGGAAGTATTTCTGTGGAAGAACCCGACCTCGTCCTTTTTGTTATTGCCATTCGGGTCATCATTCACGAATGCGGTTAGCACATCATGCAGTTCATCAACATTCTTCGGCTCTTCCAACCCTAACTTGTCTAACCAGTCTTTACGGATGAACCAACCCTTCTCTGCCTCTCCATCCTGGACAAATGGAATGAACCAGATCTTACCGTCTATATCCGAAGCCGCGCTCCTTACGTCTGGATTTTCTTCTAAAAATTTCTTCAGATGAGGAGCATGTCCGTCAATCAAATCATTCAGTGGCAGGAAGGCTCCTTCCGGACCAAACTTCAAAAAATCGCTAGATAGCGCTTGCATAATATCAGGAAGCTGATTCGATGCCATGACGACACTGAATGTTTCTGTGAAATCAGACACCGTATTCGGCAATGTGCCCTCCAATGTAACATTCGTCATCTCTGCTGCCTTAACAAAGATCGGCCAATCATTTTTTAATACACCGGATTCCTTCGTTCCCAGATGAACCTTTAGTTTGAGCGGCTTCTCCGAGGCCAAGTATGGATTCTGATTACTATCCTGTGCCGCCTCTGCTACTGGTGCAGTTTCTTCTTGTTCTTTCGGCGATGAGGATGATGAGCACCCTACCAGAGCCCCTGCCAATAATGTTGTTGCCGCTAAAACACACAAAATCTTCTTCAATTTCATGATTTTCACCCCAATTTAGAATATAATATCTATCCTTTTACTGCGCCTACTAACATACCTTTTATAAAAAACTTCTGGATATAAGGATACACAAGTACAATAGGTAGAATTGAAACTATAATCGTAGCGAAAGTCACCGTTTCCGCAGAGATCGTCGAAGAAAAGTCCAACGCCGCGGTAAACTCCGATTGCAGATCATTTTCTACGATCATCTTCTTCAGTAACACCTGAAGTGGAATTTTATTCGTGTCCGTTAGCAGAATCATCGACCAGAAATATCCGTTCCACCTCTCAATGGCGTAGAATAATCCCACGGTCGCGAGTCCAGGCTTCACCAGCGGCAAATAAACTCTGAGCAGCACATGCAGATCATTCCCGCCGTCCACCTTCACCGATTCCTCTAGTTCGTCCGGCAATCCTTCAAAGCTTGTACGAAGCAGAATTACCTTAAATGCGTTACAGGCAAAAGCGATAATAATACCTGTCCGCGTATTGATTAGCCCGAGATCTCTTAAAGTCAGATAGAAAGGAATCATCCCCGCATCAAACCAGAGCGTCAACGTAACTAATATCGTAAAAAATTTTCTTCCTCTCAAACGCTTCTTGGACAAGGCGTAGGCGCCACATATCGTAAAGATCATCGATACCGCGGTTCCTGCCAAAGTGTAGAATATCGTGTTGCCATAAGCTAACCAGATGTCCGGATTGCCCAAAACCTCCTTATACGCATCAAAGGTAAATCCCTTAGGAAATAGAAGCACCTTGCCGGTAATCACGTTATACGGCTTACTTACTGAGGCGGATAACACATATAAAAAGGGATACAGCGCCGCCATGGCCATAAGAGCTAACAGGAAATTGTTGATAATCTTAAATATCTTCTCTCCTCTGGACTCAATCATACTTATCACCTACCATAAACCTGCGTCAGTTACTTTTTTACTAAGCTTATTCGCTGAAACGACCAAAATTAGAGCTACGATGGAGTTGAACAATCCTACAGCTGTCGCGAAGTCATATCTTCCATCAATGAGTCCGGAACGATAGACATAGGTACTAATGACATCCGCTGTCTCATAAGTTGCCGGCTGATAGAGGAGAATGATCGTCTCATATCCGACACTCAGCAGGCTCCCGATCTTCATAATGAACATCACTACAATCGTGGGTAGGATCCCCGGTAGTGTAACATGCATAATCTGTTTGAATTTATTGGCTCCGTCCATCTTTGCCGCTTCATAGAGCTGCGTATCTATACCCGCGATAGCTGCGATAAAGACGATAGAAGCAAATCCAGTTTCTTTCCACAGATTCATCGTAGTATAGATGCCCCGGAAATAATTTGGATCAGTCAAGAAGTAAATCTTCTCCATACCCAGCTTTTCTAGGAGGAGGTTAATCAAGCCGTTGTCCGGCGCAAGGAAGGTTGTTACGATCCCGGCAATGACAACTGCGGATATAAAGTGCGGTAAATATGTAAGCGTTTGCACCACTTTCTTAAATCGTTCTCTAGTAACCTCGCTAATCATAATAGCTAGAATAATCTGGGCCGGAAAGCAAATCAAAAGTCCATACAAACTTATAATGACCGTATTCTTAAATACTCTTAGGAAGTACTCGCTGCCAATAAACTCTCTAATGTGCTCAAATCCAACCCATTCGCTGCCTCCTATTCCTCTAAATAAGCTGAAGTCTTTGAAGGCAATCTGGATTCCCCACATCGGAAGATACTTAAAGACTAAGAACCATACTAGAAATGGAATAAGCAGATAGTATAGTATGCGGTCCCTAATGATATCTCTCTTGAGTTCCTGAAAGTACGTTCTCAAATCTCCCTTGGGTCTCATTCTTTTATTCAATGGGGCTGATGATTTAATCGGCGCAGCAGAATTTCTCATATTCAAGTATCACCTCCTGTGATGGTGCTCTGCCATACCTGAATCCTATAAGAGATCCGTCCAAAGGTATATCTTGAATATTTGTTATCATGTCTGTTTTATTGTTTCACGACTAAAATTGAGGAATCCCACCAATTTTGAAGCAGAACAAAAAATGAGTATGATCCGATATAAATCATAAATAAAGCGCTTTCTAAATAAGGTTTACGGCAAGTCAAGAAATGAATATGGCGCCCATTTGTTAATTTTTTCAATAGGAATTTACCCAAGGAATGAGATAGACTCGATTCATAATGATGATTTGAAGAGGAGTTTGAATCATGGTCAAGAAGAGATTCTTATATCGGATGCTAACCTTATTTATCGTAATTGTCCTTCTCTATTCAGTAATTACTTCATCCATCATTTTTTATAAAAGCTACCAAATGGTCGATGCGCAGAACAATCATAGCAACAAGCTGTATATCGAGCAAAATAGCAATTATGCCGACTTTAAGCTGCGTACTGCAATGGAATTTGTATATAAAATCTCTACGCTGCAAGGCTTGATTGATTATCGTTATAGTACAGATACCAATTATCAATATATTGCCAAGCTCTACAATGAACTGAATGATCAAATGCAGGGCTTCGGCCAGCTAGGCTTCACCTTTGGCATTACCAAGCTTACCGATGATCTCGTGATTACGGCTGGAGGAACGTATAACATCAGGAATTATTTGAATGAGCTCGGGATCGATGCAGAAGCGCTCGATAGACTTCAGCAGATGGAAGGCCCATTTCTTGCTTCGAATACCTATGTCGTTCCTGAATCATTGTCTAGGAAACCTGGCAATATCGTAATGATTCATCAAATGGTGAACTCAAATTTGGAACCGCTTTATTTCTTTATTGTGATCGACAGAGTCTCCCTCTTGCCTGGCATTGCCGATAATCCGAATGGGAATTTCTATCTGCATACCAATGAGACGATTAGTTCTTATATTTATGACAAGGCATTGGATACCGACATCTCGGCTCGGATCAATACGTTTTACAATCAGGAAAGTCAGGAAAATATGAATCATCTGAGAGTGGGATCAACGATCAATTACATCCATTCCTCCAAAGTGATTCCGAGTCTGAATTATGTGTACTCCAGTAAGGTGACTTCGTTTGGCACGATTTTCGCCCAAATATGGAAGGCAGCGCTATTCCCTAGTGTACTCCTTCTGCTGCTAGGTATCGTAATGGCTTATATGGCTACGAGATCCAGCTACAAGCCGATTCGTCAGCTGCTTCATTTTCTGGATGAGCAAAAGGGGAAAGCTTCGCCGGCTTCCAAGGAACAATCCAAACAAATTCACGAGCTTGATTATATTAAATCCAGTATTGAGCAGATGTATTCCATCAATCATGCCTTGCAGGATCAGCTGGATTATTCCATTGTGCACTTACGGGAAGATTTCTTCCGCAAGGTCATTTACGGCATTGCTAACGATGAGTTTATTCAAGAGAATCTCTCTACACTGCAATTGGAGCGGTTTGGGGAGGATTTGAATATCGTTCTGTTGGAATGCGAAGGGATTGGAGCGCTGGATAAGACAGTACCAGCCCCAAATCTGACCTTGATTTTTAATACTCTGATTCGAAATATGAAGTGTAAATACGGGGATTTCTTTACTTTGCCATTAGACAAGACGAAATACTGTATTATATTTGCTCACATTTCACCAGAGTGCTTGAAGCAAATCGCTGATACAGTTGTCCATACGGTAGAGAGTGAATTATCCCTCGATATTACAGCATGTATATCCAGTACATATCAGCTAGGTGAGTTAACTTCTGCATTGCAGGAACTGCTTCGGATGAGCAATTATCAATATGCGACACACAAAGTATTAACGCCGCAGTACGTTCAAGATCTTGAAGAAGTGGTCTGTTATTACCCGATTGAGACCGAAACTTGCCTGATTAATTACGTCAATTCCAATGAATTGGGCAGAGCATACGATCTGCTCAGAAATCTGCTGGATCAGAACCTGAACCAATCTACACTAAGTTCTGTAACTTTGTCGAATCTGAAGCATTCCATCTTAACTACCTTCAAGCGGTGCTTAAATACTAGCGGTACAACGTTAAATCAATTTGTTAGGGAATATCCGGACCTATTGAATGAATTTATGGAAGCTCCTGTCTCCAGATTTACGGAGAATACGTTCGCGCTGTTTGAACTAGTCTTTAATTATTGCAATAAGGATAAATTCTGCTTAGAGAGCTCTACCGCTTCACAAATCTTTATCTATATCCATAAGAACTTTGATAAGGATTTATCCCTAACAAACATTGCCAATGAATTCAATCTGTCAGAGAGTTATGTCAGCAAACTATTAAAAAATTCACTAGACATTAACTTTAAGCAATATGTGAATACATTAAAGGTGAAAAGAGCGAAGGAGCTTCTGAATCAGGGGAATTATAAAGTACATGAAGTCGCGACCATTGTCGGCTGCAACAATACCAATACATTCATACGAATCTTCAAGCAGTATATTGGCGTATCCCCAGGGGAATATGTCAAAAACCTGAGTCATCTCTAAGCTGATCGGGATCACGATTTCTTGATGTCATATTGAAATTCGCGACAATAACAAATAGTAAGGATATCTCCCTCATACTGCGGACTTTACAATATAAGTACGTTACAACCTTAGAATGAGAGGAGATACCTCAAATGAACGTTCACCCGGATTGGTTAGATCATGCTTATAATGAATCCTTGAAGAAGGTCACCAAACTAAGCCATAAAATCGGCGTAAGCTTCCCCCATGTATGCTTGAATGGCAGATACAACTGTGAAGATGTATCCTTTTGGACCTCTGGATTCTGGGGTGGCCTGTTATGGCTCACCTATCGCGAGACCAAAGATGAAGCCTTGAAGAAAATGGCTATAAACATTGAGCAAGAGCTCAACGTCCCGTTGTTTGACTTCTACGATATTCATCATGATGTCGGATTTATGTACCTGCCGACAGCTGTTGTTAACTATCAATGGACAGGAAATGAAGAATCCCGACGAACCGGTCTTATTGCAACCAGCCACTTGGCTGGCCGATTCAATCTGAAAGGGCAATTCATCCGGGCCTGGACAGACCGCGTCGATCCGAATAGTACGGGCTGGGCGATTATCGATTGTCTCATGAATTTGCCACTGCTATTCTGGGCCTCGAAGGAGGATCATGATCCTCGATTCAGACATATCGCAGTTGCCCATGCAGACACCGTACTGAAGCATTTTGTACGGGATGACTGGACTGTTCCCCATATCGTAAGCTTCGATCCCGAGACAGGTGAGAAGATCGAGAACTTAGGTGGACAGGGCCTCGGGCCAGACTCGGTGTGGTCAAGAGGGCAGGCTTGGGCTATCTATGGTCTTGCGATTGCTGCTCGTGAGACAGGTAAAGCCGAATATCTTACGGCTGCTAAGAATATCGCGAACTATTTCTTATCGCATCTGCCTGAAGATCGGGTTCCTTATTGGGACTTCAAAACTGCGGAGGCAGATCAGCATGTTCGCGACTCCTCAGCCGCCGCATGCACAGCAAGTGGTCTGCTGGAGCTAAGTATGCTGCTCGAGGATCAGACAGAGAAATCCTATTACTATGAGAGTGCTCTAGCAATACTTAAAGGACTGTATGAGAACTATTCCGACTTCAGTGACCAGCAAGATGCGATCCTTACCAAAGGAACTGTATCGTATCCAGTCAATAAACATGTGAATGTGCCTATTATCTACGGGGATTATTATTTCGTGGAAGCATTAGCCAAGGTACTTGGACATCCCGGATTGTTCTGACGGCAAAAAGAAGCAGGCGAATTGGTTTCGCCTGCTTCTTATTTTTGATGCGGATTTATAATACCTCAATCAGCTCTCACAAGCACTTTTGCGTCTAGTCAGATTAATCTCTTTAATGACCGCCATATCGATCTTCGGTTTGCGATCCTCGGTCAATAGACCGTTCACTTCCTGTTGAACGTCTGACACTTGCGTATAGCAGTAGCCGCATACATAGTCGAGATCCTTGATGGCTTCTGTAATCGAACGGAACCGCTGAATGAATGCCTCATCGGAATCCACTTGATTGCCATAGCCCCATCCTTCCTCGCTCTTAAAAGCAATCCCGCCAAATTCGCTGATCAGAATCGGCTGGCCTTGATACTCATAGCCCTGTGCCATTGCATATTTCCAATTGGAGAAAGCTATTTTATTGTTAACGACGGCGTCCTTATCCGCATATCGGCGGCTTAAAGCATCGCCCGATTCTTCATAATCATGCAAGGTAATAATATCAGAAATCGTATGCTCCCATCCGTCATTCACTACAACCGGCCGATGCGGATCCATCGACTTCGTTAAATAGTAGATCGCCTCAGTAAACTTCTGCTGCTTGATATCCGTAAATACGTTGGCAATTCCCCAGGATTCATTGAACGGTACCCAGGTTACGATGCAAGGGTGATTGTAGTGTTGCTGCACAATATCAAGCCATTCGCGCGTGAAGCGCTCCACTGCTTCATCATTAAATTCATAAGTCGCAGCAGCCTCCGACCAGACAAGCAGGCCTTTCACATCGCACCAATACAGGAACCGGTCATCCTCGATCTTCTGGTGCTTGCGGACGCCATTATAGCCCATCGCCATAATTTTATCGATGTCGTCGAGAAGTGCCGCCTCCGATGGCGGAGTCAGATGGCTATCCTGCCAATAGCCTTGGTCCAGAATCAGGCGCTGATAGATCGGATGATTATTGAGCAGCACCTTGCCATCTTCGATCGATATTTTGCGTAGTCCAAAGTAAGAATGCACACGATCCAGGGTCTCTCCGTCTTCCTGAAGCACAAATTCTACTTCGTACAGCTTCGGGTTATCCGGACTCCAGCGTTCAACCTGCCACTCCAGCTTATCACTCTGGAGATTCACCGTAGCAGCCAGACTCTCACGATCCACGGCAAGAGTCCCTTGCTTAATCACCTCATCGTCCATCGTAACAATCGTCGTCAACTGCAGTTGACGTGCTAACAGCTCATTCCCGTAGGTAATGCCGCCGAGTTTATACTCGAAACTCACGGAATTATCATCATAGTTAGGTGTTATCTTTACATGATTCAGATAAGTAGGGCTTAAATATTCCAGCCATACCGACTGCCAGATGCCTGTCGTCTGTACATACCAGCAGCCGAAGTTATCCTTCCTCCAGCGCTGCTTCCCGCGTGGCTGTGTACAGCTATCGCTGTCCTCCGCCTTGACCACGATCAAATTGTCATTACCCGCATGCAAATAAGGAGTGATATCGAAGGAAAATGCAGAATACCCACCTTCATGTCTGCCTGCAAACTGGCCGTTAACCCACACTTTGGCGACATAATCGACCGCTTGAAAGCGCAGCTCTACTCGCCGGGACAATTGCTTCTCGTCCGCTTCAATCTTCCTTTGATACCATACGTACGGGTGAAAAGACTCCTCTGCGATCCCACTGGCCTTTGTCTCGTACACAAATGGTACCTGAATCGTGTGCGTAGGTGTGAACCCCTGTTGCCAGCCTTGCGCCTCTCCCTCATTTGCATCGTCAAATGCGAAATCCCATGCTCCGTTCAAATCCTGCCAATCCTTACGTACGAATTGAGGACGCGGATATTCCTTGCGATAGTGATCTTTCAATGCCATTATGTTCACCTATCCTTATGTGTTTTTTAGATGAAATTCAAAAAGTCCGCTTTTGATCACGAAGTAACAATGAGAGCTTAATCGGCGTCGAATCTTGAATTCACCCGGGCCTTCCGGTACTCACATACAAACTACGTACGCTCCGTTCCTCATGCCCTAGCTTCATCCAACTGAAGCGTTTTGAAAAAACGCACATCGGAAGCATAAGCTTCGGTGCTGAAAAACGGCCTTTTTGAATTCTTAATCTTATTGAATGCTTATAGATGCTGATCTCTTCTTCGTGATAATCCAGATCGCGAATCCGGATACCAGCAGTAGCGCAACCGTCATGAGCAGACTTGCAAATAAACCGAGCATGATCGCATCCTGGGTGCTGCTCAGTGCAAAAATCAGGATATTGCTCATAATTAAGAACCATAGTACATTACGCCCCATCGCCGCGAAGGGTAGGGATAATACAGCATATCGCTCCATCCATCTAGCGACCGAGTAATAACCGTATAACAGCAGCGCCGGTCCTACAATCCACCACACCGAAGGAGGAAACCGCTCCGGCAGAGCACTCGCGGCGAGCCATTTCCATACGAACATCGCAGTAGCTACGCCGGCAGCGGCCAGCACCTTCCAATTCCAGACGACGCGATACTTAGCAAATAGCTTTCCGACCAGGTAATACGGGAAATATTGCAATATTGGAAAAGAGGCAAAGTCCCTCGTTCCCAGCAGCGGTGCCCATTGCGACATATGAATAGTCCCATAAGGCAGCCACGTTGTGGCAAGCAGCAGGACCACGACAGCCAGCGCAATCCATCTTCGCTCCGCCAGCCAGCGGAGAGGTACAAATAACAGCATACCCGCAAGTGTTAAATAGCTGAAGGAAATGAGAAATTCCGACCAGCCCGGTATATCTTGCAGCAGCAATATCGGTTTAATCGTCGCCACGCCTATCTCCCGTCCATCAACAAACAATCGGTAAGCCAATCCGGAAATGTAAAAAGCGATTAATGTCTTCAGCGCTGCCAATGCCATACGCGGTGCGGCCTGCTTGAACGGCTTGCTGTAATAGGCGAGCTCGGATACATAGCCGAAGCTGAATACAAATCCTGAGAACGTCCACAAATTAATGGCCTCGATCCAGTATTGGCCGTTCGGATATACCAGCGGATCACTGAAAAACTGCAGGCTATGGCAGTAAACCATGCCAAGCACCAGTAATCCTTTGAAAATATCGATGGCATTCTCGCGCTGTCCACTCATCCTTTAATCCCTGACAAGCTGATGCCCTTAATAATCTGCCGTTCAAAGATCAGGAATACGACGACGATCGGCAGCGAAGCGACTGTATTGATGACCATCGGCTTAACATAGTCCTCTGTGAACTGATCCATCAGAGTCGGTATTCCCATCGGCAGGGTGAACAGGTTATCATCCGTTACCGATAAGAATGGCCAGAGGAAGTTATTCCATGAACCGATAAAGGTCAGAATCGCCATAGAAGCCAGCGCCGGCCGGGTCAACGGCAGCATAATGCGCCGGAAAATCGTAAACGTGCCGCCTCCATCCATTTGCACGCTCTCTAACAAATCATTAGGCACCCCATCAAAGAAGCTTTTTAATACAATGATCGCAATCGGAGAGGCCAACGCCGGAAGAATAAGTCCGAAATAAGAGTTCAGAATGCCCATTTCCTTCGCCAATTGGTAGAGCGGAATCAGAATCGCTTCGCCAGGGATAAGCAGCCCGGACAGTACGAATAGGAAGATGAACGTCTTATAACGAAATGGAATCTTCGATAATACGAAGCCAGCCATAGCGGCAATGATGACCGTGAACAGGGTGACCAGCGCCGCCACGAACAGACTATTCCAGGACCAGAGCAGCAGCTTCGTCTCCGTGATGACCTCGTTGTATACCGCTAATGAATAGGGCGGTGTGAACCAATCGACTACCGAAGTGATCTTCATGCCTTCTTTTTTGATAGAGACGACGAGCATCCATACCAGCGGAATCAGGAAAAAGGCGGCGAAGGCGAGCGAGATGATGCGATATATCCATTTCATGGGTTAGTTCGCCTCCTTCCGATTGTTCATCCAATACTGCACTGCCGACAACGCCAGTAGAATGAAGAACAGCACATACGACATCGCCGCTGCGTAACCCAGGTCATTATGCCGGAACCCCGTCTGCCAGATGTATTGAATGACAGGTCTGGTCTTATCCAACGGCCCTCCACCGGTCATGATGTAAATCTGCATGAACACCTTAAAGGAAGCGATAATCTGCAGCATGATAATCGTGCGTGTAATCGGTCCAAGCAGCGGTAAGGTAATCCGCCAGAGAACCTGATTGTCATTCGCTCCGTCAAGCCGGGCAGCCTCGTAGATGTCATCTGAAATATCCTGCAGCGCAGACAGATATAAGATGAAGTTGAACCCGACCGTCCACCAGAGCGTCAGCACCGATATCGCCACCCAGGACAAATTCAGCTCTGTCAGCCAGAATATCTCCTTCCCTTCAGGCAGGATGTGCAGCAAATGGAGGACGGAGTTCAGAAATCCGGTATAGGGCTGAAAAATAAATAGTCCCAGGTAAGAAGCAACTGCTACGGACAATACACTCGGCAGGAAAAAGGCGCTTCGATACAGCCGCTGCAGCCTGGAATTGCGATTGGCAATCAAGGCCAGAATAATCGCCAGCACAACCATCGTTGGTGTCGTAAATATCACGAACTGGAAGGCGTGCCATACCGAAGCCCAGAAGTCCTGATCATGCCATAGCTTCTCGTAGTTGCCGAAGCCGAGATACTCCATCTTCCTGATCAGCGTCCATTTGTAGAAGCTCATTCCTACGCCCTTGATCATCGGCCAGATCGTAAACAGAAAGTAAACGATGAGGAAGGGGAGCAAGAATAGAAGTGCCTGTAAGTCCGCCTTCATTTTGCTCATTTTCATTGCGTTTACCCCTCTGCTCTATTTATCAAGTACTTTCTGGATCTCTGTCTGCATCTGAGCAATGGCATCCTCTGCCGACATTTTGTTGGCCCAAATTTCATTCAAATATTTGAACATGGCCATATCGCGAATCTGCCAGTTCTTTGTGGATGGCTTGTTGAATTTAACGGTATCGGCTACAGCCGCGTAATCACTACGGTAAGGCATTTCCTTGTATTCAGGTTTGTCGAGAACCGATGGCTTCGATGGAATATGTCCCGCTTTGGCCCAAATCTGGCCATTATCCGCGATCCAGTTGGCAAAAGTAATCGCCGCCTCTCGCTTCGCTTGATCCTCTTTCTTCGGAACCGGCAGAATGATCGTATGCGAATCGCCCCATGTTGCCGGTTGGTCAAATAGCTGCGGGATTGGCATCGCCCCGAAGTCTAGCCCATCTGTCCCCTCCCAGGTGCCTGTGGCCCACACGCCAGTCATCATAATTGCTGCAGTACCGCTCTGGAAGTTTTTATAGAAGTCAGGGTCGTTCTCTTTAATATATTTTTGGAGATAGAGGTCTTGGATGTATTTAGCGGCCTGAACCGCCTTAGCCTCATCTACTTGAGCTTTGCTTAGATCGTCAGAGATGACATCATTGCCGCCAAGCTGTGCGTATAAAGCCCACCATAGCCGGAATGGATCATCATTGTTAGGTGAAAGTGCAAAAGGAGTAATATTGTTCGGTAGTTTCTCTTTTAACGTCTGAAGGAAGGATACAAAACCGTCGGCCCCAGGCTCTATCGTTGGCTTGCCGTCCGAACCAAGCAGTCCTGCCTCAGTTAACAGTTTCTTGTTGTAGTACATGATGAAGGGGTGAGTATCGATTGGCACGGCATAATGAACGCCATCTACTACGGTTGCGGAGAGAAGATTCTGGTTGAAAGAGTTCCAATCTACACCGGCGGAAGCAGCAATATCATCAAGCCCACTTACAACGCCTTGGTCGATTAGATCGGGGAGTCTGGAAGTATGGGAAATACCTATATCAGGACCGTTGCCATTGCCCACCGCTGTGATGAGCTTGGTGTAGTATTCGCCCCATTCCAGCTTCGTATTTTTGATCTGTATATCTGGATGCTCTTTATTGAACAAATCAATCATGGCCTGCATATTGTCGCCGTCACCGCCAGAGAACAATGTCCAGAAAGACAATGTAACCTTCTTACCATTTGAAGTCGAGCCTCCGTCCTGCTTGCTTCCACCACAGGCACTGAGAATCAGGGTACTCATGAATACCAGTAATACCAAAGTCACTAACGATTTCTTCATAGTCTTCCTCCCCTTTTAAATAGAAATTTGTCGATAAAAGATACAAAATATTTGTTTTGATACAAATATCATGTATTTTTATTTGATTATAGGGCCGGTTTATTTCATTGTCAACGCTTTCATCTAATTTTATTGTAATTAATCCATATAAAAAAGCATTAGCTACAATAATTTGGTAACTAATGCTTGTCTCTATAAAATCTATTTATTTCAGTAGCATGTGTAATGCACTTTCATAATGATATCTTGCTCGTAATCACCAAAATGACGACCGAACAAATTGACTCCGCCTTTATGTACCGCATCCGCCTTCACGCCAATGCGCAGCTTCACACTAGGTTTCTGCTCGAGCCTTAAGTCTGATAGTATGACATCCGACACCTTCTTCATATCCAGCGTCGTACGCTCGGCGTCAACCCGCCATGTCTTCAACAGACCGTATTGCGTCGTCGTCTGCTTGCTCCACCAAGCCGGACTAAGCCTGCCTCTTCGATCCCCAAAATCCCCAGGGCTGGTCCACATTCCGATCTCTACATCATTGACCCATACCGATATATTCGATGGCCAGTCATTATCGAAATTAGGCGCCTCTGAACATAGCTCCATAGAGAATTCAATGGCTTCAATTCGTGCATTCTGCGGGATTTCAAGCGGCATCAAGTATTCCACATAGCCTTTGCGGAACCAAATAATGCCCGCGCCCACATGATTCGGATGATAGAAGCTCGCCGGTTCGTCTTCCTTAATGATCATTGCCTCAGCGTTTGCCATCCCGCAAGTAGGATATACCTCACAGTCGCTATACTGGCCGATCGGCATCTCGATCTCATACACCTGCTGCCCATCATCCCGCCCGCGAACGACGGTATTCAGCATGATATGAACATCGTCGTAAGTACGCGAACACACTTTCATTGCCCCACGGACAGCGGGAAGTAGCTCCGAATGAATCAATTCCGCAGCCTCGAGAATCCGGACATTGTTAGCTACTGTAGAAACCGGTAGAGATAATTCCTCAGCAATCGCAATCACATTCATACTTTTGGAAGAGAGTAAACGCAATATATCAACCCTTGCTCTCGTAGATAATGCATGAGCAACCTGGACAAGCTTATCCGGCTCATCAATTCCAACTTCAAACAACGCCGTCACCTACCATTCTAATTTATATATAGGCATTTTCTATTATAGACGATATTTTTGGAATAAATCAATATTTGTGGAATTAATCCTTCAGTATGGGTTGATACTGCTTCGGATCATGCCATTATATGAGAACAATAATTATTGTCCATGTTTCCCATTGTTCAGCAAGTATAAAGACCGGAATGGGCAGCCCCACTCCGGTCTTTATTAATATTATGGTTCAATTCCCCATACAAGCGTTCCAGACTGATAGATGGTTACTTTATTCCAGTCGGTAAAGGACGTCTTCGTAGGGTCATACGAGTAATCATTGGATTGGTTGAAGTTGGACCAGTCGGCTTTGGCGATCCGTGTCTGGATATCGCCCGATGTTGCGCCTGGCGCAATCGAGCCCGCACCGGAACCGAACGAAATCTCCAAGTACGTATCCGCATTGGTACCCGTCGTACTTCCAAAGGCCGCGCTGACATTCGAGTTGCCCACCGCTGCCCAGTCGATATACGAATTCAGTGCCTGATTGCCATCCTTCGTAAAGTAGTAGCGGATTTTCAAATTACTGAGACTGACGGCTGAAGTGCCGTTATTCTTGATAACAAAGTTCGGAGCAAGCGTATTGGAGGAAGCGTTCGTATTCTGTGCCTTGTATTGGACAACGAGATTGCCTCCGCCATTCCCCCCGCCGCCGCTAGGTATCGCACTCACTTGTGAGGAGCTGCCACTCGTTCCGGCTGCATTCGTGGCCGTGACGACGTAGTAATACGTCGTTCCGTTCGTTAGCCCCGTCTTCGTATAACTTGTCGTCGTGAGGTTGGTTGCCACGTCCGTATACGGGCCTCCGCTGGTCGTTGCCTGCTTCACCGTGTAGCTCGTCGCACCGCTTGAGGCCGCCCAGCTTAGGGCTACTTGGGCATCACCGGCTGTTGCCGTAAGCCCGGTCGGCGCAGCTGGTACGACTGGCGTGCTTCCGCCCCCCAGATATTGCTTCAGCCATTGCATGGCCGGACGTTCGGCGCCAGAAGAGGTCACTAAATGCGTATCGGACGCCCATGTTTGTCCCTGGATGTATCCCCACAAGGTAATACCCTTCACGTTCGGGTTCTCCCAGAGTACCGGGAACTTCGTCTGATAACGGGACAACTGCGTGGCGTCATCGCCAGTCATGTCCAATTCCGATACATAGATCGGCAAGCCCGTAGCGGATAGCGAGTTGAGGACACTGTTCATGGTGCTTACTGATACGTTATCCATATTGAAATAATGGCATTGAATGCCGATGCCGTCGACCAATCCCCTGTCCTTCAGAAGATTAATAATGGTCAGATATTGCGACGCTGCGTTCGGATCACTAATGATACCATAATCGTTAATCAACAACTTCGAATTTGGAAATGCCTCTCTTGCTTGCTGGAACGACCAAATGACCCAATCCCAACCGGTGGTACCATCTCCGCCAATGGCGTTGCGATAACTAGGTTTGGCGTGCAGCGGCTCGTTAACGACGTCAACATATTCCGCTGTCGAGTAGCGCTGTCCAGCGAGCTTAATCCATTCCGTCACTTCCGCCTTCTGATCGGCTGCGGATAGACTGCCGATCCAGCCCGGTTCCTGGCTGCCCCAGACAAGCGTATGGAACTTGAAAGGAATTTTGTTGGTCTGCGCATAATTATAGATCAAGTCCGCATTAGACCAATTCATAGTATTACGCGTGGATTCGACGGAACCCCATTTCGTCGCGTTCTCCGGAGTGACCTGATTCCAGTAAGTGGTGAAATTTGAGGGAGCGCTGCTTCCGATCACATTGCCCAAGAACTTGCTGCCTGAAGCAAGGCTTGCATCTGCTTTCTCCGCAATGGCAGACAAGAGTAGTCCACTCAACATCATGATCGCAACGAACAAAGAAATCCATTTCGATTTCAACATAACCATTACCTCCTCCATCATGATCTTTGATTCAATCCGGCCTAGCTTGCTTGAACCTTCGCCACAGGGTCCCAATCACCTCCAAATCATTAAATCGCTTACATTTAAAATTATAAATTACAATTTCATCCACAAAAAGTTGAAATACATACGGTTTTTGCTTTAAAAATCTTCGATCCTTGTGAGGGGCGTGTCCCTGTTTTTCTCTGGAATGGATTGTGGCCGTCAAATAAAAGGTTTGCCCTCCACGAGGAAGTAGGGCTCCCATATCTGCCGCAGCAGAGCTACTCCCTCATCAATCCTCTCCCATACAACACCACCGAAGCCAATCAGAAATCTCCTCTTTGGATAATAGACCGATTTGTCCCCATAAAATGCTGTCGCCGAAGCAACCACGATACCATGAGAACGTGCTAATTCAACCAATTCTTGCTCAGAGGCTGAAGCCTGAATCGATAGGATCAGGTGGAATCCGGCATGGGGGCTAATGACCTCACCGTATCCCTGGAAGTGAGTCTGCAGTGCTTCGGCTAACTGATGGCTTTTTTTGCGATAGAGATTTCTCATTCTACGAACATGCTTCTCGAAATACCCCTGCTCCATAAATTTCTCAAGTGTGCGTTGATAAATTCGGGAAGAGGATTGTTCGAACCATAATCTCCTGCGCAGATGATGATAAGCATCCAGTAATGAATCTGGAAGCACCATATAATGTGTACAAATATCAGGTGCGAGAATTTGCGAGAAACCTCCGATATAAACCACGTTCGCTCCTGGAGCAAGACCTTGCAGTGCAGGCACTGGCTGGCCTAAATAACGAAGCTCTCCCCCGTAGTCGTCCTCAATGATGTATCCTCCATGTGCCTCAGCCCACCTCAGCAGTTCCATTCTTTCGTTAATCGGCATCACTCTTCCACCAGGGTACTGATGTGACGGAGAGACGGCAACAATACGGGCTGACGTCTGCAACAAGCGAGATATGTCGATGCCCTGATCCGCTTCCGTAACATAGGAGATCTCATAGCCCTCAGCTTGAAAGGTATAGGGAAGCAGCGGATAACAAGGATCCTCCATAGCCATCACTGGGGAGATATCCTTAAGCAGGATTGCTAGATAATGAAGAAGCAGATGCTGCTCCGCGCCGATCACGATCTGCTCCTTACGACAGACTACACCGCGAATACGATAAAGATAGGCCGCCAGTTCCTCTCGCAATCCGGCCTCCCCTTGATAATCACCATAGAATAAGAGCTCGTTGTATTCATCCCGCAGGGTGTCCGTCAACAGACGCTTCCAATGATTGATCGGGAAGCCTGTAAAGTCATTTTTGCAAAGGTGGAAATCATAGAGATAAGCGTCCTCTATTACACGTTCCCTCTCAAAATGGACAGACTTACTCTGATGATCAGACAGCGTAAATTGCCCGTATGAAACGGGAAGGGCAGCAACAAAGAACCCTTTTCGTGGAAGGCTCTCTATGAATCCCTCCGCGGCTAGTTGCTGATATGCCGCTTCTACCGGGGTCGTACTGACCGATAATTGCCGGGCTTGCTCCCGAATCGAGGGCAGACGATCGTTAGCGCCTAACTTTCCCTCGACAATGTCTTTCTTGATAGATTCATAGATTGAAGCATAGATGTTTTGCATGTTCTGCATGTTTTCCCTCTCATCTGTCACCTGAAAATAATTAAATCTGTATATTTTCAAGTATACAGATCAGTGATAGATTAGGGTACAACGAAGATGAAGGAGATATGAATGGTATGGAAAATGTACGATTTCTCGAAGGAAAAGAGGTATACCTACGTCCGATTGAAGCAGCCGATACGGACTGGTATTTTAGCACGTTGTACGATCCCGAGACTAGAAGACTCACCGGAACACAAATGCACCATACCCGGGAGCAAATTGCCAGCTACATTGAAGCCAAGTCACAGGACAGATCTTCTGTGCTGCTGATCATTGCTACCCGCAGTGACGATACCCCTATCGGAGACATTGCGATTCAGGATATTGATACGATGAATCGTAATGCGAACATTCGGATTGCGCTCACTAATGGCAGTCAAAACAGAGGATACGGTACGGAGGCTCTTCGACTCATGCTGGATTACGGCTTCGGGGTCCTCAATCTTCACCGGATTGAACTGAATGTATTCTCGTACAATCATCGTGCGACGAGAGTATATGAGAAAGTAGGCTTCAAGCAAGAAGGGATTCAGCGAGAAGCCTTGTTCTACAATCATCAGTATCATGATTCCATTCTGATGAGTATTCTGGAGGATGAGTATCGGGCTCTATCGGGGAACTCTAATCTGCGGAAATAAACTCCCCAAAACCAATTTGGCGCAGCTCATAATCTGCACCGATTTTTTTCAAATCAGCCTCTATTTTCATAGCACATGATTCAATTCCTTTAAAAACCTGTAAAGGCAAGGCGCCCAAATAGACTTTCGCTTGTGAATAATCACAGGAGAAGGTCTTTTTAATGAATAACAGCGTCTTTATCTTATCGTTGCCTTCGCCTGTAATGGATACTTTATAATAGTTGTACTCTTCAGTCTCGTCGGTCTCCCACTCCCCAGAGCTGCGCGGCAGTAAGACGCTGTGAAGGAACTCTTCCAGGTTGTCATAGGCAATGTCGAAATCCCAAGAGCCTGTCCCATGCTCTGCAGTATATATAGCGGTATCCCCTCTGGATAGGTCGATGCAATAAGGGTCTCCTTCATCCGAAGCAATGACTAGATAGCTGTGCGGCCATTCCAGGATAACCTCATTCTTCACGGGATTATAGCTGTATCCCAATTGACCCTGCACGATGTCTCTGGCACCGTAAATATCAAGATTGATATATTCATCCGTGCTCCAACCAAGCGATTCGGAGACATAATGCTGCAAGAAATATAGGTATTCATCAGGCAAGCGCCATTTCTCAGTCACAGCACGTATATCATGTTCTTCTGCTTCAGTAATCAGACGCATCGGATACTTGGCATAAAATTCCGGATCTTGTCCACGTGTCGCCTCCAGCACCTCTTGCATCTTCTCTATAACAGCATCAATCCTTTGATGTCTATTCTTCAAAGCGGTCCACCTCTCTTATCCGCAGATTCATTTGCATTTTCTCGTAGATATCATACCATGGTTCACTTTTAAACCTAACAAAACGGCCTTCGTCCATAGAATTCAGGAGAAGGCCGTCTATCTTTTACATATTATTTATTGAACAGCCTGCGGTTCATGATTCAAACCCAGCGTCCGCGCTGTAGAAGTATGGATCGATTGAATCAGTTCGGGCTTGCTTAAAAGCCGCATGCCATAGGATGGAATCATTTCTTTGATCTTCGGCTCCCACTCTTTGATATGCTGCGGAAAGCACCTATTGATCACTTCGAGCATGACAGGAACAGCAGTAGAAGCACCTGGCGAAGCGCCAAGCAATGCCGCAATTGATCCGTCAGCAGCACTAATGACCTCCGTACCAAATTGCAGTGTTCCTTTGCCACTTTCCGTATCCTTAATAATCTGTACGCGCTGTCCGGCCACCACCAGATCCCAATCCTCAGATTTGGCATTCGGTACAAATTCCCGTAAAGTTTGCACGCGCTTTTCCTTCGATTGCATCAATTCCTTGATCAGATAAGTCACCAATGACATGTTCTTCGCACCTGAAGCCAACATCGTTATGAGGTTATGCGGTTTAACCGAGGTAATCAGATCGAACATAGAACCAAACTTCAAGAACTTAGGAGAGAAGCCGGCGAACGGACCAAATAATAAGGATTCCTTGCCCTCGATTAATCTGGAGTCCAGATGCGGAACAGACATCGGTGGGGCCCCAACCTGAGCTTGGCCGTATACCTTAGCATAATGCTGTGCAACAACGTCCGGATTCTTACACACCATGAACAATCCGCTGATCGGGAATCCGCCGATTCCTTTGCTTTCAGGAATACCGGATTTCTGTAGCAAATGGAGGCTTCCACCCCCACCGCCGATGAAGACAAATTTAGCCGTATGGCGTGTAACCGTACCGTTCTCGATATCCCGCACCTTCAATTCCCATCTGCCATCACTAGCCCGCTTCACATCATGGACATGCTGATTGAACTTCATATCAACGCCCTTACTCTTCAAATGATCAAACAATATGCGTGTTAAAGCGCCAAAATTGACATCCGTGCCTGAGTTGATCCTTGTAGCTGCGATCGGACCACTTACCGTCCGGTCCTTCATCATCAGCGGAATCCATTCCATCAGCTTCGCTGGATCATCCGAATACTCCATCCCTTGGAATAGCGGGTTGCTGGATAATGCTTCGAATCTCTTCTTCAGAAAGGCTACATCCTTAGCCCCTTGTACAAAGCTCATATGAGGCACAGGCATAATAAAGTCTCGCGGATTGCGTATCAGTTTGCTGTTTACAAGATAAGACCAAAACTGCTTAGAAACCTGGTACTCTTCATTAACCTTGATCGCTTTACTAATATCAATGGATCCATCCGGTTTTTCTACGGTGTAGTTAAGCTCACACAGTGCGGAATGCCCGGTTCCTGCATTATTCCATTCGTTGGAGCTTTCCTCTCCAGAGCTACTGCGCCTCTCAAACACTGTAATTTTCCAGTCCGGTGCCAGTTCTTTCAGTAGTGACCCTAAAGTCGCACTCATGATTCCGGCGCCGATTAAGATAACGTCTGTTTTGCTTTGTCCGTTAGCCATTTTGCCGTCCGTCCTTACATTCTAATATTTGACGAAAAGATATAAGCGCTATTATGCAGACTTTCACAACAAGCCGGGGTGAACTTCGCCGCACACCTCTTCAGGATCAATAAACATTTAATTATAGAGATCACTATAATTAAAATTAAAGATTTATTTATTTGTATTATATGATATTTATTTTCCATTTAATAGACACTTGCCTACAAATTTAAGTAATAGACAGTATCAAAATATTCTTTCAGTATGATAAAAAAGCTTACCTCAATTGCAATAATTGAAGTAAGCTTCCTAAATCTCATGCACCTATTTCCGCAGCTTCCGATTATTAATCCAGAGCGGCACGCGGAATACCATATTGATTAAAAGAACGACGAATACAAGTACCGCAGCTGCTTTGTCGGCAATCTGTCTGGCATCTTCCACGATTGCTTCGGACTGAACGTACCACAAATGAACGGCCAGTGTCTCGCCAGGAGAGAAGAGGTTAAAGTCCCACATCTCACCCGAAGTACTGAGTCCCGCCGTTAAAATAATGACGGCCGATTCCCCGAAAGCTCGGCCCGCGACAAGACAAATACCCGTGATAATCGCCTGCATGGCTGTAGGAATGACGACAGTACGGATCATGTGGAACTGGGTCGTCCCAAGTCCATAAGCCGCGTGCCGCAGTTCGTTCGGAACTGCCCGAACAGCCTCTTCTGTCACCCGAGCCAGCATCGGCAGGTTAAGAAACGCCAAGCTCACTGCTCCACCAAGGATCGTAAGCCCAATTCCGAAATATTCGGCGAAAATCGCCAGGCCGAGCAAGCCGAATACGATCGATGGTACGGAGGATAACGACTCAACACAAATACGAAGGATTTCTGTAAATCGATTGTTCGGCGCATATTCCGCCATATAAATCCCTGCTCCTACACCGATCGGAACTGAGATCAGCAGCGAGAGGAACAGGATATAGAAAGAGTTGAACAGCATCGGTCCGATGCCGCCGCCGGCATCGATCTCCTCAGGCAGCTTAATTAGAAAATCCCAAGAGATTTGCGGCAGCCCTTTGCTCAGGATGGTGAACAGCAGCCAGAACACAAGCAGCAGAATCACTGCTCCCAAAGCGTAAAAACAGCCCGTGGCGATCCGATCCCATAGCAAGGAGCGAGAAGTTTTCCGCGATAGCTTAAACCCGGTCATCGCCTAAGCCCCTCCCTTTCGCCCGATAATACGGATGATTAGAATCAACACGAACGAAATGAGCAGCAACAGGAACGCCATTAAGTGCAAACTATAATTCCATGTTGAGTCAAAATCGACGTTGGAGATCTGCATGACGATATTGCTCGTCAGTACCGATGTTGGAGCGAACAGGGATTTTGCCAGCTGCGGCGTATTCCCGATGACCATGACCACGGCCATCGTCTCCCCGATCGCCCGGGTCATCCCTAAAATAATCGCGGCCACGATGCCGCGGCCAGCTGCAGGCAGAACCACCTTAAAGGTGGTTTGCAGCCTGGTGGCACCGAGCGCATAAGAAGCGTCACGATACTTTCTCGGTACAGCAGAGATCGCATCCTCGCTAATACGGCTGATCGTCGGAAGAATCATGACGGTGAGCACCAATGCGGCGGCCAACAGACCATCCCCCAGCCCTTCCCCGCTTAGCTCCCGCAGCAGTGGGAGCAGTACGGTCAGTCCAAGATAGCCGTAGACAATGGACGGAATGCCGACTAATAAATCAAGCAGTGGGCTCACGAACTTCTTCAGCCATGCAGGTGCAATCTCCGCGATCAGGATAGCCATTCCTAAGGATAATGGAACGGCAATGATTAAGGTCAAGACCGTTAAAGACAATGTGTTGACGATAAATAGCGCAGCTCCGAAACGGCCCTCTTCCGGCGTCCAATCGAACGAGAAGAAGAACTCGGCCAGCGTTACCTCTTGAAAGGTTAACATCGCCGTCTTCCCGATAAAGAAAATGACCATCGCCAATACCAGACAGAGCGCTAAAATACTGAACAGGAAATAGTATTTAAAAAGCCAGTTTACCACCCGGGCCCGAGCACTTCTCGACGTAAGATTCCAGCGGTGACGCGGATGTAATTCTGCCCCGGCTTCCCGGGCAGCTTTATGAGCAGAAATGTTCAACCTGGTTCCTCCCATATATAAGACCAGTCCCGTAAATCAGGGACTGGTCGATTGTAGCTATCGCTGATTTATTTCATTGCCGAGATCGGAATGAACTTCAATTTTTTCAGGGAACCTTCCTGGAACTTTTTGCTTTGTACATATTCGATGAAAGCTTTCGTCTCGCCAGTTGGCTGCCCCTTGGTCATATAGTAACCGTAAGACCAAATCTTGTATTTGCCGCTAATTACGTTCTCAACGGTAGCTTCCACTCCGTTATGCTTCACAGCCTTGATGTCATCGCCGCTGATATAAGTCAAATCGATGTAACCAATCGAGTTCGGCGTGGTGGCCACAGCTGTCTTCATGTCGCCGCTGGAGCCCACTTCCTTGTAATTCTTCTCCTTCTTGACGATGTCTCCGCCTCCAAGCGCTTTGGCTTGGTAATTAACGCGAGTACCGGAACCGAAGGAACGGGTAATGACTACGATATCCTTATCGTCACCGCCAACATCTTTCCAGTTCGTGATTTTTCCAGAATAGATCCCTTTCAACTGTTCCGTTGTAAGGTTATCTACCTTGACGCTTTTGTTCACGATCGTTGCGAAAGGAATTACCGCAACTTTATTGGCTACTTGGCCTTCGAACTTTTTGAAGCCTGGTACGTCCTCGCTGGCATCCCAGTCGCAGGCGCCGATATCAGCAATGCCCTTCTTAACCGCTTGTGGTCCGGTAACCGAGCCTTTACCTGAAGCAGCGATTTTCACTTTAGGATGCAGCTTCTGGAACTCCTTAGCAGCTTGCAGCGTCAAAGGCAGCAGTGCTGTCGAACCGTTTACCGTAATTTTACCCTTCAGTTCATCCTTTGCTCCTGCAGAGCCTGTGAGCGTGGCAGACAAGAGGAACGCCGAGGCGATCGCCGCCAAGGATAGTTTTTTCAACCATTTCATATTGAGTAACCCCTTCCGGATTATAGATTATATTATTTCGTCAGTTCTGAGACTTTGCCGTTTTGCACCAGCACTACTTTGCTATCTGCAATGAACGCAATGGTCCCATTCGATGCAATGGTCCAGTCGGAGACTGATTCGTTTGTGCTGAACAGCTCTGTTTTAGCACCCGAAGCAGATACTTCGAACCATTTGCTAGTGCCATCCGCCGTCTCCGCGAGAACGATCAATTTGCCGGAGATTGATTCACTGGAGATCACATTAACGTCAGCGACTAAATTGCGAATTTGGGAACCATCGGCTGGAATGATCTTCAGGGTGTCGTTCTCTACCTTGCCTTCCGGATCGGCGCTGATGTAAGCAACACTGCCGTCCGACAACAGGGACAGGTAGATTTTATTATCTAATTGCTGGGTCAACTGTACAGGCTTTGCCTCTGTATTGCCAAGCACGAGTGAGAACACTTGCGAACCCGCTTGGGAGTAATCGATCGTCAGTGATTCTTCTGTGCCTTCTTTATCCGTTTCGGCTTTACCGGTCACGTTAACGAAGTAGACGAGCTTCTTCCCGTCCGCTGACACTTGCACTTCAGATTTATTCTCTACTTTATCAGCCAGCACTTGCGTGATCTTGCCAGTATCCAGACTTATGTATGCAATCTTCTCTTGTTTGTCGCCTTGGATAAAATAGATTTTCTTGCCATCCGCAGACCAGACCAAATCGGTCTTGACCGACGTGTCCGTGCCGAGTGGTTTGATTCTGCCGCTTGCCGTATTCATCAGGAACACCGCCCCATGCTCATCGGTAAATGCAGCCAAGGAACCGTCAGGAGATACAGCGGCACCAATAGCGTTGCTATTGTCGGAGAACGTCTCCACTTGCCCACTCTTCCCCAGCTTGATCAACTGTAAAGCTTCTACATCTTCTTGGCTGACGATGACGTTGCCAGCAGCATCGAACAGCGGTGTAGCAAACTGGCCGCTCAAGCGTGCCACACTACGTAGTTCGCCCGTCTCCAGCACTTCTCCCCCCAAAGCATGGACCAGTGTGATTGGCTCTACAAATAATGAACCTCCCATGGTTTGCGGAGCGATCGTAAATTGGGCAGTTGCTCCATCCAGACTGTAGCCCTTGGAACCGGCTTTGATGCTCATTTCGTGCAATCCCTGACTGTCCGTCAGAATGAGACTTTCACCGCTTTGTTTGATGGTAACCCCTAGTCCACCAGCCAAGTCGCGAAGCGAATATAGCATCGTCTTACCTACGACCGTTGTCTTGAGCGAAATTTTGTCGCCGTCGATCGTTACGCCTCCACTAACTACCTTAAGTTGGTTAGCCCCGGAATTAGCAGCTGCCGGCTTTTGGCCCGCTTCAGCAGCAGCCGCAGTAGCGACCACCATAGACGAGGTCACGAGCGCAGAAGCAAGAATTGTTCCCAGAATCCTTCTCATCTTCATCCAATTCACCCTTTTATATTGGCATATGTAACTAAGTAGATTGTCATATATATTTGTTAAAATGATTTCAGAAGATTGTAAAGTTTTGTAAAACAAAAGGGAAAATTTCGTCAGATTGTAAACCCCTGATTTACAGTTAACAAAAAGACGACGTAGGGACTGGGTCCCTCGCCGTCTTTACATTTTTACATGCTAGCTTTCACTAGAATTTTCACTATATTTTATTTGAATTGTATAGGATTCACTTCCAGCGCGCTCCTTGAGGCTCAAACAAGATTGGCGATTTAGGTATCAAAGATCTCGACGGCTCACGGTTGGCAATTGGTTAGATATAATAGCCCAGCGATCCCGGTGATCCCTGTCCAAGAGCACAGGAAGAAAGCCTAGCTTATAATATACCCGGATCGCCGCGAGCCGGAAGTCGTCCGTCTCGAGCACAGCCTGTCGCTTCCCCTCTTCTCTCATTCGATGCAGCGCAGCCAACACGATTGTATAGCCTAGCCCTTGACCCGAATAACCCGGTAACGCACCCACCATATGTAGATACCCACATCTAGGATCACTATCTTCTTTCTCCCAAGCAACGGCAGTGGCAACGATCATGTCTTGATGACATAGGAACAGAATCTTCTCTGGCTGAAAAGGAGGCTGAAACCCGATTTTATCGCCGAAGGCAATCTCGCGTGCGAACGAAATTCGAATAACATTCTCCCACTCCGTTACATCGGATGGCTGGAAGGACCTCAGGCTATACCCTTCCGGTATTTTTAGCTGTGGTAAATCGGTCAAAGAGTCCCTTCTCATAACGAGTTTGGAGTTCCCGTTTCTCATCTCACAACCTCGCCTTCGCCTTGAAATCCGGAAAATCCACCATATTTCCACCTAATCGAACGGACTCCATAGATAAAAAGAAGACCGCACTCCACGTAACTGCGTCGTATACATCCACCAATGGGGGACGGTTCTCCTGTATCGAGGAGATAAATTCTTCAAGTACAAGGAAATCTCCTCCCCCGTGCTTCGTACCCGCAGCAAAATGCCCCCACTGTTTCCATTTCGGATGATCATACTCTGGTTGATAATGAGATATTGGTTCCCACATCTCGGATCCATCTACCTCATTTAACGGGGATCGATTCTTCAGCCATAAGAGATCCTCTTCAAACTGGTGTCGTGCCGACAAATAGGCTCCCTTCGTTCCTTGCAACATATAGTGCATCTTATTATGCGGTCGTACGGACGTCCAATCGACACGCAGCGTAATCAGCACGCCGTTCTCAGTCATCAGTGCCGCCACAGCGGAATCCCCTTGGCTCCAGAAGCCCTCACGGGCTGCCGGGTGGTCATTGCCATATTGCTCGCCAAAATAGTTCTGCAGCGATCTGGATTTAGAGACATGAGTAGAAATACTCTTCAGACGATCCCCGCCCGTCTTATTAAGCCTAATCCACTGTGCAGCAGGCCCAATAGAATGCGTCGGGTAGTTGATTCCATTATAATTCTGGTGAAGCTGACCGCGCCAAGTCAGTGATCCATCCGGGTAATGAATCAAATGGCGCAGATCATGGATATATCCCCCTTCAACATGAGTGATTTCACCGAACAATCCTTGCTCTGCCATATGATTTACCATCAAATTAGACCTAGAGAAACAGTAATTCTCCGACATCATATATTTCAGCCCCGTACGCTCTACGGTTTCAATGAGTTCCCATGCTTCCTCAAGGGATTGGACAGCGATAACCTCACTCAATACATGCTTACCCGCATTCAAAGCCTCCACCGAATGACGCGCATGTAAATGCATGGGACTTATCACAAATACCGCATCGATAGAGGGATCCTGCAGCATGCGAGAATAATCATGGTATGTGCGGATTCCAGGAAATATCTCTTTCCACTGGTCAAGAACCAGCTCATTCAGATCGCAAGTAGCCGTGAGATCAATCCGATCCGACATGGCATTCAAAGCATTCAAAAAACTGGCCCCCCGATTGCCCCCTACGATCGCCAATCTGACACGCTTACGGGTCATGGGCTAACCTCTTCTTTACTCAGATCTTGGAGATGAAACTTCAAATTATTAGAAACCTCATCTCCTTCCGCATTGGGGTGAGGATCGTAATCATACATTCTCCCGGAGAAAACCTCGGCCAATTCCCGATAAGGCGCGGCAGAGAGCTGAACTTTTTCAATACTGATGGATGCACCCTGCAGATTCACGGATGTAGCAACGGGCAAATCGGGTACGGCTGCGACCTGTACAAACTGCCAGCGACCACGTTGAACCATCGACTGAACATGGTTATGACCATTGAAGAATATTCCTGGCCCTTGATGTTCATTTAAGATCTGCAATAAATCCAGTGCCGGATCAAGACACATCATAGTCTCCGTCGATCTAGCAGTTGTGTTGTATATCGGGTGATGAGAAAATACAAGCAGCAGCTTATGGCCGTATTTATTCATCTGCTCGCGAAGCCAATCCAACTGCTCGTAGTCAATCATTCCTCCCCAATTCTCCGGTGTCTCACGAGCGGTATCCAATAATATCAAAACTGCCTCCTCTTCTTCTATAGCCAAATATCGAGGCTGCCCGGTTAATGCCTGAATATCATCCTTGGAAGAAGAATGCGTGTCATGATTACCCAATACATACAGGAATCGGCCATCCGGCAACGAGCTTGCAACATGATTCATAATAAATGTAAATTCAGAGGTTGTTCCCGCATGTGTCAAATCACCGATGGATATATGATAGTCACCTTCAAGGGTGAGGAATTCTTCGAGATACTGACTGAAGAACCTGTCCCTTGCCTCCTCCATCTCTTGATTGGCATTGACCAACTGCTCTGGATAATGCAAATCACCCATAATCATTAGCTTCATCGAAAGATCCTCCTTTATCCTTTAATCCCCGAATGCATGAAACTGCTGATAAACTGCCGCTGGAACAGCAGAAATCCAATCAACATCGGCATGATCACAATCAATGTTGCCGCGCTGACATCAGCCCATTGCGTCCCCGATTCAGTCGATTTGGCGAACATGGCCAACCCCACGGTTAGCAGACGATTCTCTGGGGAATCTGTCACAATCAGTGGCCAGAGAAAATCATTCCAATGAAAACTGATAGAGACGATAGCAAATGAGAGGTAGACCGGCTTGGCTAATGGCATGTAAATACGAAGCAGGATTCTTAGCGCCGAAGCACCTTCTACACGTGCCGCTTCATCCAGTTCATGAGGGAGCTGCTTGAAGGCCTGCCGCAACAAGAACACCCCAAATGCCGAAGCAAAATAAGGGAGCATGATGCCGAGCTTGGTATCAAGTAGACCTAGTTCATTGATAATCTGATAATTCGAGAAAATAAGAACATCTGGTGGAACCATGATCTGAACTAAGAAGAGCATGAATACAACTCGGCGTCCAAAAAAGGGAACTCGAGCAAAAGCATATGCAGCCAGCGTCAACGTAAAAATCTGCACCAAAAATATTGCAGCAGTCACGAGAAATGTATTCCATGTATACTGTCCAAACGGTGCACCTTCCCACACCCGTATGAAGTTATCCAACGTAAAGCCCCAGGACCAGGCTGACCCAATGGATGCTTCCCTCGGAAGGAAGGCATTACGAATCACCCAAACAAGCGGGATTAGCCAAACAACGGCGAGTGCCAGCATAATTACGTACCAGAGTGCCTGTCCTGCCCGTTGGCCAAGTATCGACTGAAGCCATCCGTCCCGCGTCGTTCTCTTATGCTCCAGACGCTGATGTACCGATAAAGATAGTCCGGAAGAATCCTTCATGGTTGTACGTCCCCTTCCACCTTCTACTGATAATGAATCTTGCGTTCCCATCCGGCAAATTGGAGGCAGGATATAATAAGTAATAGAATGATCATCAAGACGGTCATAGCCGCCGCCATACCCTGATCATTGAATTTAAAAGTCGTCTCATAAATGTAATACAATAACAAACTGCTGGCGTGATCCGGCCCTCCCTTTGTCATCATCCACAGATGATCGACCCATTTAAAAGCGTTAGTGATTGCTATGACAGTGACGAACAATGTGGTCGGCATCGTCAATGGAAGGGTAATCCGCCACTGTTGCTCCCATGCTCCGATTCCATCTACTGACGCTGTCTCATATAGGTCCTTCGGTATCTGCTGCATCCCAGCTAGATAAAAAATCATAAAATACCCAGCCTCTTTCCAGACCGTCATTACGATTAAGGAGCCAAGTACTGTGTTCGGGTTACCTAGTAGATGCACCTCATTGCCAATAATCCAGGAGGCAAATTGAGCAAATAGACCGAACTGGGGCATATAGAGAAACAGCCAAATGCTCGCCGCGGCGATCATTGGAATCATATTCGGGTAGAAAAAAGCAATTCGAATCAGACCTTTGCCCCGAATCGCCTTATCTGCGAATAATGCCATGACAAAAGCTAGCGCTATAGAGACTGGGACCGTGCCAATGGCAAACCAGATGTTATTCCGAAACACCTCGATAAAAATAGGATCCTGCATCAGCGCTTTATAGTTATCGAATCCTACAAATACAGGATTTCGAACAGCTAGATTTTTCTCATAAAAACTGAGCCAGACCGACTTAAACATCGGGTAGTATGTAAACATACAAAGAAATAAAAGGGATGGCATAACAAGCCCCCACCCGAATCCATTCCGCCTAAGCTTCTCGCTCCAACGGGTGCTCATACCACAGTTCTCCTCCTCGCAGCTTCGTAAAGAGAAATTCCGGCGGGTTGTTCTCAAGCTGCATCCCGCCGGAAACACTCAAATGGTCATTTATTAAAGGGCGCGAGGGCGCGATCCGCCTCTTCCTGCGCCGCTTTTAATGCGCCAGCCGCATCTATTTTACCCGCCAGCGCGGATTGGATCTGGTTCGTGAGCGCCGAAGATACTTTGCCGTGATTATGGGTGGATAGTTCACGGAAGGCATATTGCAATTGATCCCGGGCTACGAGCGCTTGGGGAAAACCCTCTGTATAGGTCTTCATCGCTTCTGTATCGTAAGCCGACTTGCGTACTCCAACATAACCGGATGATGAACTGAATAACGCAGCTTGCTCTGGAGCAGTCAGGTATTTAACAAATTCCCAAGCCGCCGCCTGCTTCTCCGGACTCGTATCCTTGAAAATGTATAGATTGCCCCCGCCTGTGGGTGATCCAAACTGCTTGTTCGCCGGAGAGAAAGCAACACCGAAATCGAACTTGGCGTTACTCTTCACATTAGTCAGATTTCCGCTGGTATGCATCATCATCGCGGTCTTGCCTTCTATGAAATCGGTCGGCGTGGCTCCCCAATCAATTACGCCTTCTGGCATTGCCTTATACTTATGAGAAAGGTCGAGCCAAAATTGAAGAGCCTCAACATTCTCCGGTGTATTAAAGTTAGCCTTCTTACCATCCTCCCCCATAATGCTCTGCTTCGGATCACTTGCATTCTGACGGGCAAACATCTGGAACATCCAGTAGGAGTCATCATTCCCCGGTATCTCCAACCCGGTATGTCCATCACGATTCAACTTCTGTGCAACATCCACCAGCTCATCCCAATTGGCTGGCGGTTGGTTTGGATCAAGACCAGCGTCCTTGAACATATCCTTGTTATAGTAAAGAATAATCGTACTTCTCTGGAATGGTACACTGTAGGTATGGCCGCCCGCTTGCGTATCCTCTACAAAGGCGGGATAGAAATCATCCCGATTGAAATCCGCATCCTTGGCTATGAAATCATCCAGTGGAATAATCGCCTCCATATCCAGCATGCTATACAGTTCAGTAGACATCATTACAGCTACATCCGGTGGCTGCTTAGCCTGAACCCCTGCCTGAATCTTAACTGTATTATCACCGTAATTACCGGTGTAAACTGGTTTAACCTTAATATTGGGGTTCTTCTCCATAAATGAATCTGCCATACTATCGATAACCTTGGTTAGCGGTCCACCAACATTGACCGGATAGTAGAATGAAATCTCAACGGGTTCTTTTGCCGCCTGATCAGGTGCAGCACTGACAGGTGTTGTAGCGTTCCCCACACCAGAATTCACCTTGGAAGCCGATGTCTGATTGCGGTTTTCTTGCCCACAGCCAGCAAAGACAAATGTAATCGCGAGTACAATTAGAACTAATCTACTATCAAGCTTCAGCATGAGTTTTCTCCCCTCATTTTTATAAAGCAGTCCCTTACATGTCGACATTAAGGCGCGTAATGCCTGAAATTAATACTAATGCGATTGGACCCAACATCGAGTATATGCAGGATTGAACCATTCGCCTGAGGAAGTACGGCGATCCCCTGTGCCTCGCTATTGCTTCCCAAATTCCTATCAAATGCTAGGGTAACAGCCCCAGTGTCAGGGTCGATTCGATATACAGACTTTGTTTGATTATCGGAAGAGGCATACAAATAACCATCATACATTTCGGCACCTTGAATACGGTCAATAGGCTGGCTGAGCGGGACGGTCTTCAGCAGGGTCATATCGCTGAGCCGGAACACATTCAGTACCGGTGCATGATTCCACTGAGCCGTATATACCTGGTCACGAGCAGCATCAACAGCTACCCAAGGTACTCCGCCGGGATGAAGATTTAATGGGAGCTCATATGAGATTCCCGTATACTTTAGTGTTGCCGCATCGAAGAGAGCGATATAGGGATGCTGATACTTCTTACTATCTTCAATCGGAGCATAGATTAGGCCGTTATAATAGGAAATATCACCGATATGGTCCCCACCCTGCAGTGCAATCGCCGCTGGGATAGCTGCTACGTTCCTAGCCTGCACTGTTTTCCCGTCCAACGCCGTCTTAAGAAGTCCGAGCTGGGAATTGAATATCCATGAGCTTCCATCCGATGTGACCCCTTGTCCACGCTCAAATGCATCCGTAAGCAGGAAGGTCTGTTTGGATACCTCATGCCAAAACTCGTTGACGCCCTCAACACGTTGTGCGTTCAGCTCAACTCCGTTCACTGCTGGGGCTGCCCATACCGCAGTTGTTAAAGAGCCCATCATTATGGCTGCTGCACAGATCAGACTAGACACTCTTTTCAGTTTCATGGTTTTCCTCCTCCTGATTAAACCTTAATTTAGCTCAGTTACTGCCTCTTGTTTTTCTCACCGAGCTTTAATTTGATTGTAGCTTCAGGAGAATGCCCTCTCTTGAACAAAATGATTGTTTTGTTGAACAAAACAATCATTTTGTAATAATCCTATTCCCGGTTACTTCTTGGGTATACTGTTTGGGAGTCATTCCGGTCAGACGCTTGAACATTCTCGTGAAGTGTCCTTGATCGGCGAACCCCGCCCGATCAGCAATCTCCCTTAACCCGTACTCCCCTTGGCAAATCAGCGATTTAGAGTGTTCAATTCGTAAGCGTATTAAATAATGATGCGGTGTATGACCCGTCTGTTGCTTAAATAGCCGGGTATAGTGAGATAAGCTTAGATTGGCTCGATCCGCCAGCTCCTGAATCGAAAGTTCCTCTTCCAAATGGTCCTTCATATATTCAACCGTTTGATAAATATCCTGATTCAATGTAATCCTAGAGGCCACCGGTCCCCTGCTTACTTTAGAATAGTGGCTCAATAGATGTACTGCTAACATATTGGAGAGAGAGTCAATATATATCTTCCCTTGCTTGCCTTCATTCTTAAGCTCTTCTAGCATCCACAGACCAAGCTGCAGCAATTTGGGATCTTTAACATAAAACTTGCGCTCAAGCTGAATGTATCCTTCCGTTAGAAAGCCGGACTCACGTGCAACACGTTCCAAGAATGAAGGAGGGATTTCGATTTGCAAAAAATAAAGAGAGGCTTTTCCCCATGAACTCAACATAGGTTCACCCGCAGGAATAATATGAATCGTATAGTAATTCTCATAATAAGCGGAGCAATGTACGCCAAGCAGATGCTTCGTTCCGGGTGACTTACTGATCGCCTGTTCGGGGGAAGGCCATCTCCCTACTTGAATATTCTCCCATCCGAGAGTCTGACTCGTAAGTACGCTCATTAGATAAGCACTTTCATTTGTCCTCATCCCATCACCCCTTTTTCCATTAAGTTAACAATCCACTATTCGTATGATATTAACTGTAAGTAAAAGGGACCTACGAATTGTAAAGCTAGCGATCTGTTAGTAGATTCATTTAGGCTCAAGCCTATTTTTAAAAAAACGAAGGCACCCAGACTGTTGGGTGCCTTCGGTGAAGCCTATTATGATAATATCTTGGATTATTTCTGAAGCATTTGGAACACTTGCTCAACATCCTTATCGCCGCGACCAGACAAATTTACAATAAGAATCTGATCTTTACTCATCGTAGGCGCTAGCTTCTTCGCGTGGGCGACCGCATGAGCACTCTCAAGAGCAGGAATAATCCCCTCCGTACGGGACAATACCTGGAATGCTTCGAGCACTTCTTCGTTAGATACGATCACATATTCCCCCCGCTCAGAGACTTTCAAATGGCTATGTTCCGGCCCAATGCCTGGGTAATCGAGACCCGCTGCAATCGAATAGGTCTTCTGCGGCTGGCCCTCCTCATCGAGAAGTACTAGACATTTGAAGCCGTGAATCACGCTCGGAACGCCCTGCGTCAAGGTTGGTGCTTGATCCGGCTCAACCCCAATCAGACGAACGTCTGGCTCATCGATATAATGGGCGAAGGCACCGATCGCATTGCTGCCGCCTCCGACACAAGCGATCACCGCATCAGGCAAGCGACCTTCCTTCTCCAGGATTTGCCGTCTTGATTCTTCGCTTATTATGGATTGGAAGTGCTTGACCATCGTCGGAAATGGATGAGGCCCGACAGCAGAACCTAACAGATAGAATGTATTCTGATAGTTCATCACTAGATCATTAAGCGCTTCATCTACTGCATCCTTCAACCGACCTTGTCCCTTATTAACCGGAACGACGGTAGCTCCCAGCAGTTCCATCCGGAATACGTTCAGTGCTTGCCGACGTGTATCTTCAGCCCCCATATAGATGACACATTCCATATCGAACATAGCGCAGGCCGTCGCCGTCGCTACCCCGTGCTGTCCAGCGCCAGTCTCAGCAATAATCCGCTTCGCGCCCATTCTTTTGGCTAGTAGAATCTGGCCGATGGCGTTGTTGATTTTATGTGCTCCTGTATGATTTAAATCTTCCCGCTTCAGATAAATCTTAGCTCCGCCCCAGGCATCGGACAATCGTTGTGCGTAAGTCAATGGACTCTCCCGACCCACATATTCACGCAAATAATAACGAAGCTCTTCATTAAACTCGGGATCATCCTTAAACTTGTAGAACTGTTCACTTAAATAGTCCATGACCTCTTGCAATTCCGGCGGTACGAAGCTGCCTCCGAACTCTCCAAAGTACCCTTCTTGCTGCAGCTGTTGGCCCATCATTTAACACCTCCATAATAGATACAATCGAAAATTTTTCTTACTATCGTACCATAATTTGCTGCTTATGGGCGGTTTATTTTCCGAGCCTCCATACCTTCAATTTGAACCGGAAGCGGTGCATCAATGATGCAAGCATCTTCCTCAACCAACGCGTCGTAGGCCAGGATCTGTACGCCTTGAAGCGACGCCTGCCGTAAGGCATCTGCAAAGGTCGGATCCATCTCCCGATGCGGGGTAAGAGAGCAGCAGCCTTTCATTTGCACAATAAATAGAATGGCGCAGGTATCCCCCTCTTGAGCTGCCCTAATCAATTCCAGTACATGCTTGGTTCCCCTGGAGGTTGGCGCATCGGGAAACATGGCTACCCCATTCTCCTCAAGGGTCACTCCTTTTATCTCAATAAATCCCTTTTCGTCATCCTTTTCAAAATAAAGATCAAACCGGGAATCTCCATAAGTAACTTCCCTTTGTATATGGTTCACTGCGCCAAACTCCGACAGTTTCCCTGCCTTAAGCGCCTCAAACGCCATTCGATTAGGAGCCAGGGAATCAATATTGACCCAGCCGCCCCCTTTAGCTACCGAGATTAGTGAGAAGCGCGTCTTCCGATTAGGTCGATCGTTAAATTCCAACAGAACCTCTACGCCGGGTTGAAGCAGGTTTGTTAGGCGTCCCGTATTCTTGATATGCACCTGCTCCTTGATCCCGTTCACGTACACTTCGGCCATAAACCGGTTCAGCTTCTTCTCGAAGCTGCCATGTACCATATTCGTATATTTCATATCTTGTCCCTTCTAAGGTCATCTTCTATAACGAGAATGACTGTACTTAGGACCGCATCTCGTCCTCAATCCGCTTCATGAACTCTTCCGCGGCACTGTAGCCAAGCTGCTTCAGATACCAATTATTTGCCGCTGCCTCGATCAGACCAGCTACGTCGCGACCCGGCTGCAGCTGAATCTCGATATGCGGTATCTGAACACCCAGATAATCAATGAACTGGGGCACGACCTCCAGCTCATTGTTCAGGGAATCCCCCTTCCACGGGGTTAATTCGATATCAAGCACTATCCGCGTCTCGTCCTGAAAGGCTCTTCGCCCATATTGGCGTACGACATTAATCAGTCCGACGCTGCGCAGAGCAAGAAATTCACGAGTAGTCTCGTTATGCGATCCAAGTAGCGTTGCTGGACCGAGCCTCTTAAGCACCACGATATCGTCCGCTACAAATCGATGTCCCCTCCGGATGAGCGTATGGGCTGTCTCACTTTTGCCAATGCCGGATTTACCCCTGAGCAGGATACCTATGCCGGAGACATTTATACATACCCCATGAATCGATACCTCCGGTGCCAGTGCCTTCACAAGATAACCATCCAGCTTGGCAATAAAATCCGTTGTTGTCTCTGATGTCCTCAGCAAAGGGATGCCTTCCTGCTCGCAGAACAGAGTTAGAAAAGGGATCTCCTGCTGGCCCGACGTCACAATAAAGCAAGGCGGGTGATATTTGACGATGTTCCCAATATGCAGCTTGCGTTCCTCTACCGTACGCGTCAATAAATAGGTAATCTCCTTACGACCAAGTATTTGAACCCGCTTCATAGGGAAAAAGTCAAAATACCCGACAAACTCCAGCCCCGGTCTATGTGTACGAGGTCGAGTAATCTCGCGATCCATGTAGCCGGCTCCAGTTAGCACCTCTAATTTGAATACCTCCGCCAGTCTCTGAACGGTGATCGTCTTCATTGTCTCTCCTCCTTCGAACTATCTATCCTAGTTGGATTGATTTTAACAGAATTCTGTTAAGAGTTCCTCTCTGTCTTCTAAAAGTTATAAGACAGTTCATCCTATAGAGGTGTTCGAAAAGCTCACCAAAAAAAATCACTAACCCTAAAACAGGATTAGTGATTGTTGGTTCGGTATTTTAATAGCGAACGGGAATCTCTATTTATTCAATCATTAAGCACTCTGCGCAATTAAGCCGCTTACTTTATCCAATACAGCCTCATACGTAGTTCCCAAAGCGATTGCAATTTCTTTGAACAATATATTTCGAGTTGAAGTTAACATGGTCTGATCTTGATTGCTCAGCTTTTTGTTATTTCTTTCGGCCTTCTGCTTTTGACGCATTAGCGTATTTATAATTTTAGCGATTTCTTCCCTGTTGCCAGAACGGATGACTTTAGAATACGTATGATTGCGTTCCGTATTTCTCTCGATCCATTCCGTACCCGGAGATCTAAAGGATTGTATGACCTCCGTGGCCTCCTCCCGTCCAATAAGGTTACGCATGAGCAAGTTGTGGTTGTCTACCGGAGTGCTGATCTTTAGTTTATCGTCGCTCAACGGATGTAAATCATAATACAGCTTCAGTTTGCCGGCAATTTCCTTCTCACTTATATTATCAATTCTGCATATGCCGTGTACTGAATATATAACCAAATGACCCACTTTAAACATGCTGTCGTCCTCCTCGCCATTTGTCAACTAGGTTGACATACATCTTTATTATACACCATCGTCAACCTAGTTGACAATGAACGGGCGGCTTTTGTATATTGAATGAGCATATGTCGAAAGGAATGATTTTTATGAATTCAGAATTGCATAACCTAGATTTATTAGACCTGATCAGTGAGCTTTATATCCGTCTCCGTAGCTTGAACAATCAATTGTGGCATCAAAGCCATGACATCCATATATCCAACTCAGAATGGTTCATTATGGCGAGAATCTACAAGAAGCAGGTAACTATATCCTATGTCGCGAGGCAAATGGAAATTTCTCGTCAGGCTACACATAAGTTTATTAAAAATCTGGAATCCAAAGGCTTGGTCGAAATCAACAAGGCACAGCATAACAACAAAGATAAATGCATCCAGCTTACAAAGCTTGGTGAAGAATGCTTCGAACAGAACAAAGCCATTAGGGAAACGCTTGAAGCTAAGATTATTGCCTCCATCGGATCCGAGCAAGCGGATCAGCTTGTACATATTTTGAAGATGGATTGGGGATTGGATGATGCTTCATCTTTACAAATCTATAAAAGTAGATATAATGATGGACATGGAACCTTTATTAATTTATAAAGCTTTATCTAACGAGACGCGTTGTCAAATCATGCAATGGCTAAAGAATCCAGCAGAGTTTTTCGATGAAGAGCTCTATTTGAGACAGGGGCTTAATTTCCGCATTGGTGTATGTGTTGGAGATATTCAGGTAAAATCGGGACTGGCCCAGTCTGTGATATCAAGCTATCTAGCCACCATGCAGCAAGCTGGTCTATTGGAATCTGAGCGAATTGGAAAATGGACATATTATCGACGGAACGAAAAGACTATCCAGCAATTCGCCGAATACGTTCAAAGTAAACTATAGCCGGAAGGAGGCTTTTTTTTCTCTTTTATATCTATAATTCTATATATGTGTATTTAAATGGAGGCAAGTTATTCAATGAAAAAGATTCATTCTTCACTAATCATCTTTCTAGCTCTAGGTGTATTTGGCATTATCACTACGGAAATGGGCATTATCGGTGTCCTCCCCCAAGTCACTCAAAAATTTAACATATCCCCCTCAGAGGCCGGGTATCTTGTAAGCATATTTGCCTTAATTGTTGCCATTTCAGGCCCCTTCTTGACCTTACTTGCCTCTGGCATTAATCGCAAAATCATATTATTAACCGCTGTATTTATGTTCGCCGTCTCTAACATTGTCTATGCTTACACAACTAAATTCGAAGTCATGCTAGCTTTCCGGATTGTCCCTGCTATCTTTCATCCCGTCTTTTTTTCAATTGCTCTTGTGACTGCAGCCAGCCTTGTACCTTCCGAGAAGAGCGGCCAAGCAGTCACCAAAGTTTTTGCCGGCATCACCGTCGGATTCGCTTTTGGCGTACCGCTGACTTCTTATCTGGCCGAGAAGATCTCGCTGGAAGCTGCCTTTCTATTTGGTGCTATAATAAGCATCATTGCCTTTATAGGGATACTCGTCTGGCTTCCTTCCATGCCTGTTCAGGAGAAAATGTCTTTTGGCAAGCAGCTTGGCATCTTGCGCAAACCTCAATTGTGGTTAACGATTCTGACCGTTGTCGTTATCTTTGCCGCTATGTTTTCCGTATACAGCTACTTTGCCGAATATCTTGGACAAGTCAGTCATATGAACGGATCATGGATTAGCATGATGTTGATGGCATTTGGTATCACGATGATTGCCGGAAACTTTTTATTTGGGAGCCTTCTGCAGAAAAGCTTAAAAAAAACTTCGCTTCTATTTCCTCTGATATATACGGTTATTTATTTGGTCATTTATTATCTTGGGTCTTACTTCATACCCATGGTGGCTTTCGTATTTATATGGGGCGCCGTGCATTCCGGGGGACTTATTATCAGCCAAGCCTTGTTGATGACGGAGGCAAAAGAAGCCCCCGAATTTGGCAACAGCTTGTTTGTCTCCTTCTCCAATGTAGGTATTACAGTAGGAACATCGATCGGAGGCTGGTTTATTTCCCGTCTCGGCACACATCAGCTCATCTGGTGCGGCATAATGTTCGCGCTGCTCGCTTTCCTGTTGATTGTCGTAAAAATAGCGATATCCAATGGGGATAAAAAAAGATGACTCCTGTTCAATACAGGGAATCATCTTTTGAGGGACCACTTTATCTATAACTAGATAAATGGCCCTCTTTTTATTTTATAACTTGAACTCTTTCACGAGGCTCTGCAAATCATCCGCCATTTTAGCCAAGGATACAGAGAACGAGTTAACTTCCTCCATCGACGCCAATTGTTCTTCCGCTGCGGCTGAAATGTCCTTCGTGCCATCCGCCGAATTTTTCGCCACTTCAGAGATTTGACTAACAATCTCAACGGCTTGTCCTGTACTGGATTGTATCTGCTGGGAATAAGCAGTAACCTCTTGGATTTGCGCCGCTACTTCATTAATGGATTGTTGAATGAGCTCGAACGATTTACCAGCATTATCGACAATTTCAATGCCCAGACCCACTTCTTTGGTTCCCTTGCCCATCGCTTCGACGGCAAGTTGGGTCTCGCTTTGAATCGAGGAGATCAGCAGCCCAATCTGTCCTGCCGAGTGAGCGGAGTGCTCCGCCAATTTGCGGATTTCATCTGCAACTACGGCAAAGCCACGGCCATGCTCCCCTGCTCGAGCAGCCTCAATGGCAGCGTTGAGCGACAATAGATTTGTCTGAGTAGCCATATCGGAGATGACCTTGGCCATATCTTCGATTTCGGCTGATCTTGCTCCCAGATTCGATATAATTTCGGCAATTTGCGTTACTGTATCTTTGATCGAATGCATCTGTGTAATAACCGTCTGAATTTCCTCGTTCCCTTCCCCAGCGGTTCGGGATGTCTGTACTGCCGAATCTGTCACTTGCTGTGCATTCGCGGCAACTTGCTGCACGTCTTCAGCGACCTCTTTGATCGAATTGACACTCGTTTCGGCATCTTGAAGCTGCTGATCTGTACCTTCAGCCATTTGTTCAATGGTTAGAGCAATCTGTTGGGTCGCCTTGCTCGTTTGTTCGGCATTTGCGGACAGCTCTTCAGCCGAAGTTGCCACTTCTTCCGCCGTAAACTGGACTTTCGAAATAAAGCCTCGTAAGTTTTCCACCATCGTATTCACGGAGTGGGCTAATTCACTGACCTCATCACGGCCACGGGTCTTTAATTCAGACACCGTTAAATCTCCTGAGGATACGCGTCCGGTAACAGAGGCAACCTCCATAATCGGCCTGGATATTTGTCGGCTTACGAAATAAGCAATGGCACTCACGACAACCACAACAAGTAATATTACGATGGTCATCTCTTTCTTAACGGTATCGACCTGCTCCGTTATAGCTTTCTGTGGGAGGTGAAGAAACAATCCATACCCCGTCTGTGCCATCGGAGCATGAACTACGATAAACGTTTTACCTCCGTCTTTGTATGTAGTAGAACCCGAACTTGTCCCCTGGGATTGCAAAATATTCCCTAATTCCTGCGGAACTCCCGATTCGCCAATCGTCTTCCCGATTAACTCCTCGTTAGGATGGAGTTGAATAATCCCCTTCGGGTCTACAACGATAGGATAGCCCGCTCCGTCATTGATATATAAATCTTGCGTGTATTTCTCCATAAAAGCTTCAAAGTTAACTAGTCCAGTAACAACCCCTAATACCTTATCGTTCTCACCTTTTACTGGTGTAGCTACGATAATAGATCGCTTTCCAGTTGATTTGGCGACTACGACTTCACTGTAGGAGTCTTTACCCTCCAACCCGCTCTTAATATACCACCTCTCATTTAGGTCAACTCCGATATTACTTTCGAATGTATCTGAAGCTACAACCCCATGATCATTGGTAAATGTATTCCCGTCGAACACCTTGGTGCTTTCCGTAAAGTTTTTAAGAAATTTAGATTTCGACACGGAATCCGTAGACTTAATATCCGTTGTAGAAGCCAAAATTCTCACTTCAGCCATCCGTTCCCCAATATACTGATCCACGGTGTCGGCTGTATTGGCGACGAGCTTCTCATAGCTCTCCCGTTGCTTATTAATAAGTGCAGAAGAAGACTCGTTAAAAATATAGGTTGATGTCGTGACTAGCGGAATAAGTGCAACAACTAAAAATAAGAGTATGATTTTGTTGCGCAGCTTACCGATAAATAAATCCGCAGTCTTGCCAACAACCCCTTTCTTTGATTTTTGAATAGATTCAGAACTCTTCATCATTCACCCCTCCGTAATAAGTACCAAATTACCTTGCTGAATAAAATGTGGACTGCCGAAAATGAATTCAACAGTCCATGAACCACTTCTTTCCTGGTCGTTGCATCGCATTGGAGGGCCATGATTGGTCCGTTCAATTTGAACTTCTTTTCAAGGAATGTGACTGGAACTCTTTGTCATCGTAGAGCGTATACCTTTCCTACGAGGAATCTCTTTCTTTAACGTTTTCAGTCACGCTCAATCAAAAAAATCCGGCTGGCGCAGTCCCCCGGAAATCCCCTACCATTAACTTGAGGAAATAATTACCTTCATGATATGCATTTATACACTATTAATCGGATGCTTTTCAACATTTTTTTATATTATTCGACATCCTTTTTCAGAAAATTTTTCAAGTAGCGGAAATCCATACCTGACTTCTGTCAAAAAAGGCGAAGGCCCCTTATACCAAAGGGTACCTTCGCCCAGTTCCTAAAGCCCGCTGCTCTTGTGAGCAGAATTCTAACTCTCTCTTACTCCTCCTTCGGGAGAGGTTATGCTTGTGTTTCGATGCTGACGTCCGAGACGGAAAGTGGCTTGACGAGGGCCTTTTTCTCCCAGGCCCGGCTTTTCCAGCGAAGCAGCATGATGATCCCGCGCAACCATTCGTCCACCGCAAATGCGATCCAAATGCCAAGCAGCCCAAACCCAAAATGAACGCCTAGCACATAAGCGAGTGGAACCGAAACTCCCCACATCGAGAGCACGCCCATCATAACGGGAAAACGTGCATCGCCAGCGGCGCGGAGTGAATTGATTACGACCGTATTGAAGGTCCGACCCGGCTCAAGCACGATGGATAGTAAGAAAATAGTCGCTCCCACAGCAATGATGTCAGGGTCATTTGTGAACATGCCGATCATCTGATAGCGGAATAGCGATGCTATACTGACGATCACTAATGTTAATATGAAACTGATTCTCACACTTTTGATCAATCTATGGTAAGCTGCCTTCTTCTCCCCTGCGCCAACCATTTGTCCGACAATAATCTCCGTACCTGATCCAATCGCCATTGCAAGCGCCATAAAATAGTTCGACACGTTCATAACATAAACATGCGTATTCAACGCCGTAACTCCAATCATATTGACAAAGCTGATGATCATCAGGTACTGCGATTGCCAGGAGAGATGCTCTCCCGCAGCAGGCAAGCCAATGCTCATGATCTGCTTCACGTACGAACGGTTCCAGGTCACATAATCCTTATGCCGAATCGGTGCAGGAATGCGGCGGTATAAAATCACGATAAGAACGAGGATACCGAGCAAACGGCTAATAACCGTCGATACAGCCGCTCCCGTAACGCCCCATTCTGGAAATCCGAAGTTACCGAATATAAGCAAATAATTGCCTGTCATATGGATGATGTTGACACCCAATGTAACATACATAACGCTCTTCGTATGTCCCGTGGAGCGGATAACCGACGAAATCGCATAAGACAGCGCCTCAATCCAAATGAAGCCGCCGATAATCCTTAAATAATGGCTGGCAATGCCAATTTGTTCAGGATTCAAATTCAGTAGATGCAATAGTGGTTCACCGAAGCTTACTAGTACAAGGCTGACGAGAATCCCGAAGATCAGGTTAATCGTAATGGCTAACGCCGAGATTCGGCTCGCCTCCTGCTCTCGTCTGGCCCCGATATACTGGGACACCGCGACACTCGTTCCGATTCCGACAAAGCCGAACATCAGAATACAGAAGAAAATAATTTCGTTAGCTAACCCAACCGCCCCTGTGGCCGTATCGGACACGCGGCTTAACATAAATACGTCCACCGTACCCAGCAGCATCCGAAGCACGGAATCGATGAAAATGGGCCAGGTTACGGCGAAGAGACTAAGTTTTTTCCATGATGGAATTTGATCAGTAGTTGTCACGTTTCTGCATGCTCCTATTAGGTCAATTCTCTACATCTACCCTAGTTTAATGCGTGTTAGCAAAAACGTCTATAACATAAAAAAATCACTCCCCCCTCAATAAATAGCTGCCCCCTTCTAAATCTGTTATCCTCTAAATTCGCTGGTAAATTATTGACAAATAAAATAAGCGAATGGTAAGTTTAATAATAATTTCATTTAACAAAAGGTGGCCTATGAGAAAAAAATTACAAGTTTATATATCGTCTACTTTTCCCGATTTAATTGAAGAAAGACACACTGCTGTGGAATCCGTGCTTAAGGCGGGTCATATCCCTGCTGGGATCGAGCAATTCTTTAAGTTGCGTCAGCTAGGAATGATGAAGAAATGGATCGATGAATCCGACATATTTATTCTAATTCTCGGCGGACTCTACGGGAACATGCTTCATGACGTATCTAAGAGCCATGTCCATTGGGAATATGATTATGCCGGCGAAGTTGGCAAGCCTAGATTTGCCTTTGTCCTTACAGACGAGGCCTTAAGAGAAAAGCCATACGATTTTGTAGTATTGGAAGACTATCCGCAATACCTGGAATTCAAGAAGTCCGTTCAAGAAACAGTACCTTTCTATCATGTTGAAGACATGCGCCACATTCAGATGGTTCTTCGTGATCAATTACCTGAGTATGGAAAGAGAGACGATCTGAATGGCTGGTATTCCGGCAAGGATCTCCCGGACGTACAGAAGTTATTAGAGGAGAATGCTAAATTAAAGGTGGAGTTAGAGGAAATGAAGCGAGCAAATCCGTAATACGAGACATTCTAATGCATGGTATCGTCCCGCAAATAATACACAAAGCCCCCTTGTACAAGGGGGCTTCAGTTTTTCTCAGGGAATGGCTGTGGCCATCTGTACCATGAATACTTGCTGCTAATCTACAGGTATACTCTGGGCAAAACGAAATACATTATGAGGATCGTACTTCCGCTTCACCCGCTTCAATCTTGGAAAGTTCACCCCATAATACGCCTTTGGCCAGTTCTTGATCCGCAAGTCAGGAAAATTCACATAATCCCCTACAACGAAGGGACGTAAAGCTCTGCGGAACCTTTTCACCCATTGAATATTCCGCTGCTGCTCGCCATTGTTCCTCCAACGTGCTGAGAGTTCATAGATCGTCTCTGCCTTCCTGTGAGGATAGGCCGTAGCCGTCGGAGATACACGGCTCACTGCACTTCCCGTACCACCTAAGCTTTGACACCACACGGTAGAATGCTTATTGGGCGCGTGAGATAGAAAATCACGGATGATCTTTACCCCTTCACGAGGTAACGGTCTAAACCCGAAAGCCCCGGATATTTTAAACTTGGGCTCCAGATTCAGATCCCCCTCCGCAAAAAACTTGGTTGCTTCGATAAAAGGCACGGTTCGCACCATCGCTTTCACCGGAGTTCCAGTCCGCAGCAAAGGTCTGATCCATCGCCGCAGCTCCGCTGCACTGCCCAGCAATTGTCCAGTCGACACGATCGTTCCCACCTGCTTGGCAGCCACTTCAATGGTTGAGGTTAAGCGGTTCGTGACGGAAGGCGCCCAGCGCTGCCATGTGGGGAATACCTTCTCCAGGTCGCGCCATTTCCAGGTAATACTGTAGATGGAGACCATCTTTATAGGCCGGACCCGGAATGTATACGCCGTAGAAATGCCATAGTTTCCTCCACCGCCGCCCCGTGATGCCCAGAGCAGGTCGGTGTGCTTCTTCTTGTTGGCGATGATCGTCTTCGCCCCATACCGTCCTGATGCTACGACCATCTTCACTTGTTTGAGGTTATCGCAGGTAAGTCCATATTTACGAGAAAGTAGTCCAATTCCGCCTCCCAGAGTTAGCCCGCCAACCCCAACGTCAGGCGCAGTTCCGGCCGGGAGGGTCACACGCTTATCCCACAGCTTCCGGTATACGCGTGCAAGCGGGTTGCCTGTCTGTACATAGGCCAGCCTCCTCCTACGGTCCACTCTCACCTGATTCATCTCACTGACATCGATAATAATCCCGCCATTAACCGACGAGAATCCTTCATAGCTATGACGCCCGCTGCGCGCTCGCAGCCGTACACCCCGCTCACGCGCCCATTTGACGGCGTTGATTACATCCTGCGTTCGTCTGCAAAACACAATAACCCGTGGAAACTTGGAAAAGCGCCTGTTATACTCCATTCTAGCCATATTGTACGAAGAGCTGCCCGGCAACACGATTCTACCAGTCAGTCGAGTGCCTGTCTTCTTCCGGTTCTGGGCCATTAACTATCCACCATCCTCGTTCAAGGAGTAAGCTACTGCCATCTGCTTATTCCTATGTCGGGACAACTGACCTGGTAACGGCTCCCGCCTTGTAGAGACAAGGTACAAAAAAAGACCGCCAACAGTAGATTCACTATTGGGGGTCTCTGAGCCGGAAACACTTCACTAGCCTCCACTTCGCTCGTCAATCAACCGTTCAAGAAACTCGGCAAAGGTTGAAGCGTACTTATCGATCAAGTCATTCATAAGATCGTAACACATAATTGGAAATTCACCCTGTTCATTACTGGAAGACGTATCAAAAAAATAAAGCTCATCGCTATCTGGAACAAACAAATCTAGTCTATCGGGGAAACGGCTCACCCACCACTCCTCGGCTAAATTTAATCTGTGTATATAAAGAAGATCGGTATGGTCATATTCTCTATGTTCTGGAGGACAAATCGCTAGGATATTCCCGCCATTCAACCCGGCATTACCGTAATGAATCAGCCACCAGCGATAAGATGGCGGTAGACGGAATCCTAATTCCTCTTCTACCTCCACGATCCAGCTTTCTTCCACCCCTCGACCGGGATACCACTTTAACGCAGATGTCGTCTTCAGTTTGTCTGCCAAACGCTCATACATCGGTTTCATCCCCTCTACGTCACTTATAATAAGGGTTTTCGTATCTCAGCAAAATTCATATTTTTCAAATCGTTTTTGGAGAGTTTCTTCGTACGGTATCCACTCCCAATCGCTCCATATAGACATGCTTACGAGTTCCGACAGTTTGTCTACGGCTTGTTCCGGACTCGTAATGCCGATAAAGTCATCAAATTCCTCATTATGGATATCCAACACTTCTCGAAGGTAGTCATCATGAAGACGCTCTTCTTGGAGTCCATATTCATCCCTCGTCCATGGCCCACAAAAGATTCTTTCAGCTTGGACGTCTCCGCCCTTGAACATCGACAACTCGAATATTTCCTCATTCATATATCCGGCGGTCATCACGAGCTCCTCAATCAGCCGGGACAATGTTATGCCAATCTTCTTCACCGTGCCCCATACCAAATAATCGTGGAGCACGCTGATCTAGTTCTCGTTGCTTTTGCTAACGTACATGGTAACCTTGAACTCTTGAGCCTCATTTTTGGGCTTACCTAATACTTCGGGGTGCTCTTCACTTAGCTTTCTTAATGCTTCGATCGTCTTCTCAAGGTCTTTCGATTTGATATGCAAATTTGCGAATGATCTTCCCACAGGATAACCTCCTCCAAATCGTTCTCTTACTTTACGATAAATCCTGCTACAACGAAAAACCATTGTCACCCTTTTTAGCTGCATATTTCAGCGTGTATGTTCCTTCTTCTCCAAAGGGCATTGTAGCTATTTTAATACGGGTATAATCTAGCCTGCTCTCTCTTAAAATTCTTTTTATCAAAGCGATACTCCGTTCTTCATCTGTAACGACACAAAATAGGTTAAGCGCATACTGATTGGGGTCGGAAATGCATTTCCCCATATCAAAGCCATCTACATAGCCTAAATTAGCTTCGCCTAGAGTTATCTCCAGGTACTCCATTACTTTATCTCTTAACCAGCAATCACGTTGATTCCCTTTTGGACTTTTCATGGGATACTGTACTACTAACCAGAATTGTTCGTTCAATTCATTCACCTCCATTTATTTAAGTATTGGCTGAGCTTTCTTACTAAAACTGATTCATGTCTATATCCGATAGTTAAAAAGACCGCTATCCTGTTTTCACTGGAATATGCGGTCATTTATGTTTAAATATTTTCAGCAACGTTTTGTGCTTGCTCATCTAGCTTCTGGGCGAAGGCAACGATGCTGTTGAAGTCCTCCATGGTCACACGTATCTGCTTCTGACTCTCTACGATAGAAGACTCAGCGCGATTGATACCTTCTGAAATCTCGGATATCTCCTGTGTTATGCCGCCAATGGTTCCCTGTACCTTGATTATAGATTCTGACACCTCACCTGACAGCTTACGTACCTCCTTAGCGACTACATCAAACCCCCTGCCATAAGGACCCGCATGGGCTGCCTCAATAGCTGCATTTAAAGAAAGCAAGTTGGTTTGGGAGGCAATATTACGGATGGTCTCCACAATCCCCTGAATCAATTTGGCCTGCTCCTGTAGACCCTTAAGGGTAAGGATATTATCTTCTGAAATCTCTGCAATCCGGTCCACACCCAACAGCAGCTCCCGACTCCGGTTAATTCCTACTTCTGCTCGCTGATTCAGGACTTGGGAAGTAGACTCCAACTCCTTAACAACTGTGGTCAGGCTAAATTGGCGTTCAGTAATATTCGTTGCTATTTTTAAAATGCCGATGATTTCAGACTCCTGTTCGTTATATACCGGCATATAGGTTGCCTCCAGCCACACTATTTCACCACGGACATTTTTCCGTTCAATCTTATCCTGGAAGCTTTGCCCAGAGAGTAGGTCATTCCAGAATTGTTCATAAGCTGATGAGTTAGCAAAAGAGTCAAAACAGAAGTCACGATGCTGCATTTTCAATATATCCTCGATGGAATATCCCACCACATTAGCAAATACCTCGTTAACATAGGTCACTTTTCGGTCGATGTCAAAACGGATCACGGCAAGATTCCGCTCCATCGCTCTGACGATCAATTCGTTCGTTATCGGCTGTTTATCCCTAGCATAGTTAAATTTTTGGGTTACATCCACTTTTAGGTCTACCTCCACTGTTAAATAGAGCATCATATGTATACATAATAATCCCAATATATTAGTATACCAACTGTATCTTTACAATACCTCTACATACTGCTGAGCTATTTCTAGCAATTAAGCAGAAGCAAGTTTTAAGGGACGGTCACTTATATACGATCCTAAACGTACCGCCATAGAAAAAATCAAGGACACCCAATTAGGAGTCCTTGATCGTCTACAAATCGCTATTATCGCCGACCTCGAAAGTTACGACGCAAACCCTTAACCCATTTGTCTGGAATCTCCCAAGGTATGAAGTGTCCGCCATGTTCATGAGCGGGTGCCCGTTAATACTCTCCTTTAATTACAAAGAACGAGCCCCGGATGGTTCCGGCAAGTTTGGACTTCTGCCTAGCAAACTTAAACTTCGCTTCTAACTCTTTGGGAACCTCCATCCCCTCAGAAAGCTTAAAACCAACGGCCCGTTTCTTAGGGTCATCAATCGTATACATCACATTAAGCCCCAGACCATCCTCATAAAAGACGTAGGTAAATTGGATATTTTCAACTTGAAAACGCGACGTCTCTAAAGGTTTGGCTGCAAACTCAATATCACGTTCTTCTTTCAAAATTCGGTTCACATAATCCAGGTTCTCCTGGCTTTCACTAGCGGGTACAACCGTAAATTCATGCTTGTATTTATTCATGAAATAACGGGCTTCATTAGCACGTAATCCAGCAAGCGCGTCTGCTACAGGAGAAGATTCTAAACCAACCGTAGACACCTCTTTGAAATCAACGAGATACGACATTTCCATCCCTCCTAAAAGTTCATGCGAGCGTTACATCTATGTCTCTATTTATTAACAACGGGAATCCACATTTCTCCAAATACTACACCGTCTCGCTGCCCCATCTGAACCGTTGTATTTGGCCCACCCACATAGGCAAAATCCTTGGCTTCTGGTAGTACCTGACCAAAGGCAATGCCAGCAAGCTTATTACTGAGCTCATCAGCCGTCGTCCCTTCCCCTTTTACAACCAGGTATTCCCCCTTTGGGAATTGAATAACCCTGGTTGCCTCTGGCAATGATTCCTCTGTCATGACACCAGCATAGTGCATCATCTTGTTATTCACCGCTTCGTTCACAGCAAAAATGTAATCATTTGTGGCGATGGCTTTTAAAGTGGCAAGCCTTCCATCTTGTTCGACAGCCGACCAAAAGTCTGCCTTTTCCTTGTTTATGCCGACAAAGTCTGTGTAATCGCTCTTCAGCTCTGTCCCAATTCCTAATACGATAAAGCTTTCTTTTTCCTCCAACGTATATTGTGCCATATTCTAAACCATCCTCCTTTTAATTGAATCAAATGATTTGTCTTTTCACTTGATGGGTTTATAATAGCCTTAAATCATGTCAAAAAGTGACACTGTTTAGGGGGCCTTATGAGAAAAGTTGAACGGATTAATATCATCATGCGGTATATTAATAATCGTGCCCACTTTACAATTTCTGAAATCATGCAAGAATTTAACATCTCTCGTTCGACAGCTATTCGAGATATCAGAGAAATTGAAGCCTTGGGTATGCCACTTGTCGCTGAAGTTGGGAGGGATGGAGGGTATTTTGTCATGAACAACTCTGTCCTTCCCACGGTACGCTTTACTGATAATGAGATTAAAGCCCTTTTTATCGCCTTTATGGCTACAAGAAATCAACAACTCCCTTATCTAAAGAGTCGTCAGTCTTTAACTGAAAAATTACTCGGCCTCATCTCAGAAAACCAGCAAGACGACCTTGTTTTTTTAAATCAGATATTGCTGTTTGAAGGAACCAACCCCCATAATCCAGATCTACTTGATCTGTCAGACCTACCCCATCCCATGACCGAAAGACTCTTTCAAGTTCTTCTTATGGATAGCTATTTATTGGTGACCATCCAGGAAGAGAAGGTAATACAGTCTTATCCCATTTATCTCTTGCACCTTTATCACGAGAAAAGCCAATGGCTCATTGAAGGCTTTGACTTAAAGGAAGAGAAGAGGCGGATTTTTCCTGTCGATAATCTCATCCATGTTGAACCATACCCTACGAAAAAAAGAGAAAGTAAGAAAAAGATTTTAGAAAAACTAAATAAGCAGGAAGAAGTAATCAACCTGATCCTTGAACTTGGTCCAAAGGCGATTGCCCAGTTCAAGAAATACCATCCTTTGAAGGTTTCCATTTCTTATACGAATCCTTATCAAACTACAGCCATTCTAAAAACGTTTATCCATGTTGATCATTCAGAAGAATTAAACGAAATAACAAATTGGTTACTCTTTCTAGGTGGGGATATCAAAGTCAGGGAAGTGCCAGAAGAAGTCTTACAAGCTCTACAAGAGAGATTTAAGATTTTGGGGTTGGAATGACCGCAGCAGTATGCTGCTATGTATACATTCAAAAAAAGAGGGAAGCATTCACTTCCCCATCTCGTTCTTTCTAATGTCTAGTAGCGTTTTTACCTGTATAGTATGTTTCAGTAGGTCCTAAATAGCTGTCCGCAGGTTGCTTGCCTGTTGGATAGATCACTAATTTCTCCAATACAAAACCCGGACTTACTGCATAAATCCTTAGTTTATTTATTCCTTTCCGGCAATGGATTCCCGTGCCGTGTCTACGAATGTGATTAAGCACTCCCTGTGCCCAATGACCGTCATCCACCTGATATCCTTCAGGAAGTGTATTGATGACGTCAATAGCTTCCTCATTTACTTGGATCCCACAGAATAGCAAACCTTCTTTGGTAACTGGATTAGACGGCTGCATATAGAGCTCCACCTCATACCATCCGCCTTCCTGCACTGTAAAAAGATACTCCAGGTAAGGTGCGTCTTTGCCTGCAGTAAAATATTTCGTGGTTGGATAAGCCTTTACAGCAGATAGTGTTTTGCCGTATCCTTCAATCACTTCAAATCTCCTAACATCCCCATTCGGCTGGATGGCTTCCTGGTTTATCGCATAATGTTCAGCTTCTATGGAAATATATCCATTCGTCTCGGTAAAGATCATATGAGGTAGTTCACTAAAGTCATCTTTGGATACATTTACGACTATAGTGCAGCTGCCTAATGGCATTTCTATTAAAATATGGCCTTCTGTCTCGTCGTTCATCGCGCCACGGTTAACCTTCACATGAATGATTTCCGTTGTTTGTTCTTTCCCGTCTAAACTGCCGCTCGTCTTAGAACAGGTTAGCCACGGCTGATGACATGTAATCTTATACTCAGCCGTTAGATCGCTAATACTCGAAATCGTAAATGAAGCTTCCGCAACATCCGGCTGCAAAAAATCATTCATATATAATTTGTGGATATGCCATGAGCTTCCTTCACTACGCTGGGTCGTTCCATCCACAGTAACTGCCAATCTCGGTTTATTCGCAGGCATCACATTCATGAGGATCGGATTTCGAGCTTCATCTTCATTCCATTTCGTGAATCCGATATGCTCAGAGAGCCCCATACCGTACCACCTGCCATGATCTATTGCATGATACTGATCCACAAGCTCCCTATCGTTTTTCATGCATTCTTGAATCTGTTCAGCAAGCTTATTGGCTTCCATCTCCCCTAGCTTTGCTTTGTAATGATTTTTACCGGTTAACAACCACATTTTCTGCAAATTGAGGTTCCCGACGGTTGGATAATAGATTAGTGCGAAAAAAGATGGCAAGTTCCCCTCATCCACGGTCTTATATAGTTCATTAGCCATATCCAATAGGTGTTCTATTTGATTTAATAAATGATCTGTTTCCTTGTAATTTACCGGATGGTATACATCTGAATTCATATGTTCAGATCTGCGGATATGTGCAATCTTGGTATAGCCTGTCAGGAGCTCAAAGATCTTCTCCATATCATCCTCATGAAACACGCCAGCGAACTGCTGCTGAATCCACTGTTCAGTATATAGACCCGTCTTATTAAGCGCATCAGTCCCCCATTTTTCAAAATCATACGCTAAATCAAGGAAATAAGATAACGGGAACTCTTGTGTACTAATATCGCCTACATTGACGATCCAAAGATCACGGATTCCGAAGTCATAAGCCATCGTCATCTGCTCCCAAATTTTCGGGAGGTATGAACTGTTAATCCATTCAAAAGAGATCGGCCCGCCATGATAATCAAAATGATAATACATCCCATAACCGCCTGGATGGTTATGCATTTCTTGGGTTGGCAAGGTCCGGAGATTCCCATGGTTATCATCACAGAGCATTAGTATGATGTCCTCAAGCTCCTCGGAATGGATTAATCCTGGTGTATGCTCATCTCCATAAAAGAAAGGTTCCACCTCTTTATATAAGGCCAACATTCTTGGTACTTCCGACAGGTCTGGATTGACATTTTCCTGGATCAACCGGTTCTGTGTATGTATTACTTCTCGCAGCAATTGAATATTATCGGCAAGTGTAGCGCCTTTGCCCATAATTGCCGTATCCGCCTCACCACGCATACCGACTGTAATCACACTCTCGAATTTGCCGCTCCGCTTCAGACCGTCTTCCCAGAATTTTGTAATCCCTTCGCGGTTCCCAATGAAATTCCAGGCATCGCCATAAATTGAATCCTTACCACGGAGATATTTATATTCCTCTCCATAACGCAAACAAGGCTCGTGGTGGGAAGCCCCTATGACTACTCCATATTCATCTGCCCGTTCTGCATTGGCCAAGCCAGGTCCATCATCATAGAAACGAGCTGACCACATCGCAGGCCAGAGATAATTCCCTTTCAATCTTAGCAGCAGCTCAAAAACATGATCATACATTTCTGCGTTAAACCCGCCAAAATTCCGCATGGTCCAATTGCCAAAGGCCGGCCACTCATCATTGATAAAAAAGCCGCGAAAACGAACGGATGGTTCCTTAGAGATATATTTTAAATCCTCACTCAAAGAGAACGATTCTTTTCGCTCCGGCCTCACATTCGCCCAATCCACCAACGGAGAAACCCCAAGTTGCTCTGATAGATGAAAAAGACCGTAGATCGTGCCGCGTTTATCACTTCCTGCGATAATCAACGCCTTTTCAACGCCCTCAAAGGGACAATCAATAACTTGGAATAAAAATACTTCTCTCTTCCCTTTGATGTCTGACAAATCGATCAGCCTTTTCTCCTCAAGCTCGAGCAGTATTGGGCTGTGGCCCACGGTTCCATACAGAACAGCACATTTTCCAAGCTGATTTCTATCTGTTGTTGCTTGTGGGGCATAACCAAAGACCAACTCTACGTCATACATCACCTTTTTAGCAATTTTATTCACACCGCTGAAAGCCTCTTCTTCCAGATAAAATAAGGCGCCTGACATTGTTGAACTATAATTTGTAGCGCTTACATTTCTAAGCATCTCTTGAGTAATGGTAAATTCCATAATAACTCCCTTTCTGCTGTTGTTGTTTTCTCATACAGCTGATGCTCTCTGCATTTTATTACAGCCAGTATACATAGATTGGTGATGGAAAGATATGCACTCTCCAAGCATGAATCTACCATAATCTTTCATGGTCACTTACTGTGGTACGGTTCAACTTAGAGCTGCCACTGTATGTCATTCTAGATAAAAGAGGAGCCTGATCTGCAACAGATCAGGCTCCTCTTTACTAAAAATACTTCTTACGAACCGCAAATACCTAATGGGTAATGGACATCCTCCTGCAGTTACGATGATTCTTCTTCAGCGACAGCTTCGGCTGGAGTCATCAAGCCTTGAACGGCGCCGAGAAACGGGCGTATGGACCTGATCATCCCGTATCCTAACTTCACCACCGGGATAAATCGTTGGATCATGCCGAACATCCTCAAGCCTCCGCCCAACGCACCGCCCATGCCGCCCATGCCCCCGAGCATCGAGCCTAATATCGGCAGAAAAGCCGATACCTGAGCATCCGGCTTGCGAGGGCGAGAACGGACCGAAGACTTGCGAGATCGAGAACGGACTGCTGGCTTGCGTGAACCACTCCGCCGGTTGCCGGAGCGACTACCCGAGGCGTGGGAGCCCGCTCTGGCCCGCTTAGGCCTAGGGTTTTGCTTCCCAGATGAGGTGCTCGGCTGAGTTCCGGCGCTGGCCAACGTCAAGCCGCTGCTGTTAACGTCGGTAATGTAGCCAATGCAGGTTCTGCCGCTGTGCAAGGTAATGCATACCGGCCGATCCTGCAGCTGTCTAGCCCGTGCGAGCACCTCTTTGGATTGTGCCATGGAAGTTCACCTCGCTCAATGGTTATGGTTCATTGTACGCCAGGGGCGGAGTGCCTGCTTGTGCGAATGCAGCATGAGCACATGCCCTCTTCGCTTGAAGCCCACTATTCCAAAGTAAAAAAATGGCTTATCGGTGCCATACGGTCAATCGGACCATTTAAAATGTCACCCTAGACTTTGTTAAGAATATATTATGCTTTGATTTGAGAGAACAAATCATTCAAAGCCTCACTCATGGTTGGATGAGTAAAGATATGGTCTCTTAGGAATGTATAGGGTTGTTCCATCTGAATCGCCATGCTCACCATATTGATGACTTCGCTGGATTCGGCACAGAACAAGGTTGCTCCAAGAATCTTATTTGTATCGGCATCTACAATTGCTTTCAAGAATCCGTCTGTTTCCTGGATGAGGCGAGCACGAGGGATCGTAGCAGCAGGGAGTTTCGCCACTTTAATATTATACTTTTTCTGACGTGCTTCTTCCTCACTGAGTCCGACACGGGATAACGGTGGATCAATGAATACGCTGTAAGGGACATTATTTCGATCTTCGGTACGACGGGTACCATTTCCAAAAAGATCATCCTTCACGATTCGATAATCATCGAGCGAAATATAAGTAAACTGTGGCCCGCCCTTCACATCGCCTAGTGCCCAAATATGGGAGACGGAAGTTCTTAGATGCACATCGACTTGGATAGCGCCACGTTCATCTAGCTTGACACCTGCTGCTTCCAGATTAAGACCATTCACATTAGGTTTTCTGCCCGTTGCCAGTAACACAGCATCTACATGCAGTTCTATAGCATTGCCCGATACCTCATAGGATAGAATTATTCCTTCTTGTGCATCCTGGAGTCCAATGACTTTAGCATTCAGTATAAGGTCAATACCCTTCTTTGAGAGCACGTCATACACGGCATCCGCTACATCTCGATCTTCACGGGTAATGAACTTGGATCCCCCCTCTAAAATGGTTACTTCAGAGCCAAATTGACGATAGATGGACGCAAACTCCAAACCAATATAGCCGCCACCGATAATCACCAGCTTCTTCGGCAGTTTTTTCAGGTCCATGATGGACGTGCTTGTGTAAACATGCTGACTCTCACGGGCGCCTGGAATATTAGGGATGATCGTCTCAGCGCCTGTATTAATGAAGATTTGAGGTGCAGATAAGACAGTTGTCTCTTTATCTGAGGTGACCTGCACTTCATGATCAGATACAAATGATGCTGTCCCTTCGAATACTTGAATATTTTCATGTTGAGCTAGATTGTTATAGTTTTTCTGACGCAGGAAGGCAGTGAGTTCATCCTTTTCCTGAATGGCTTGATCATAAAGAGCGAGCCGCACCTTCGGATCTTGAACCTCTTTAACTTGTTCTTGTTTTGCTCGGTGAGCTAAGAATTTCGTTGGTATACAGGCGATATTGATACAAGTTCCTCCATACATCTTATTGGATCGCTCGATAACCGCCACCTTCCAATTGTGGTTAGAGAGCTCCACAGCCAGTGTTTTTCCGCCTTTCCCAAATCCAATAATGATTGCATCAAATGTTGTCATCTACAATTCCTCCCTGCGTTTGATAACGAGACATATAAATGGAAATCTTAAGATTCCGTTGCATCGTAATTGAGTTTTTAAAAATAATACGATTATAATTAAACTAATGACCATCACTTTTGGTATGGTACACAACATAACTGGGAGGTATACATCCATGGATAAACACAATGCAGAGTATTACATATCCAAACTGGGGCTCGAACCCCATCCGGAAGGGGGATATTACAAAAGAACGTTTGAATCTGGGGAAAAAACTTCAGATCAAGAACTGTCTGTTTCCTTTGAGGGAACAAGATTGTTGTATACAAGCATCTACTTCTTATTAGGCTCAAATAATATCTCTCATTTCCATCGTTTGAAATCCGATGAGTTATGGTATTATCACGCGGGGAGTCCATTAACGGTACATGTCATTGATGAGAATGGAGAATATAAAGAGTTTAAATTAGGAATAAACTTGGATGAGGGAGAAGTCCCACAAGTGCTAGTCCCAAAAAATACTATCTTTGGTTCATCCGTTACGGATCAAGATACCTTCTCTTTAGTAGGGTGCATGGTTTCGCCTGGTTTTGAGTTCCGAGATTTTGAGTTATTTACACAGGACGAGCTCTTGGCTAAATACCCTCAACATAAGGATGCCATCATGAAGTTGGCCTATGAAGTGATCCCAGGTTAATTACCAGTAACGGCAAGTCACGCGAATGCAAGAAGAGAGAACTCCTGGCCAAATAGGAGTTCTCTCTTCTTGCCGAATGACTGATCAAATTCAATTAGCCTAGCACTTATTTTTTTATGACAGGTATCCAAATTTCGCTTCTGAAATTTGGAGAGGATACTTCCTTACTCTCATTCCATAATATTTCCGGCCCTCTTGCCAACTCGTAACTCGCAGAAGGAAACCATTCTGAATAAATACGTCCCCATACGTTCTGTAAAGTATCCGGGAATGGGCCGACCGCTTCAAACACAGCCCAGGTTGCTTCGGGAACCTCTAGATTCGTCAGATGCTCGGGACACTCCTTGCTTGTAGCGACGCCAACATAGTGATCAAGCGATCCCTTCTCCTCCATACGCTCCTCGGAAAAATTCACCGATGCTTGAATCAATCCCCTTGGTTCAGTATCCGAGAGTGCTTTGAGTTGAACGATATCCTCCGGCGTTAAGCTTCTCCACATGGACTCGATTTCCGAATTCACACCATTAAACTGAATGGGTACCCTCTTCATGATGCCCACAATTCGGAATGGTCCCTTTTCTACAATACGATAATGCATTGCATTTCCTCCCTGTACGGTTAATTGAAAGGTCATACGTGGATAGGCCTTTAATGAAGGTCCATTGGACTTTGCCATAGAGGGCGGCATCCCATGCAGAGCCTGAAAAGCTCTTGAAAAGGCATCTGCTGAGTTGTATCCGTACTTCATCGCCACATCAATAATTCTTACATCGTTAGTTTGAAGCTCAAATGCAGCAAGTGTCAGACGTCTCCGACGGATGTACTCCGATAGCGTAATTCCTGCAAGATATGAAAACATCCTTGAAAAGTGATATTCGGAACAATAAGCCCGCCTCGCAGCCTCCTTCAAATCCAACTCCTCCGCAAGATTTTCTTCGATATATTCCATTGCCTGATTTAGATTCTTAAGCCAATCCACTTGAATAACCTCCCTTCATGTACAGAGTAACAAAGTACGATCATAAGCATCCGTCATTTCTTGTACGATTTTAGCAGGGTCGCCGAGGGAACTCGCCGTCACTTATGATACGTTTCTCCGAACTGTTTGTAACGGCAAGTTTTTTATAAGTGTTTTATCCTTTGATATGGCCAAGGTGAATTGTTATGATTTATGTACGATTACGATCCATCAACTATTAAGGAAAGAAGCGAAAGAAATGATTGAAATTACAACTGAAATGGTACGTCAATTAATCAATAGCCAATTTCCTGAGTGGAAGGACTTAGAGATTGTACCCGTAGAAAAAAGTGGACACGATAACCGCACCTATCGGCTGGGAAGCGAGATGACGGTTCGTCTACCGAGCCATGAACATTATGCCTCGGCAGTTGAGAAAGAACTGACCTGGCTCCCTATTTTCAAGCCTCTCCTGTCCTTGCCCATTCCGGCTCCCATTGCACAAGGTGAACCGACGAACGAATATCCCCTTCCCTGGTCTGTCAACCGATGGATCGAAGGCGATACCGTCACGCATGCCAACATACTCGATATAAACAGATTTGCCGAAGACCTCGCGGGCTTTCTGATAGAATTAGAAGCGATCGATGCGAGCCACGGCATACCGGCAGGCACACAAAACTTTCATCGTGGAGGCACTTGGCGGTTTATGATCAAGATGCAAGGTCCGTCATTGATAAGCTATCCGGCCAATATGATCAGAAGCTCTTAATGGAAATATGGGAGCTTGCCCTTGCAACGAGATATCAATCGTCACCACTATGGCTCCATGGTGACGTGGCAGTAGGCAATCTGCTTGTGCAAAATGGACGTCTGTGCGGCGTCATTGATTTCGGAACTATGGGCGTTGGTGATCCCTCAAGCGATCTGGTGATGGCATGGAATTTTTTTGATGATGTAAGCCGCGACGTATTCTTAAGCCGCATGGACTTTGACCAGGATACGGTTAGTCGCGCACGCGGCTGGGCTTTGTGGAAGGCTCTCATCACCTACGCTTGGAATGAACCAAGCTCAGAAGCCTCAAATTGGGGAAAGCATGTGATCGATGTTATTATTCGAGACTACAAATCGTTATAACCTCGATCACGATAACATAATGCTCCGTGCCCCACAGCTGCTATTGCTGCAGCATACATGCATCAAAACAGGGGACATGGCGTATGAATAAACGCCTGTCCCCTTTTACAATATTATTACCTATCCATTAGTCTATCGCCACGATTCTATAAAATAAATGCCTGATTTTCGGCTACGGCTGTCGTAAACGCAGGGTATAATAAATTCATTCTAAAAGCGTAGGGGCTACAATTATGATCCATAACGAGGAACGAAAAATCGAATATTATAAGGCGCTTGTCGAGAAAAGATCTGAATATGAAGGCGTCTTCTACGTTGGTGTCAAATCCACAGGTGTGTTTTGCCGGCCGACTTGCCCTGCTAGGAAGCCAAAATACGAAAACTGTGAGTTTTATGAGACTGCTCAGCAAGCACTTCTGGCATCCTTTCGCCCTTGTCAGCGCTGCCGCCCCTTGTCGCATCCGAATCAAGTCTCGGATATCGTCCGGCTACTCGTCGAAGCGGTTGAGCAAAACCCGGAGAAGCGATGGAAGGGGCGCGATTTCAAGGCTCTATCCATCGATGAATCCACTGCCCGCCGTCAGTTCAAGAAGCGCTTTGGCATGACGTTCGTCGAATACGCTCGGGCACGTCGAATGGGACTCGCTTTGAAGAGCATCCGATCGGGGGAGAAGATTATCGATACGCAATTAGCTTCAGGGTACGATTCCAGTAGCGGATTTAGAGATGCCTTTTCCCGTATCATGGGCGCACCTCCTACACTTCTTGATGACAGCCATATTCTCAAGGCAGCGTGGCTGGACACGCGGCTCGGCCCTATGATTGCCATATCGGATGAAAACGAATTGTATTTGTTAGAGTTCGTGGACCGTCGAGGACTAGAACGCGAGGTTGAACGACTAAGAAAAAGATTGAAAGCAGCGATAATTCCCGGCCAGACAAAACCCATTCAATGGATTGAACAAGAACTAACTCAATATTTCGAGGGTACGTTAACTGAGTTCAGGACCCCTCTTCATCTTATAGGGTCACCTTTTCAGCAGAGCGTATGGGAGCAATTAAGGCAGATTCCACCTGGGGGAACTCGTTCTTACGCCGACATTGCGATGGCGCTTGGCAAGCCTACCGCATATCGCGCAGTAGCTCAAGCGAACGGCGCTAATCAGCTGGCGATTGTCATTCCCTGTCACCGCGTGATCAATACCAATGGCGAGCTCGGCGGATATGGTGGTGGAATCGCACGTAAAGAATGGCTGCTAAATCATGAGAAACGGCCCTGACTTCAACCAAGTCAGGGCCGTTGGCCTATCATATATTCTCTTCCTTCAATGCATCAATAATATTTTCCTTCCTTACTTTCGCGCCGGAATATAACATGGCGGAACCGACAATGACAAATACGGCGACAATGACAGACAGAATGCTCATCCAAGGGAGGGTGAACCCGTAGCTGAATTTGTTCGAAAATGCTCTATAGATCAGATACATCACGACGAAACTAATGGGCAGCCCGAACAACAGCGATTTGAACCCATAAAAAATACTTTCATAGTTCATCATTTTCGCAAAGCCTTTTGGCGTCATGCCTACGGATTTCAGCATCGCGAATTCTCTTTTTCGAAGAGACACTCCTGTCGAGATCGTATTGAAAATGTTCGCAATTGAAATCGCAGAAATTAATACGATAAAACCGTAAGAAAAGACGGACATCAATAGAATCTGTTGTTCTTCGCTTTTTCTGGATTGATATACATTGAAGACATTCAGATTGGTCTCATACATCTCATCGATTTCCTGCTGCGTCCTCACCGGTTCAGAGCTTTTCAAATGGAGGTACGTCGAAACGTTAATTAGATTCTCGTCGTCTGCCAGTCGATTCATGACGCGCTCCGACACGATGATATTTAACCCACCAACGCCAGTCGGGTTCATTCCCATAGGAGCCTGATCCGTCAACGCAGCAACGATCACTTTGTTTGCCTTCGTTTCTTCCCCATTCTCTTTATAGAAGTTCGTTAGCTCGATACTTTGACCGACATTCGTATAGATGGCCTTCGTCTGGACGTATTTTTCCGTATCCATATCTTTGTAGTGAATCCTATCCATCACGATCGCGGCAGGATGATCCGGATCCGTAAGTTGTTCGTAATCCGCGCCGACCGCTCTGGCATAGGCTTGCAGACTCGAATCGTTCAAGGCATGAATCTTAATATCGTAAGGGTATTTGCCGTCTTGCAGTAAGCTCTTATCCTTCTTCACCTTCGCTTGCAATTCATCGGCGATGATCGCTGCATCGACCCAAGCGTTCTCATACATCTCATGAATCACGTTATATTCCGTGACGTTATCCAGGGATACAATTGATTGTAACAACCGATCGTCTATTCTTTTTCCATTGCCGTAAGACACTTCAATATCGTAATTAACGCCTTCCCGCGACAGTTCCAATGATTGTGTCATGCCGGCCGTAAAAAACGATACCGTCAAAAACAAGACGATGCTGATGACGAGCGAAAATACGATGGCATGATATCTCCGTTTGTTCCTTTTTAAGTTTTTCAGCCCGATTTCCGCTTCGATCCCGAAGAGCTTGCGAATGAACTTCGACGTTTTCACGGCTTTGGCCGTAAGCTTTACGTCGGTGGTTTGGCGAATCGCGTCTATCGCGGATACCTTGGATGCCTTGATTGCCGGCAGATACGTCGAAATGAAAATCGTCAGCATCGACACAACACAGGCGATCAAGAGCGATAACGGCGTGACGATGAGCCTCAGTTTTTCACTGGTCCATAATGCCTGTTCAATCATCGCGTTCATGAACCCAAAGGTGATCCCTATCCCGCCAAGACCGCATAGGATGCCAATGGGAATACTGATCCAGCCAATGACAAGACCTTCAAAAAACACTGAATTTCGCTTCTGCCTTCTCGTAGCCCCCACGCTCGCCAGCATCCCTAAATGGCGGGAACGTTCCGAGACGGATATCGCAAAAGCATTATAGATCAGCGAAACCGAGCCGATCATAATGACCGCCATAATGATCGCCGATAAGGAGAACATCATGCTCGACGAGCCACTGCTTTTGGACAAGCCGTAATAACGAAGCAAACTGTTATTATATTGGACGGACTCCATATGGTTTTTCTCAGCCAATTCCTCTGCATGAGCGAACAAGAACGGATTGACACGCTGCAACACCACCGACGCATCGACTCGATCGTTTACCCCAATGATTTTATCATCAACATAGCTAATGATCGTATAACCCGGGGCCCAAGCCGATTCCAATACGGGACGCTTGATGAAGCCTACCACCGTATAATCTCTTGCCTTGATATGCTTCAACGTTTCAGTCAATGAACCGTCTTCCCTACGCAGCGGTTCGGTCTGATCCAGGGGATGATCGCCCCCCTGTTCGAATCGTTCGCCAATCCGAAGGGTTAGACGGTCGCCGATTTCGTACTTCACTTTGGCGTTTGTGGCAACGGGCTCAGAAATCACGACTTCTTTGTCCGTATGCGGGAGACGCCCCTTGCTTAGTTCTATCTGAAATTGCGCGAAACCCTGCGCATTATATTCCTTAATGAACAAGTACGGCTTATTGGGATTTTGTCCCCCTTCTAACGGGGCATAGCCAAGGTCTCTTGTGATCGCAACGGTTTTGGTTGCGTCATCGCCCTGTATTGTAGAAAGCTGTTCTTTGGTTACATCTTGATATTGGACATGCCACTCTCCTGTATCCGCGATGGATTGCCTAATCATTAAATCCGAAAAGGAAAAAACAAGCGTAGCGACAGCGGTCACCATGGCAACCGAAATGATGACGCCGATAATGGTTACAAGCGTTCGTCTCTTGTTCTGCTTCAGATGCCGGACGGTTAGCGAATTGACAATGTTCATCGCCTTATCACCTCGTCTTTGGCAATCCTCCCGTCTTCAATCGAAATGATCCTGTCGGCTTGCAAGGCGATCTGTTCATCGTGCGTGATAACGATCAGCGTCTGATGATAGGTCTTATTCAGCATTTTTAATAAGTCGATGATCTCACTGCTATTCTTGCTGTCCAGATTCCCGGTCGGTTCGTCGGCCAGCATGATCGCAGGATTGCCGATGAGCGCTCTGCCAATCGAGACCCGTTGCTGCTGTCCGCCGGATAGCTGATTCGGCAGGTGGTTTAATCGATGCTGCAAATTCAACGTATTCACAAGACCATCCAACTGCTTTTGATCTACCTTTTGTTTATCTAGCAGGAGCGGCAGCGTAATATTCTCTTCTACCGTCAGGACGGGAATCAGATTGAAAAACTGGTAGATCAGGCCGATTTGCCTGCGCCTGAAGATGGCCAACTGCGTCTCGTTCAAGGCATACATGTCCGTATCCTGAACATAAACTTTACCGCCAGTCGGCCGATCCACGCCGCCCAGCATATGAAGGAGCGTCGATTTCCCCGATCCAGACGGGCCAATAATCGCGACGAATTCGCCCTTTTGGACCGAGAAGGAGACATTGTCAAGTGCTTTCACCGCCGATTCGCCTGTGCCGTATTCTTTAGACAGATGCTCAATTTTTAAAACTTCCATGGCTATACCTCCTTTCCACGATGCTCAATTCCATTTATATACCATCTCTCGAAATCCAACATCCCATAGCGTTTCATTTCCCTCCAGGGTGATCATAAGCTCATTGGCCTGCGGGAGAAAAATTTCGGATATATCCGGTTCATGGCGCCCGGCTTCTGCAGATACGGACAGGAACTCATGCCCATCGACGGTAACCCTGATGCTGCCATGGGAATCCTTTTGATCGGGAATTCCGTAATTCAAAAAAAGATACAACTCCTTCTTATTGTCTAACGTATACGTGTACGTTTCCTTGTCTTTACCTTCGATGCTATACACATTATATTTGGGTTCCACGTCTTGACCGCCAATCTTAAGACTGGACTGTTTGGTTCCCGTTGATGGATTCCCAGTACTATCCTTCAATTCGTTGATCGCTACAAAGGGGCCCATTTCTTTGGTGAACACTTGGTCAAGCACCCCGAAGATCCCCCACAGCCCGAGCATCAAGACAATGCCGAAAATGCCCGTAGCAGCGATATTTCTCCAGTTATTCTTTGTACGAAAGCCAAATTTGTACGCCCCGAATCCGATGGCTGCGCCAGATGAGTTCTGTATGACGTCGTTCATGTCGAAGCTGCCGAGTAAAGTTAGTGCCTGAATAGTCTCCAGCAGGAGAATGGACAGGATGAACAATGTTATAAAGCGAACAAAGCTGGTTCGATATAACAAAGGAATCAATATGCCAAAAGGAATGAAGGCTGCGATGTTCCCGAAACCCACAAAATCCATCAACGTAGGATGTAGAAGATCGGATAGGCTTGGCACCCTAAAAAAATCGTTCGGTAAAAACATAAAGGTGTACCCGTTGATTTGATCTACCTTATCTACTCTGCCGAAAGCGAGAAACAAAAAATAGAGAATAAAAAGAGTGTAGAATATAGTGATACCAAAAATAATCTTACGTTGTTGCTTCAAATGCATTGTCTTACCTCCATCGTTCATCTGTTGAATATCATTTTATCTGTCTAAAATGACTTTCCAGTGACGATGGAGGTGACAATTCAGTCACTTAAGCTAAATCACGTGCTTATAAAATTTAATCCGAAACTGCGTACCCTTCTCGCTGTCGCTTGTCACATCGATCACGCCGTTCTGGCTGGCAATGATGCTGTAAGCCATCGCAAGCCCTATACCGATGCTCCCTTCGCTAGCGTTCTTTCCTTTGTAAAAACGTTTAAAAATATAAGGCAAATCTTCTCTCGGAATGCCTTTTCCGTTATCAGCAATGACGATCTCTGTAAATAACGCATTTTCGGAAAATGTGATGTCGATCGTTCCGCCTTCAGGTGTATGCTCCACACTGTTCTTCAAAATATTGATGACCGCTTCAGCAGTCCAATTAAAATCTCCGACAAAAGAGACGTCGTCATCGCCCGCGATGGAGACCGTCTGTCCCTTAATATCCATCGGAATCATAACCGGCTCTAATGCCTTTTGGATCAGGTTTCTCAGGGGGATTTGATCTTTTCTGAATTGGATGGTCTTCGCGTCCATTTTCGATAGCTTTAATAAAGAAGAAACAAGCCAGTCGATGCGTTCAAGCTGGATGCGAATATGATGGGTGAACTCCGTTCTTTTGGCCGGAGGCAGGTCAGGGGCGCTTAACAAATCCGCCATCACCGTCATGGAGGTGAGCGGTGTTTTGAGTTGATGCGAAATATCGGATATGGCATCCGTTAGTTGAATTTTGTCCCGCTGCAATAGCGACCGGTGTTCCGATAGCATAAGCGTTACTTTGTAAATATCATTCTTTAAAATGCTTAGCTCGCCTTCTTGGTTATCGCGAACATCAAGGGAATCATTGCCGTTGCTTATTTCACGTAAATATCTGGAGAGCTTCGCTAACTCACGATATCTCCATCTCGTGAATAACAGACTCGTGCCTATAAGCAGCATGGAAACAATGAACACGAATATCGCCGCGACGGACGAAAAGAAAGCAGCAACCACGGTCGCCGTTATGCCGATCGAGCTCATGACGAGTAATAACATTTGAAATTCCCGATTACGCAGCATCTAATCACCGACCTTATAGCCTAAACCGCGTACCGTTTTGATCAAAGTCGGATGCCCAGGATCATCCTCCAACTTCTCCCTCAGCCTTTTGATATACACCGTTAACGTATTGTCGTTCACGAATTCACCGGCCACGTCCCAGATTTGCTCTAAAAGCTGATTCCTTGTGAGGACCTGTCCAACGTGATTGCCGAAGATCAGCAACAAGCGATATTCTAAGGCGGTCAGCGGAATTTCGGCGCCGTTTTTATGCACTTTGCCTTCCAGTGTATTGATTCGAACATTGTCGATATCGATGATTGCTCTAGCTTGGGACGGCTTCTGGTATCTCCGCAAGACGGACTTGATCCGGGAGAGAAGCTCACGAACTCGAAAAGGTTTGGTAATGTAATCGTCGGCTCCCATATCGAGTCCCATCACGACATTGACCTCATCGTCGATCACCGTTAAGAAGATGACCGGAATGTCTCGCCGCTCTTTCACTATCTTGCACAATTCATAACCGCTCCCGTCCGGAAGCTGTAAATCGAACAGGCATAAAGCGAACTGATCGATGTCCTCGGCGAGCACCTTTTTGGCTGAGGCGACATCATGGCATAGAACGGCCCTATAACCATCTTGCTGCAGTGAATATTCCAGACCTGACGCGATCGTCTTATCATCTTCGACTAATAAAATTTTCATATGCAGATCATCCTTATGTTAGAGTAAATTCACTCCTCATCTTAGTGTCGACATTATAGCAGATTTTCTTAACAAGTTTCACCACACGGCATTTTACAACTCTCCCTCAAGAAACTTTATGAGGTACATTTCGGGCTGCGCGAGGAACTCTGAAAAGCTGCATAAATCCGCATAAGTCTGATGTTCCACGTCATAACAACCTATCAGACCTTTTTTCTTCGAATTCCAAACTAGCTGCAGATCGGAGTAATTGTCGATATCGGCGGATAGACGCAGTAGCTTTTGCCGGCCGACTTTCATCTCAATCGTATCGGTCAATGTGAAAAAGTCGATATAACCAATTTTATATTCATTTTGCGCCAACTCAAGGCGGAGCTTGTCTCCAGTAAGAAAACCGACCAGTTCATCAGTTAATTTGTATTTTTTCAGCTCATACTTTTTGTTTTCCACATTATGAAAGTCAACCGGCTCCAGCGATCTCAAATAGTCAGCCAAGACTGTGTTCTTACTGCTGACTGCAATAGTATACGGTCTCTCGCCGTCCTTTTCCGCTAACGTAACGTCCGCGCCGTGTTCAATCAAAAATTTGACCATGGCCAAATTACCCATACGCGCTGCCACGGTTAACGGAGTCGCTTGGTAAGGATAGACCATATCCGGTTTATTGTAATTGATGTCCCCCCCATGATCGAGCAAATACGTGAGTGCCTTATAGTCATGGTTCGATACGGCTTGACGCAATACAGCGCCGCCATGCAGCTTAATATCTAATCCCAGCTCATGAATAAGCGGGATATTCTTCTTGTTGCCATAGTAGGCCTGTGAATATGCGCCTGACCCAACTTGATTGAGCTTGTCCATCTTGGCTCCTTGCGCTACAATGTAGCGAACGATGTCCTCCTTGCAATAGCGAACAGCTCGTAAAAAAGCCGGATTAAGATTGGCATTCAGGTTGACGCCGTACTCTACCAGCAGCTTTACTACATCCATTCTCTCCGATACAAGCGCCAGATCCAATGGACTTAACGTGGTATATTTGCTAAGTACGATGCCATCCTCAATGTCCCAGCCTGCTGCAATTGCCGCGTGTAAAGCCGGAATATTTCCTTTGTAAATATGCATTGCGATTTCTGGTAGCTCCCCGAACCTCCCAATATCTTTCAGAACGATCATCCAATACCACTCCTACCTGAATTCATTTTCGCACTTGAGGAATACCGAAATATCTATTATATTATGAAATCGTTTCGCACCCTTTTGACAAGAGCCATTGCTCTATAACGGCAAACGCCTGTTGTGCATACTGTTCATAGAAATCGGCCACCTCTTGCTGATAAGCATAATTCAATCGTACATAGCCACCCAGTTGCTGATAAAACAGGAAGCAAGCATATGGGGTCTCAATGGACAAATCCGGTGGAAAATCCGCTTGGCACATTCCGGCTAGCTCGGGCAGCGAAAGCTGATCCTGCCCTGGTGGCAAACGCAAAAAGAGATGGCTCCGAGTGCCCGTCCACGGTTCATAATAGACGGCTTCCTCTTGGCTGCTTCCATATACCTGACAGTATATTTCGTCTAGCACCAAGGCGTACATCCCTTCGTCTCCCTGCTCCCGTGCCTGCAGCGAAATGGCCTTTATGTACTCCGCATGCCGAGGCAGCCAGAGCAGCCCAGCTATCTGGGGATGCACTGCCAGAAAATCGCCATCCACCGTTGTGCCTATAGCGATACACTCGCTGATCTGTTGCTCAGTAATGGGGCTGTCTTCGTCACACTCCCATAACCCGTACTCGGCAAAAGGTTTTAGTACCTCCACATCAGGCAATTGGACATTGATCCACCCTCTGTAAGTCCCTTCACCGAATCGCTGCAGAAACCGAAGGTAGCCTGGTGGATAAATAGCGGCGTCTTCCTTCTCAAGCATTTGGTTCTGGCCCTCGGACAGCGGCTTTTGCCGAGATACGATGTACATAAATATCCCCTACCATTCATAAAAATTTTCCTCGATCATTTCCTCGAATGAATCCGCTAATAACTTGATCTCCCCGGAATCGTGATAACAGATGACAACCTTTCCTGCCTGATTAATGATAATCGGATCACCGGACCCGTCCATGGAGATAACATAACCAGTTCGTAATACCTCTGCAAAAGAAAATTCATTGAATTGCTCTCGGAAATCTAGTGTCAAATCGACTACCGTTTCATTTCCGAGACTAGAGCCATTAGAGAATGCATGTATCGCAAGACCTGCATATGCTCCCCCAAACGTCTTGATAAAGTGTATGTAATCCTCATGAAAGTTTACATTCAGCTGTTGCTGGGCCTTAACAATTTCCTCTTGGCTCGCCGGAATACCTACTAGTGTTCTATTATCTTCCCGAAGGAGAAAAGTCTTTAATCTCTCCATTAACGCATCTTTCATAGGGTAATCGTCCTCCCTGCCATGAATTCGAATCAGCTGCCGTTCAAGCCCTCGCCGTCGTATTCGGACGTTTTTCCGCTTCACGTAATCTTCATCCATCTTACACTTTTATCCACAGCTCGAACACATCTTTTCTACCTATATTATTGATCCGAATAAAACAATCCCGCTTCGTAAAGAAGCGGGATTATTCTTCGTCTTGCCAAGCCATTACCCTTGATAAGCGGATGCCTTCAAAACAACAGTCTTTTCATAAAACGTCCGAATCACTGCTGTCTCTACATCCGTCAGCTGCTTTAGCGGCTGCCTTGCTCTGGGCGACCGGATAATGCCCTGTGCATAGCATATATACTTCTCGTAAGGGATCACATCGAATTGCGCCATATGCGCAATCACCTCGTTACCCTCGGCCTGGAGTGCCGGAAGCTTCGACCAGCCGCCCCTCTCGGCCTCTTGAAACATCCGGATGAACAGCGGAGCCATCATATTGTACGTGCTGCCGATAGCGCCGTCAGCTCCAGTGAGAGCGCCGGCCGCATACACCTCGTCATGCCCGTTGAAGATTAAAAAGCGGTCTCCGCAGCGGGCACGAATTTGTTGCATCTCGAACAGATTGAGCGAGGTGAATTTGACGCCGATGCATTGGGAATGCCGCGCCATCTCCTCGTAGAAATCCATCGACAGCTGGACTCCTGTTGCTCCTGGATAGTGATAGATAAGCATCGGCAGCGGGACGGCGGCCATAATTGCGTTATAGTGCTCCTTGATCTGTTCTACCGTCGTTTTGTAATAAAACGGCACCACCGCCGACATAGCATCGACGCCCTGCCGCTCAGCATGACGCGCCAGCGCGATCGAAGCTTCCGTACCGATTGATCCGATGTGGGCGATTATCGTTGACTTCCCTTCCGCCGCGCGGACGACCGTCTCCAACACCTCCTGCCTCTCCTTTGTACTCAGGATGAAGCCCTCACCAGTGCTTCCACCCACATAAAACCCTTTAATCCCCTGGGCCTGCAAATGCCAGACCAGACGGGCCAGAGACTCGCGGTCGATACTGCCGTCCTCGTGCATCGGCGTAATCAGCGCAGTATACACTCCTTTGAAATCATGCGGTTTTGTCATCTCTATCGGCTCCTTTTTTGTAAGGCTGTCAACCTTTTACGCTCCCTGCTGTCATTCCCTCGATCAAATACTTCTGAATAAATGCGAAAATCACGATAATCGGCAAAATCACGATAACCCCATTTGCGAGCAATCCGCCCCAGTTGGTCGAGCCCATGCTTTCCATCAATTCGGCAATGCCGACCTGAACGGTTTTCGCATCAATGGAACTGGTTAAAATAAGCGAGTACTGATAGTCATTCCAGCCGAGAATGAATGCATAAAGCGTGATCGACACCAGTCCCGGCAGGCTAAGCGGAATGATGACCGTAAACAACGTCCGCCACTTACCCGCGCCGTCAATCGCCGCAGCTTCCTCCAGCTCGGTCGGTATTGTGCGGAAAAACCCACTCATAATCCACACCCCGACTGGTATCGTTAGTGTCCCGTAAATCATCACCAAAATCGCTTTCGTATTCAGCAGCGAGAACGCCGCTGCCATTTTGTACCACGGAATCATGATCAGCGGTCCTTGAATCATCTGAGCCAGCACGATCAGCACGACGACCAGGCCGACGCCCGGTACCTTGTAACGGGCCAGACCATAGCCGCTAATACAGGCAACGGCTCCCGTAATCAGCGCGGTAATGCCGCACACGATAATCGAATTGAGCAGCAGACGGGGCAGCTGCAAACCCGCATCACCAAGCGCCCAGCGGTAATGTTCCCAGGTTAAATTGTCCACGATCCAGGTCGGTACCGTTGAGAACATTTCTGTATCCGGCTTCAGCGTCGTGACGATCAGCCAGGCGAACGGCAGCAACGTGAATATCATCAATAGCGCCAGCCAGACATAATTCGCCGTTTTTTGAGTAAAGGACTCCTTCATAAGTCGCACCTCGAATCATACAACGTTGTTAGTGGCCCTGCATTGTGCGAGCCAGACCAAGACTCGTTCGAACATCGCGTCAAACGCGAATGCTATCATTACTTGAACGTCTATTCCTGGTTTCGGCCGAACAGGCGCGAATAAATGACGACCAGAATCAATACCATCCCCATCGACAGCGTCGCGATTGCCGAACCTTTGCCAAGGTCGAAATAGACGAATGAATTCGTATATAAGTACGTCGGCAAAATACTGGTTGCATACCCCGGGCCACCGTTCGTCAGAGCCCATATCATTTCGAATTTGGTCCAGGAGGAGACAATGCTGACAAGCCCTGTCACGTACATGATCGGCTTCAGCATCGGCAGCGTTATCCGTGTAAACCGCTGCCACGCGGAGGCTCCATCCATATGAGCCGCTTCGATCATCTCCCTAGAGATACCCGTGAGCCCGGACAACATCATCAGCGTAATATAGGGGAATCCCTTCCACGCTGACGTGAGCAGCAGTGCGGGCCAGACCAGTTGTTCGTCTCCAAGCCAGACGATATTCTCTGAAATAAGGTGAACCATTTTCAAATAATGGTTAAATAACCCGTAATGACCGTCGTAAATCCACTTCCAGACGATGCCGATAATGACGACGGGCGATACCCATGGAACCATCATCAATCCGCGCCATAGCCCTCTAAACCGTATCTTGCTGAACAAAATAATTGCGGCTGGGATCGCAATCGCGAATTGCAGCGCAGTGGACCCGAGCACCCAGATGAGGCTATTCCAAAAAATGCGCCAAAAGGCTACGTCGTTCATGAGCAGTTCCTTGTAATTGCCGAAGCCGTTGAACGACATGCCCCGTCCGGAGATAAGCGAGTAATCGTACAGGCTCAGCCGGATCGTTTCCGCAAGCGGATAAAATTGAAACACAACAATGTAAAGGACGACGGGCGCCAGCAAAAAATACCCGAAGCCGAATTCCCGAAAAAACGCCGAAACGCGTCCCCGCTGCCGGTTGAGCAGCGGATCCTGTTTATCTAGCCTCAGTATGTCGGACATTTCTTCCGCTTCCTTTCCTTCTTTCGGTCTCATATCATCAGGTGGAGCCGCTACGGTTCGCCATGCAACTCCACGGGAGTCCCGGCCTATTCAAGTTTGGCCTTGATTTTGTCAATTCCGTCCTTCATGGCGGCATATGCCTCTTCAACCGTCACTTTGTCGTTCAATAGCTTGGCCATCTGTTCCTGAACGATCACTTCCATCTCGCTTTGCCCCGGAATTTTGTCCATCGGAACACCGGATTCAGCGAGCAGTTTACTGAAATCGTTCAGCATTGTCTTGTGGCCCTCGATCGCTTTCGGATATATTTTTTCAGACTTCTTGATTATTTCGTCTAGGCTCGTGCTTTTGATCGCCGTTACGTTGACGACGGATGCCGCCGTGCTGTTGAATTCCTGGGATGACCATTCCTGCATCAGTCTCCAAGCGACCTCCTTGTTTTTGTTGTCCTTGAACATCGCGATGCCGACATTCGATACCGGCGCTTTGGCCGCCGTGCCAGAAGGTCCCTTCGGATACGCAATCGTTCGGGAGACGTTGACGATATCCGGGTTGATGCTGTATACGTTGGCCGTAAAGAACGTTCCAGCCGCAATCATTCCGACCTCGCCATTGCTGTAAGCGCGGAACATTTCCGGGTAGCCCCAAGTCAGATGCGCTTTCGGCTGATAAGGCTCCAGATTTTTAAAATGCTGAAGCGTCTCCAGGAATTTGCTTTTGCTCTCATCTGAAGTATCACTCAGTAGCAGATCATTGCTATATGCGGCTGTGAACGGTACGCGGAAAGCGAATCGGGCTGTTCCAAGCGGATAGCCGAAACCGTACTTGCCATCCTTCGTCATCGCTTTGGCAGCATTCTCAACGTCCTCCCACGTTTGCAAGTCCTCCAGTTTCATGCCCGCTTCGTTCAGCATTTGCTCATTGACGATCAACGTGAAGGAGTTAGCCAGATTCGGCACAGCGTACAGCTTACCGTCCTCCTGGGCATATTCCATCGTACCCGGCAGAAAATCATCCTTCTTCAGTTGCTCGCCCTCTTGCTCGAAGTAGGGCGTCAGGTCTTCCAGGCCGTTCAGCCGAACTAAATTGGTGACGTCCTGCGTCTGCGTGAGATCCGGGACGTCGCCAGAATTCAGCATGACGGACAGCTTTTTCTCCATATCCGCCCACGACAAATACATATACTCGATATTGACGTTCGGGTATTTCTCTTTCATTCTCGCCTTGAACTGTTCAGCCAGTTCTTTCTCCGCCTCCGAAGTGCCCGGATAGACGAACCGGATGTCAGCCTTGACCGTGCTCCAATCGATGGCCTCTCCGCTAACAGCCGTCGATGGCGGCTCGCTTCCACTTCCGTTCTCTCCCGCGGTATTCCCGCCAGATGCTCCGCATCCGCTCACCAGCAGTGACAGCGCAACGATAACCGTACCGAGCCCGAATCTTTTTTTCCCCCTACGCATGTCTTCATCATCCTCCCGTTTCGACTTGTCTTGCTTGTGCACAATCCCATCTTACCCGCGGATCCGAAGCTCAACAATGCGGCAATTTCAAGTTTTGGTGGATTCCGTCAAGGAACTGGTTGCCATCGCCCTTCCCCGTATTGAATGCAGAGAAAGGGTTTGCTAATGTAACAATATAAAACGCTTTCAAATCCCATTTTCTATGCGGCTCAATCAACGCCGCCTGCTGGAGGCATTCTATGTTCGTATTTAGACAGCTGCAGACCAAACTGTTCGTATCCTTTGTACTGCTCGTCCTTATTCCGCTGTTAACGCTTGGCTTCTTCTCGTTTCGCACCGCTACTTCCTCTCTGGAGAAGGAGACGGAGCAAAACCAAGCTCAGACGGTACGCCTGATCGGCAACAACATCAAGCTGATGCTGGACGATGCCGGCGACATCACCTCTTACATTATGAACAACGTCAGCTTACAAAGCCTGCTCAGCCGGGACTTTAACGGACCGGTTAACGTTGAGCAGGCTGCTGCACTCGCTTATCTCGACAATATCAAAACCGCCAAAAAATATGTCAGTTTCCTTGTCATCTACGGGCAAAACGGGTTTTTATACCGCGATTTCAGTGAATTTTTCCGGCAGGTCATCCCATATACCGACTTCATCGAGATGCCGCTTTACACCGCCGTTGCTTCCCGGGACGGAGAGGCGTTCTGGACGTATTCCAGCACCTCCCTCTTTACGTACGGTCACAGCTACAATGAAATAATGATCGGACGGCGGATCGTCGATTTATATGACCCGGACAACAAGCTTGGCTTGCTGTTTATGGGTGTAAACCGTGACGCAATCGGCAATATCATTCAGGACATCGAGATTGTGCGCTCGTCCAACATCTTTATTTTTGATGACAACTACAATCTCGTATCGAGCAAGAGCCAGAACATCGAGTTGAAAAAAACACTGACGGACGACCTGGGGCTAAAGCGGCAGCTTTCACTTAAGACACATTCGGAGATCTACAATATCAACGGGAAGCGTTATTCCGTCGCCAGCACGGTCGTGGAACCTTATAATTGGAACATCGTGAGCCTCACGCCGCTGGAAATCATCCAAAGTGAACACCGCATCATGCTAAATGTGACCCTGGCGCTGTCGTTATCGCTGCTCGCCCTAGTCGGACTCTGCTCGGTATTCCTGTCCCGCAGCATTACAAGGCCGATCAAGAAGTTGCTTCGCTCCATGAACAACTTCAAGCGGGGCGACTTCAACCAGAAAGTCGAGGTCACCTCGCGCGACGAGATCGGCCTGCTTACCCAAAAGTACAATGATATGGTCATCGAAACGAACAGTCTCATCCAGAAAGTATACATCAGTCAGACAAAACAAAAGATGATCGAGCTTAAGACGCTTCAGACCCAGATTGAACCGCATTTTCTGTACAATACGCTGGACTATATTTTTCTCAATTCCAAGATGAACGGAGACGATAATACGGCCCAGGTGACGCAATCGCTGGCCGAGCTGTTCCGACTTTCCCTGAACAAGGGCAAGGATTACTATATGATCCGCCAGGAGCTAAGCCAGGTTAAGGCCTATATCCATATACAGCATGCCCGCTTCCCGAACCGGTTTGTTCCCCGTTACGAGATCGACCCGGACATATTGCCCTATTATACGATGAAGCTGCTGCTGCAGCCGCTGGCGGAAAACGCCATCCTGCACGCCTTCAATATGAAACGGGAACGGCCCGGAACGCTGTTGATCAGAGGAAGAAAGCTTGACGGGCAGAGAGTGGAATTCGTCGTCGAAGACGACGGCTGCGGAATGAGTCCAGAGCTGGCAAACTCGCTGCTGTCCGGTGACGACGGAACAAACCAGGCGACGGATGCGATCAGCGGCAAAGCTGGCGGCACCGGCTACGGCATTCGCAACGTCAACGAAAGGCTGACGATGATGTTCGGGCCTGAATACGCTCTGCGTATCGAGAGCGAACCTGGAGACGGCACACGTGTTCTGCTGGTCATTCCGCTCATATCTGACGATAACCAATGGAGGTTACTCTATGAAAATCATGGTCATTGACGACGAGCCCATCGTGCCCCAAGCTCTACGGGCCCTCATTCCATGGGAGGAGCACGGTTTTACATGGCTGCCGCCCGTGGACAACGGAGAAGAAGCGCTGGAACTAATTAAGCGAGACAAGCCCGATCTGCTGCTGCTGGATTGCCGGATGCCGGGTAAAACCGGCTTGGAATTGCTGGAGGAAATCCATGCGTGGGAGCTGCCTGTCAAATCGGTCATATTAAGCGGACACGATGAGTTCACCTACGCACAGCAGGCGATCAAGCTGGGCGCCATTGATTATTTACTTAAGCCGCCGGATCTCGAACAGCTACTGAATGTTGTCGTGTCGGTCAAGCAGCAATGGGAAGAGGAGCAGAAGCTAAAAAGTCAGCTCAAGGACCATCTGCCGCTGATCCGCTTCCGCTTCCTTACCTCCCTACTAGAAGGAGCTAGCTTCAACGACGATCTATTTGCGGAGAAAACCGAGTTTCTGCACATTCCCTTACGGATCGGCCCCGTTTATCTGGCGGTCATCGAGCTGGAGGAAGATCCGGACTTTCCGAAAGACTACTCTTACGAGGATCAGCAGCTGATGAACTTCGCCGTGATGAATATTGCCAAGGAGACGCTGGCAGCATGGCCTGACAAATTTTTGATGTGCCCCGGCCACAACCGGTTCGTTCTGCTGGCCAATGTCACGCTGGCCGACAAGGCGCGGTTTCGCGACGATCTGCACCGACTGGCGTACAATCTGCGCGGGGCGCTCCGCTATATGGTCATGATCGGGGTATCCGTACATGGGATGAGCCTCAATAACGAGGGCAAAGGCCTCTATCAATCGGCCCGGACGGCGCTGGAGTACAAATACTATACCGGTCCGAACGAGATCGTGTTTGTCGAGGATCTGGAATGGGAAAATGCTATCTCCCCGAATCAGAAGCTCCCGGCTTCCACTCCGGTTGACGAAGCGCTTCAGCTTGCGCTCAAAATCGGTAATCCTGAGCAGCTTGCATGTTGGCTGGACGACTTTGTCCGGCATTTGAAGAGCAGCGACTACCCCGTGCAGGTGACCAAATCCATCGCCCTCCAGCACATGGTGGCAACTGCCGACTCGTTAGCGGCCATACACCCGAAGCTGGCGCTCGACGAGCTGCTTCCCGCCGGGCAGATTACCCGTTTCTTCGAGACGTCGACGCTGGAGCAGCTCTCTGAAGAGATGCGCCGTTATCTGGACGCACTTCTACGGCGGACCCTCGATTTGCGTAAAGTCGGCAAAAATGCGATCGTGGAAAAGACTAAGCGATTCATCGAGGAGCATTTCCAGGAGAATGTCACGCTGGAGACAGCAGCACAGGAAGTCTACTTATCTCCCGTCTACCTCAGCTTTCTGTTCAAGCAGGTCGAAGGCGTCAACCTGTCCGACTACTTGACCGAAATACGGATTGCCGAAGCGAAGCGTCTCCTTGCGGAAACCTCCCTGAAAACCTATGAGGTGGCGCTCCGCTCCGGCTATCAGGACGAGAAATATTTCAGCCGTCTGTTCAAAAAAAGAACAGGCCTGACTCCGACCGAATACCGCAACCGCGAAACTTGATCGCATTACCGCTCGATACGTTAAAATAATCTACCAAATCTAGACTCTGTCCAATAGGTCGGAAAGAGTCGATTTGGTATGATCTTTTATGTAAACGCTTTATATTCTATATCCAAGGAGCTGATGATTCCCTTGAAACAAGCCTTTTCTTGTTTAATGCTCGTTTGCCTTATGGCCGCTTTGGCGCTTCCTGCTGCCGCTTCTGGTTATCGCGTCGATCCGAAACGGATCTATGCCAATGACGGCACCAACGATTTCTGGTGGTCCCATACGCGCTGTGCCACCCTGCCGGGCCAGGGCCAAGATAGCGCTCCGGTGATTTTGTGCACGGCGTCCAAGGATTTGAACGACAACCACTCCGACGTATTTTTCGACATCGCCTACACGATCAGCAGCGATCTTGGGGACAGCTGGACGCCCTACACCGTTATTCCGCAATACAATTGGAGGATGCTTCCAAACGGTTACATGGGCATGCTGATCGATCCCGTCCCTGTCTATCACGCCGCATCCGGCAAAATTCTGCTGCTTGGTATGGCTCAGTCGTACGACGCCAATTACGCCAAAAAGCAAACCTATCCCGCTTATGCCGTCTACGATCCGACAACAGGAGCCTGGAGCGCAGATTGGCAGCTCTTCGATTGGCCACAAGTCTTCGGTCATGCGGGAAGCTCCTACCCGTACATAGACGAGCGGACCGGCAAGGTGCTGTGGCCGATCCACTCGATCTCCGGCTCAGGCGCGCTGCAAGTCGTGACCGCCTCCTTCGACGGGACCTCGCTGACATACGAGAGCATAAGCGGCACAGTTTCGAACACCGGATCACACGGTAATCGCTCAGGTATCGAGGCTTCGCTGACCGAGTTCGGCGGTGAATACTTCCTAACGAGCAGGGATGACACGAACAACCGCTTGGCTAAGAGTGCGAACGGAATCGTCTGGCAGCCTGCCGTCGATCTGCAGTGGGAGGATGGCACCCCCGTCTCCGGCAGCATGAATACGCAGATGCATTGGATTACACGTCCGGACGGCTTGTATCTCGTATATACCCGGCAGGACGCCGTCAATTCGGATGTGTTTCGTTATCGGTCGCCTCTTTGGATGGCGGAGGTGAATCCAGTGACGCTCAAGCTGAAGAAGGAAACAGAGCGCAACGTGATGCCGAACACGACTGACCGCGCGCAGCTTGGAAACTTCGGCACGCTGAACGTCACGCCGGAGCTGAGCATCGTTACGAGCAATGAATGGAAGTCGCTTCAGCCTAACAGCACCATCGTGTCGCGTATATGGTGGAACCAGTCCTTGCTCGGGAGCTGGCCGCTGAACGAAACGGCCGGAACAACGGCCACCGATACATCGGGTGCAGGGCATGACGGCTCGATCACAGGTGCCGTCCCCGGAGCGGAAGGACGCTTCGGCGCGGCGCTGAGCTTTGCCAAAGCCGGCGATCACATCAACCTCGGCCATCCTGCGGACGGCTCGTTTGACTTCGGCGCGACGCAGGACTTTAGCGTCTCAGCATGGGTCAAGACAAGCCATACCGGTTCGATCCAATATATCGTGAACAAAGGCGATACGAACGGCTCCTTCTGGCTCCGTTTCGAAGCGGACGGAGCGCTCCGGTTCCTGCTCGATTACGGCAGCACGTTCGACTATGTAAAGTCTCCCGCTTCCTTTGCGGACGGCAAGTGGCATCATGTCGTCGGCGCGGCGGACCGCGATGCCGGACTGCGGCTTTACGTTGACGGAGCGCTCGTCGCGCAATCGTCCACCATGTTGGGAGGAAGCATATCCAGCGCCCTACCGCTGACGATCGGTACCGATTCAGCTTTGACGCTGAAGGGACTGATTGCCGAGGTAAAGCTATACAATTACGTCCTGGATGAATTTGAGGTACTCGGTCTTGGTGGTGTTGTCGGCAGCTGGAGCTTTGATGAGCCGACTGCGGGAAGCGGCATTGTTACGGCCAACGACGTAAGCGATTACGAATACGGGATGCTGCTGAACGGCGCGGCGCGCAGTCCCGCGGGCAAATCGGGAGGAGCCGTCCAACTCTCGGGAAGCAGACAATTCGTCAAGCTGGGCGATCCGGATTCCGGTGCCTACGACTTCGGCACTGACCGGGATTTCAGTCTAACCGCATGGTTTAAAACTGACGTTTCCGGAACATCGGGATATATCGTAAATAAAGGAGATACGAACGCATCCTATGCCCTACGGATCGAAAGCAACGGTACGATTCGTTTCTGGCTCGACTACGGCAGCACCGCCGATGCCGTGCAATCGGCCCAGGCGTATGCAGACGGCAAGTGGCATCATATCGCCGCTGTAGCCGACCGGGACACGGGACTGAAGCTGTACGTAGACGGAATATTGGTCGGAGAAAATACATCGCTTCTCGGAGGCGACATATCGAACAAGTTGTCACTGACAGTCGGTCATAACTCGCCCTCCACGCCGAACGGACTTATCGACGAGGTTCAGCTGTACCGCTATGCGTTGACGGAAGAAGAAGCTGTAGAGATCGCACAGCGCTAGCCCTCTTTTTGTAAAGCGATAGAGGAACTTTTTACTGAACGAAGTTGCAGTGAGTCCTAAAGAGGATGACTATTCATAGCTATAAGCTTTCCTGATCCCCCAGTCTAACTGGGGTTTTTTGTGAAATACTCGTTCGTTGATCAATTGCACCAGAAAACCTACAAACGAAGGATCATATACGATCCCCCTGATCCATTAACGCATTTTTCATATGTAACCTCCTTCCCCAATGACTCCATGATAAGGTACTTATTTATCAATAATTTCCCAGTCTAGTTCGGCAGTTGTGCCTTCTATTAATTGCAGGAGTGCAGATTCAATAAGCTCAAGGCTAATGATATACTTCTGGGGAAATTCACAGGCTTGGCCGCCTACTGTAATCTCAACAAGCTCGTCTTCTTCCTCCAGTGGGCCGAGAAGATTGTAAATCGCAGCGTCGGTCTCCACAGTAACGATGAACTCGTGACTGCCGCCGCCGATCATGATCATGTTCTCCATGTACCGAACCGTGACCTGGCTGCGTGTAAAGCCATCCATACGCCGAATGATTTCCAGGCACGTGTCAAGCGATGCATGAGAATGCTCGATCGTGTCTGCTACAGCTCCTTTCCGCTGTTCCTCATAAACGGTGATCACCGGTCAACACTCCTTTCCAATTTGTAATTTGGCTGTTTCCAGTACCCGTTCATGAACACATTTTAATCAGTAATCGCGAGCTGCATCGAACCAGCGCCCGGCCATCTCCTCCGTTATAGGCTGGCCAATCAGGTGATCGGACTGGCTGAGTTGCCATACTGCTTCGCCAAGGTCTTCTCTTTCAGTGGTTTCGATGCCTTTGAGGGTATTGAAACGTACGGTGAAAGCGGTAATGGCTGCCTCGGCATCGGCGAAGCTGCGGGCCTGGGCCAAGGATGCCTGTGCAACTTTGTAAGCTTCGTTAGCCAGTTTGGCCAGACGTTTAGGCCAGGACGCAAACGGGCGGCCAAATTCGGTCGTCCACCACTCAGGCTTTCGCAATTGGCTCACCGAAGCATGCCCGGCCCATGGACGTGTTTTGGCGCGTGTTTTCATTTGCTGCCTTAAGCGCTTGCCCGTGGTCTCTTCCACATTGTAGGCGATAAATCTGTTGAGCAACGGCCATGTGTCCAAGGGGGGCAAGTCCTGCAAATCAGGCATGAAGCGCAGCTCCAGATTCGTTAACCGGGCATAGCGAGCCAACAAGTCCATGTCACAGAAGTTCCCCCACAAACTCAGTGAGTCAAGGTTGGGGAACCGATCTAGACAGTCCAGCGAGATGGGCTGTCCCAGCGGCGTATTTTCCAGCGTCAGGCTAGTCACCTGGTGCAATTCACCCAGATCGGGCAGCTTGAAAGGAGGATCATTCTTGCGTCGGCTGGTGCGCGGCGCTAGTGTCAGAGAAGACGGCATATCGCCAGTAGCCGAGAAGCGTGATAGATCGCCGGACACGTGCAGGCGGAAAGGCCTCTTCGGAAGCATCAAGCTCAGGCACCCTCCGGACTGGCCCAGCTCGATATGAAAGCTATGTAAAATGGACTGACTGGCGTCTACCACCGTATCGGCAGATAGGACTGGAGCCCACGTCATCTCTTCAATGGGACGTGTCTGCGCCCAATCCAAGAATCCCGCATCACTGCCTGAATAGTGCAGAAATCGCGGCCAGGGCGAGCCCGCCGGCGTGGCAAAGGCATCGAAAACGGTCCAATCAATCCTTGCGTCTGGCGCGACATGAAGGTCCGCCTTTTTCCCTAATTGCGAAGGTCCGATAGATAGGCTCCCCACACCGGGCCGAATGACAAGAGTGTGGCTGCGAGGACCCGTCAGGTCAATGGGATAACAACCGTTTTCTCTAACGGAATCAGAAGGGTGAGCTTGGTTATGAATTGGCATTTCCGTCATCCTTTCTTCTACCCTTGGTTTAGATGCTCCATTTTTGAAAACCCAACTTGAATAAGGAGTCTTGTATTTCTTGATCTACTTTGCTTTTGGTGGTTGTGATTTCCAATTCGGACAATGCACTCGGAAGCTTTTGCCGGATGAAGGTATCAAAATCGATGGCCGTTTTAAAAATGCGGAGCTTGCGCAGCGACGGCAACCGCTCCATCCCCGACAAACGAGCCAAACCTTTACAATTAGAAATGGTTATCTCCTCCAGCGCCTCCATCCCACGATCAAAGCCGATTCCCTGCAGTCTAGCTTGGTCCTCTATCTTAAGGCTCGTCAACGCTCGGAATTTCGTAATATTGCTCAGGTCATGAAAACCCCGGATTCTACAAATCTCCAAGTCGGCGATTTCATTCTCTTCGATTTCCTGAATATGCTCTCGCCCTCCAAGCAAAATGCGAAGATGCTTCAACTTCTTCAATCGGTTTATAAAATGTAACGGTAATTTACTAATGGAATGTAGCGCTAGGTAATTCAAATCTTCCAGATAGCCTATCTCATCCAGGTTTTTCACCTTGCCCCCAACATGCAAATGTTCCAGATGAGAGAACTCTTTGAAATATTGCAGGTTGAGAATCTTTTTATCCGAGATAATGACTAAATCTCTTAAAGAGCGCAGTGAGTCTATTCCCAAAATATCTGAATTCTCCAGCTCATGTATGCCCAGATTCAGACTGTGCAAATGTTCCAGCCTGGCCAATGTATCTGTGTTATGTGCCTGGACGAGACTATTAAGATGCAGCATTTTGACATTGGGAATCCTCAGGAGCACACGACCATCAAACGAGAGGGAGTAATGCCCGTAGAAACGTACTCCGAAGTTCTCATCCAAACGCGCGCAAAGCTCATCTACTTCCTCCAAAATGGAGGCATAAAAATCCGGGTGAGAGAACTGGACAATCACTTGGTTACCGTCGCGCAAATCCTGCTTGATCTGTACCCGGTCCAGCGCAACAGGATTATTGATCAGAATCTTTCTTTTCCATTTCTTGCGCATTCGTAACCTCCTATTTGCCCTCGAGCAGAAGTCTGCAATACCCTACTTATTATTCGTGACAAGCTTATATTTCTTAAAAATCCAAGAGTCCATCATATCATTCATCGCAGCTTTGCTTATGCGAACAGGTGGTTTTTGCTCTTGCAATGCATCTTCCGCATGTGCAAAAAAACGAAGCGGTGTTGTGATTTTTTTAATATTGTTTGCTACTTCGTTAAAAAACGTATACGTTAATGGCTGATGTTCCCGAATATCCTCGTAAATATAATACTTCCCTTTTTCGTCCTCCAAATCAATTTGAAAACCTTTCGGTAAGGAAAACATGATATATGGCAATTCATCTTCTGCCCATTGTCGGAGATATGGAAACCTGATACTTTCGTTTCTTACAAAGAATCCAGAACTTTCTTTATCAGCAGTAACAGAAATAGAATATACAAAAAAAGGGTGGTAATCGGGCTTTTCTTGCGTTATGAAATATTGGTAGAACTTTTCATAAGTCTCATACACTTGTGTTTGGTCATGTTTTGTCTGAGCATAATTAGTAAGACTAAATTGTGCTTGTTTCTGCTCGAAAAGTTTTAAAACATCCTTAAATTCCTCTGGTGATATAAAGAATTTAAGTTTATAGAATCCGCTGTGTTTTAATCTATCCATTTATTCCACCGCCTAATAAGTCAGAGTGTATTCATCTATCGTGGCACTCTTACTCCGCCGCTTCCGCCAACCATGCTTCATAGCCGGAGACTCTGCCCGATTCAAACGCAGAGCGATTTCGGTATTGATTTCATCCGGCGGCATGACCTCGACAAGAACGCATATCGACTCCCGTGGTTGATTCAAGGCAAACACGCCTTCATCATCGAGCATTTTCATCGCCAGCTCCAAGGCCTTCAGCCTCAACTCAAACTCACGATTCCTTTCGTCAGCCTCAAGCTCCGCAATGGAAGGGCGCTCCATAAACAATTGTTTAACGTCATCGAAGTTCTCATCCCTGAAACAACAATAGGGCGAATCGGCATAGGACCATTTGATGAGTTCCTCAATCGTTGATTCCGGCGTGTCGCTTTCGTCTCCTTGCCTGGCCGCTTCCCTCTCCAAGGCCTCCCATGACCAAGCGGAAATGCTTGGCGCATGTCCCTCTTCAGTAGTAAATAGGGTGCAGTAATAGAAACGCTCGCCATTTTCAAAAAGAGTACGAAAAGACATTCTGGCTGCACCAGCGATCTCTGCCGCCAGCTCCTCAATTTCTTGCGTCGATTTCATAACCATTGCCCCCTTTCCGTTTTTAAATTTCGGATTCATCACTATGGGTCATAGTTGCGAAAATGACTCGTATGTATCTTATTTCCATTATAGTGAACGTTTGTCCTGAATCCACCTACTTTTTACCTGAATTCTGGAAATGTGCTCGATTCACTTCCTCATGTGAAAAGAGGGTGTCTCTCCGTCATCTTAGGACTTCGGGACACCCTCTTTTGAACTATTCCACATCTTCTGCATTCTCTCCGTCACTCATAATGACAGTACACTAGTATTGCCCTAGAAGACCTTTTTTCATGGCTATTTTCTCGCAGCGATGAAAAACAACGAGTCCAAGAATCAAATATACTAGCGAATTTAATAATAAAACCCCGTAATCTGACAAAGGTAATTGGGTCAACGTCAGATCCTCTATCATCACGGTTCTTACCATATTCACACCTTGAACGAATGGGGCGAATGCTAGAAACGGAGCTGCAGTTAAAGGAACAAATACAAGCCCCATCAAAACAAATTGAAAAATCTGTAAAAATGCTTGAATTTGCTTTACGATAATAGCTAAACCAGCAATCATAAAGCTGATACCTATCATACTTACTATAGTAACTAGAATAATCGGGATTGTTGTCATAGGATTAAGGCTCAGCCACTGGCCGGAGGTTAGCATTGCACCAAAAAGCAAGATGACCATAATAACAAACTGTAAGCCAAATTGGGCGATGATCCTCGTGAGCATTATTTTCCACACGCCCCTTGGGGACATATATATCTGTTCTAATGTGCCACGCGTCGCTTCTGTTACTACCGAATAACCAATAAAGTTCATCGTCATCATCGTTAAGCTCCAGAACATTACACTTACAATGGAATATTGAACATTCATCTCAAAACTGGCAGGATCTCCTATGAACATAATTCCAAAAAATGCAGCCAGAAATATAATATAAAAAGTAACCACTAACGCAATAGTGTTCGGTAGATAACGTTTCATCTCAATATATTCCTTACGAAAATTAGCATTGAACAAGTGGAGCCATTTCACTAGTCATCCCTCCCTTTACTATCTGAATAAACACTTGTTCAAAATCGATCGTTATACGATCAATACTCTCCACCATAGTTCCTTCCTCTTTCAGAAGATCGAACAATTCGTAGATGTCCTGGCCATGCTCTAAATTCACTTCCACGATGGTTTCATGAGAGCTTGCTTTATAGGTACTTAAAGGAAATCTACTTGTTAGTTTATTCTCCTGTTCTACGCTTAACTTCTCACCCAACTTAATTGAATATGCCCTTGTCTCAAATAACTTCAATAAATTCTCCACCCTGTCGTCAATCACGACTTCACCTTTATTAATGATAATGGCTCGGTCACACAGCTCCTGTACAACGGGCATATCATGGGAACTAATAATAATCGTGCGTTTTTCTTCCTTAACTATCGTTTTTAAAATGTTACGCAATTCATAACTAACCTCAACATCCAAACCTAGAGTTGGCTCATCCAGCAAGATGACATCCGTATTAGCCAGGAGTGCTACAGCGATGGCCAGCTTTTGTTGCATCCCCCGCGATAATCCATTGACAAGCTCATTCTCCTTTTCTTTAAGGTTGAATTGCTCTAATAATTTATCCGCTTGATCGGCGATTTGCTTCCGAGAGTAGCCCCGGTTACCTGCGAAATATTCTAAGTTTTCTCGGACGGTGAGACGCCAATATAAATTTCGGTTCCCCTCCAATACAGCACTAATATGCTCAAGTGCCTTAAGTCTCTTCTTACCAATATCTAAGCCATTAATATGTATAGAACCAGCATCCGCATCTAACAAGCCACAGAGCATCTTTATCGTTGATGTTTTCCCAGCGCCATTGGGCCCTAATAAACCGAGGACCTCTCCTCGATTCACATGAAAAGATACATCACGAACGGCATGCACCTTCTCTTTCGTTTTTCTTTTCCCATACACCTTGCTAATGCCCCGTACTTCAATAATTTTCTCCACTTCATTACCATCCTCTCCCGTAGGATACAAATAGCGATTCCATTGATTTAATTTATTCTATTGCAGTATCTCGATTTAATTAACTGGCTCCGGATGGATACTCTCTCCGTCTGAGGAATGAGATTTGTGTACAATCCAATTAATATCTATTCACGCCTTTACTAAAAATTTGTACTATTTGTGGTACGGTTCACCGTAACATTTGCATGGCGAAATTCTAAAGGGGCTGTCCAGAAAGTCCGACCCGCATCATTCACCGCACTTTCATAAAAGAAATAGAGTTGACAAATATATAGTTAGGCACCATACTATATTCATGGCCAATCCATTTCATGAATCAGCTGACATGCAACTTATCCCTACACTTGCACAGACGAAGCGTCAGGTTGACCGTTACGGACTCGACGTTGACGCGCAAGCTGTGCTCGTTGCCGCAAGATTGATGACCGCAGGCGCCAAGCTAGGACATGCCGCGGACATCCACTTCGCCCGATTCGGATTATCGACAGGACGATATCGACTGCTAGCAGACCTCGAAGATAATGAAGGTGAAGAGCTGCCCTCGCAGCTTGCGGAGAATCTCGGCGTAACACGCGCCACTGTTACAGGATTAATTGACATTCTAGAGCGAGATGGGCTTGTATCTCGACGATCCAGCTCCCTTGACGGCCGTCAGAAATCCGTCCTCTTAACAGAGCTCGGTGCGAAGAAGCTGCGCGACATGGCTTCGGAGCACTATGCCAGACTCGAAGCGATGGTCGGCTCGCTGAGCATTGAGGAGCGCACTTTGTTCCTCGATTTGTTGGGACGTGTAACCCAAGGCATCTCGGCGCTGACAGACGAATCCTTGGCATCAACAAAATCCAAACCATAAACGCGCATCGCAGAAAAGGAGAACGGGCTAGTGCGGCTAGCCCATTTATTCCACCTTATAGTTAGGTGCCTAATCATTTGTTGTTGGGTCTTTTTTTCACCTTATAGTTAGGTAGCTAATTATATATCTCTACGATGCGTCTTAAGAAAGGTGTTGCGTATGTACAACAGAAATACCCCGACCCCGTCAGGGGAAATTTATGGTGCTCAGTCCAGCAGGTCGAGGAAGCAATCCTTCGTCCTATGGCGCGAATTGATTCCTGCGTATCTGGCCCCTGCCATCATGGCTGGGATTGGAGGGATCATCACCGCTGACAAAGTGCTCCAGATCCGGGCACTCACAACAATTGGAGGATCATCGTTGCTAATTGCATTCTGCATGGGTCTCTGGCTTCGCACCCGCCGTCCCCATAATCAATGGTTCGTGCGTGCACCGCGCCTGTTCGTTACCTTGGCGTTTGCCCTCGGCGGCGCTCTGTTCGGACTGCTGGCGGCTTGGGGAATTACAACCTTGCTGCCCAACAGCCCCTACCTCTGGCTCGGCCAGATCGGGTTTGATCTCCCGATATCCAGCGCGATCGCTTGTACGACGATGTCGTGGCGGTGGCGAGGTACCCTCTCGAAATAAAATAATTCATTCACACATTGAAAAGGAGCGAATATCATATGATCGCAATTTTAGGAGCAACAGGAACGATTGGGAACGCACTTGTAAGACGGCTTTCAGCCCTTGGACTGCCCGTCCGGGCATTAAGCCGGGAGCCCGGCAAGCTTCGAGAACGACTCTCGGACCTGGATTTGACCAGCATCGAGATCCATACGGCAGATGCGAACGACTCGGCATTTATGCTTAGCGCCTTGCAGGGTGCCAAGCAGCTATTCCTCGCGTTGTCCAACAGCCCGAACCAAGTTGCTCTCGAGACTTCTATCATCCGAACCGCCGTCCAAGCAGGCATCGAGCATATCGTCAAAATCTCAAGTCCCGTCTATGACCCTCGCTCGCCTGTCGCGGTTGCCGGTTGGCATGGCGAAATCGAGCTTGCACTAGCGGAGTCCGGTATGAGCTATACCATCCTGCGGCCTTATGCATTCATGCAGAATCTGCTGCGGCTAACACCGACGATTTCTGCCCAAGATATGTTCTTCGGCTGCATAGGCGACGCACCCTGCAACTTCATCGACTGCCGCGATATCGCTGATGTCGCGGCCGCAGCCCTGACGAATCCCGAAGTGGCTGGCCGTATCTATACGTTGACCGGCGCTCGGACGTTCACCTATCCTGAGATTGCTGAACAATTGTCGTCTCTGCTCGGGCGCCCGATTCGATTCATCCATTTATCACCTGAACAACTGCGCTCTGATCTAATCGAACACGGGCATATGCCATCTTGGCTTGCGGACCATGTCGTGGAAATTCAAACGATGTCGACCGTGATCAGAGAGCAGCCGACGGATACCGTTGAACGTATATTAGGTCGAGCGCCGCGGACGCTGGAAGCTTTTCTTCAGGAACATGCCGTCCATTTTCAACCAAGACGATAACACGCCCATACACAAGAACCCCTTAACTAGGTTAGGGGGTTCTACGCTTTATCTTATCTTTTGGACCGAGGAACGCTTTACGGTAATCTAAAGTTTCCTTAATTTACATGGTATGTTCACTCCCTTTTTTATACATCAAAGAGATTTGATTCGCGATGTATTCAGAGCTAAATTGAGTGCCATCCTTAATCCACCACATAATAATCCCGAGGAGTGACGATGCAATAATATCAACCGAGACGACTTCCCTTGTGTATTGAATCTTTCTCGCGTTTCTTCGCTTTTCTATCGTATTTTTTAATAGGTTAAACATACTGTTTTTGAATCCTTTGTTCTCAAATAGTACAGCAAAAATTTTCCGATATTCATAGAAATAATTTAAAAATGTAACCAACGTTTCCTGCTCATTGTTACTTTTTCCTTGTAATAACGGATCAATCTTCATCGATAGGTCATCAAAAATCTCATGTACGATCTGACGTAATAAGTCGTTAATATCCTCATAATGCAAATAAAACGTTGCACGATTTAGTTCTGCACGTTGCGCAATTTTTTGAACGGTTAATTGAGAAATATCGAGATTTTCAGTTATCAAGGAAAAAACGGCATTCTTCAGCATCTTTTTCGATCGAATGGCACGCGGATCTTCTTTTTTATATATAGACATTTTATCCCTCTATTATCGATTATTTTCTGACTTCATTAACAGATCAATATTTTCTGTTGATTAGTCAACATTTTCAAAGAGATTGTAAATAGGCATTTTTCTCAAATGTTGATATGCTCTATTTTATTGACACACTGTCGAAAAAGCAACGAAAAGAGGGCTTACTCTATATGCAAGAAGACAACAAGAAAATAAACAAAGGGATATTACTCAGCATTCTAATCGTTGGCTGTTTCTTATCAACATTGAATCAAACGATATTAAATATCGCATTAAGTAATTTAATGGATGTATTTCATGTATCGGCCACAACCGTACAATGGATTTCAACGGGGTTCATGCTAGTTAACGGGGTATTGATTCCGGTTACAGCCTATTTAATGAAACGCTTTACAACGCGCCAATTATTCATAAGTTCCATGCTATTTTTATTAATCGGTTCGTTTATTTGTGCAGCAGCACCAAGCTTTAGTGTGCTATTAGCAGGGCGTATGATTCAAGCTGCTGGTGCAGGGATTATTATGCCACTTATGATGAGTGTCGTTCTTGCCATATTCCCAATTGAAAAACGCGGGAGTGCAATGGGCTTACTGGGACTGGCGATGATCTTCGCTCCTGCCATTGGCCCTACACTTGCCGGATTTGTCATCCAATATTACTCTTGGCGCTGGTTATTTATCGGCCTAATCCCGCTTATCGCCATCGTCATTTTGTTGGCACTGAAGTATTTAGTGAATGTATCTGAGACGTCTAAGGCGAAGCTCGATATACTAAGTGTTGTTTTATCAACCATCGGATTTGGATTTATTTTATATGGGTTCAGTAGTGCAGGTAGTAAAGGCTGGGGCGATGTAATCGTGGTCCTTTCATTAGTGATTGGTATCGTTGTAATAGCCATCTTCTGTATTCGACAAATAAAGTCCGATGACCCCATGTTGGATCTATCTGTCTTTAAAAATAAAATCTTTACGTTAACGTCACTTATAAACGTGTTAATCACAATGATGATGTACGCAGATATGATTTTATTGCCTATCTATCTACAAAAGGGTCGTGGATTCACAGCATTTGATGCAGGGCTTCTTTTATTACCAGGTGCACTCGTGAATGCTTTTATGTCACCGGTCACGGGTAGATTATATGATCGCTTTGGTGCGAAGCCGCTGTTTATCATTGGTTTACTGTTTATTATCCCATCGATGTGGGCGGTAACCGATTTATCTGAATCGACTACGTATATGTATTTAATGGTTCGTACGATTGGCCTTCGAATTGGATTAAGCTTCATTACAATGCCACTCAATACGGCCGGATTAAATGCGCTGCCCAAACAGCTCGGTATGCATGGCTCCGCAGTGAATAATACCGTTCGCCAAATTGCCGGGGCGATTGGTACTGCTGTCGTGATTACGATTTATACCGTGCAGGCAACAAGCCATGCAGCTACAGTGATGCAGACCAATCCTTCTACTACTGCTGATCACCTTAAATCCCTCGCTTCCATTCTAGGTGCAAGTGATGCCTATTATTTCATGATGATTTTAGCTATTGCGGCGCTTGCCATCACCTTATTTATGCCTATGAAAAGGAAGGCAAAGGTTGAAGAAGAACGCCTACGTAGTTAGTAGTGAATGAATATGCCCTTGCAGAAATATAAAGAAACAGCTAGTTGGTTGGTGGACTCCAGTCCACCAACCCGTTGTCTTCAGAAAATAACGATCCGACAATCAAAGACAACGATCAGCAATTACTTGTCGATCTGGCCGCAGCTCATGGAATCTATAAGGCCGCTATACCAATTATCCCAATAACGCGTGCCTGTCATGTTCATACCACTCCCTATTCATTCAGAACAGTCGTCACTCTATTCTGAATCAGCTTCGCTACTTCTTCGGGTGATTTCTGTCCAGTGAAGTAGGCTTTGGATTCTTCCAATAGAATCTCATCGATTTTGGAGGGTTTGAACTGAATTGGATATTTCGCACCGGTAAGAAACTTCTCCAGATCGTCGATATCCTTTTGAGTAATTTCGAACTCTTTTCCTTTCATAGGCCCGACAGGTTGATCAGACATCACTTTCCCCTTTTTCAATACATCTTGAGCGACCTTCTTATATGTAGCTTTATTTAATGAAAAACCGGTGCGGCGTTCTTGATCTTGCATCTCATCAGACAACATGAATTTTACGAAGTCCCAAGCTTCGTCTTTTACAGCAGACCTCTCGTTGATGCCAAGCGTTTTGTATGTTCTGAAAAATCCGCCTGCCTGCTGCCCGCTTGCATTTGGTTTGGGGTACAGCTTTGACTTGTAAGGTTCTTCCATAAATTCACTCATCCTTAAATCACGAATATAAGATTCGGGTGAGACAATAACAGCATTTCTAAAAATTCCTCCTATAAAATCTTCTCTCATCATTTTCTCATCAAACATGAACTTTACTTCCTTGAGTAATTCAATAAAGGCAGCAGAGTCGAAATAAGCCTTCCCGCTCTCCAGATCTACGAACGTCGCATACTGACCATTAACCAGGTCTGTTATCATATATTCAGGCCCGCTATGACCTAATGCGAAATAATTGCTGCCTGCTTTCTTGACGATTTCCTTGGCTATATCGGTAAACTGTCCCCAATTCCAATTACTGTCATCGATCTTCACCCCGCTTTTCTCAATTGCGGTTTCATTCCCCATAAGACCATAAACGAAAAATCCCATCGGCATCCCGTAAATTCCGCCGTTTACCTTGATCCCGTCCAGAACGTTACTGAAGTATTGCTCTTTCATAAAACTAGGGTCCTTATCGATCATATCTCCTATATTGGCCAGCAACTTTTTTTTGACATAATCCCCTGATGGCAATTGATCCATCTGAATCAGATCAGGCCCTTTACCGGATAACATGGCCACGTTTGTTGTTTTTTCAAACTTTTCCGAAGCAGCCTCGTCGTTTTCATTACTTGTTTCGATATATTGAAGATCAATTGTAATATTAGGATGCTTGGCTTCATATCTTTTCTTAGCTTCTACAAAGAAATCGTCAGAAAAATAAGTCGAAAATACAATTGTTTTCTTCTCCGAGCTGTTCTTCGTTCCAGACGTTTCTGTTGTACCTGTTCCGTTCTTCACCTGCTCGCTGTTTGCCTGCCCTTCGTTTGATGTCTGCGCTCCCCCCGCATTGCTGCCAGCAGGGGCGCTGCAAGCAGAAACCATAACCATGATAAACGTGAACAGGATTGACATAGCTTTTCTCATTGTTTTTCTTCCTCCCCATAATCTCTCTCCGCGATCATCCCGCAGCGTTGCTTCATCAGTATAGTGCGGAGATATATGAGGAGTTAGATAGACTTGTATTGAAGTTGTAAAAAAAAGAACCATCAGGGGTGAATTATTCCTGATGATCCTTTGTTCGAGCGGCTACAAAACCGCAGGTGTGATCTTGCAGCACTAGTTCGGTTAGACAGGTAGATCTTGCTTAGAGCCTAGAATAGTAACTGAGCAGCGCCATGACGTCCTTACTGAACCCGACAACTTCATTTCGTCTCAAATTGACATTGACAGCGTATTTTAACTTATCGCCGTCCTTGCTCATGTAATACAATTCCACAACACTACCCCAGCGGATCACGCCCTCATTCAGCGACAGATCGGATAACGGATAGCTCCCTTTATCCTGAATAAACTTTGTTGCGAGAGCGATAGCCTTTTCTTTGTCTTCCTCACTAATGCTGGAAAAATTCCGTATCGTCCCTGCCCTGACAACTTTAATGACATCGCCGTCCCTCGCATTCAGCACGATATCATAGACTTCATCGGGGTCGGTCAATTTGGTCAGAGTCGTATAATACAAGCCGCCAGAATACGGAGAAAACTCAGTTTGATCGTTCAGCTTTAGCTCTGGAATCACTGCTGGTCTCGCTTTTGAAACGATGCCATATTCCGCCTCACTTAGCAGAACTTCAAACTTGTTCTGATCAATAACCACCAACTCGAATTGAAACTCGTCCATCGTCAAGTTCTCATCGAAGTACTCATTTACCGCATTTAGACTGAGTGTCTTCACTGCATCCTGGGACAGAACGCCCTCATATTCCGCCTCATTGGTCTCGTTCACTCTAATTATTTGTTTTACCATGACTGTCTCTTTCGGTATCGTATCGAAAACACCTTGGCAACCCGTCCCCAGAATCATGAACGACGCGAATATGATAATCAAAATAAGCTTGTTCATTCCTTTATCCCGCCTCTCGGATGGGTAAGTGCGAATACGACTTCTACCTTCGTGCCCTGGTCTTCATTGCTGGTTATCCGGATGACGGCATTGTGGACGCTCGCTACATTTTGACATATCGCAAGACCGAGACCTGCCCCTTTACCGTTTCTTGTCCTGGACTTATCCACCATGTAAAAAGGTTCAAAAATTTTATCCTGATGTTCCTTAGCGATCCCAATGCCCTGATCCATCACTTCAAGCATGCAATGCCCGCCGTGCCATGTGATACGCAGCGTAATGGTCTGCTGTTCATCCGAAGCTTTGAGCGCATTGTCCACCAGATTGAAGATCAGAACTTTGATCAAATCCTTCTCCAATATCAGCTCGCCCGGTTCGCACTCAGTGACGATAGTCACCTGCTTTTCTTTGGCCATCATGTCTAGCGCAGGCTTGATTTCAGCTATAACCGCTCCCAAATCGTGCAGCTCCATCTCGAAGTTATCCCCTTGTAACATAATCAAGTTCATCAGCTTCAATGACAACAACTCTAATCGCTTGCCTTCTGAATAAATCACATTCAGACCGTCCAGAAACGTTTCCTCATCGTATTTGGTTGTCCTCATAAAATTCGCATAGGCGATAATTGAAGTCAGCGGTGTTTTTAATTCATGCGTAAAATTATTGATAAACCGCTGTTTTTCTTGATTGTTCTGCTCAAGTTCAGTGATTGTATCCTCTACAACAGCGGCCATATTGTTAAAATTGTGGGCCAGCACGCCGATCTCGTCCTTTGATTTTAACTGGACTCGTTCAGAGAAATTCCCCTGTGCAATGACCTGAGCTGTTCGACCCAGCTGATCAATCGATCTCGTCAGTCCTCGGCTTACAAAAAACATGATCAGCATATAGAGGAAACAGGCTGCCACATCCACTTGCACAAAGAACTGATATTGATCCACACGGTCCTGATATAAAGAGGTGACATCTACCATATAGGTAAATAGATAGCTTGTATGATTAATATCCACAATGTTCGAGGTGAACAGGATCGTTCGCCCATCGATATCCCGCAAAATATAATTTATCTCCTCCGCGCCCAGCTTATCCAGTTCCTTACGCTGTGCCGGCATCTGGAAATCGATATTACTGAAGACCGCCCGATTCGCCTTGTCCCTGATATCCAAATAAACACGCTGCTCGTTATTTGTGCCAACAAATTCATTGGCGATTCTCGTTAATACTGTTTTCTCGTAATCAATAGAATCATAGATTCGAAGAATCGGCACAATCGCGTTGACACTGGATTGAATACTCATATTCTGGCTTAACGCACTATTGATCTCCTGCTCAAGCATTCTATTGTGGCTGCGCTCGATAACCATAATAGAGGCTGCGTTAAAAATAATGACGAAGACCAGAATCGAGAAGACATAAATTTTTTGCCAAAATTTCATCCCCTCAATCCTCCAGCCGATAGCCGAGTTTATAAATGGTCTTGATGTGATCCTGCAGCTCTAGTTTTTTGCGCAGTGATTTAATATGCATATCGACCGTTCTCGTTTCGCCGTAATAGTCGCCACCCCATACTTTATCGATGAACTGCTCCCTTGATAAGGCGATGTTCTTGTTTTTTATCAAAACGACAAGCAAATCATATTCCTTTGGCGTTAGCTCGATAACTTCTCCTTGCTTAGTTACTTCCCGTTTGTCCAGATCAACGAGAAGGGTTTGGAATCCCATCACCCGTTCTTCATTGCCATATCTTCGCAATACCGTTTCTATACGAGCCAGCAGCTCAATCGCTTCGAAAGGCTTGACCATATAATCGTCGGCCCCCAATCTCAGCCCGTCCACTTTATCATAAACCGAGTTTTTTGCCGTCAAAAAAATAACTGGAATACGGTAGGGCCTAATTCGTTCCATCAGCGCAAAACCGTCCAGTTTCGGAATCATGACATCCAGCAAAATAAGGTCGAACTTCTCCCGCTTTAGCAGCTCCAGCGCCGCCAAGCCGTCATAGACCTCAGTCGTCTCGTAGCTTACGATGTTGAGATTCATTTTGATGATTTTGGAAATATGAATATCATCTTCAACTATCAAAATCTTTTTGTTCATCCCCTGAATCTCCTAACACGAATGATGGATATAAATGTCTTAAAGGTTAGATACTCCATCTATAATAGCACCTTGTGGGAAATAATCTATCCGCTTAACTTCTCAAGTAAAGGGGACTGTGCTGAATCCTGCACAAAATTTCGCCCTACTTATGATAAGGTTCCCCGCGCTGTCTGAAACGGCAAGTTTTTAAGAAAGGACGCAACCCATGTGTCCTTGGATGCGTCCTCATATTGATATTAAATTCCGTTATGCGGTCCTATTCTCGAATATGATGACCATTTTTTTGCTGCCTAAATATTCAACAGAAGTATTAAGCTGCTCCGACACAAAGCGTACAGGAACGAAAGTGCTGTTATTTTTCAGTAGCAAAGGAGCGTCGAACATCACGGTTTGCTGGTTTACCTTAACCTGCTTATTCCCCACATGCCAACGAATCGTTGTACCGTCTTTTTGAATCGTAACCTCTTTCGTATTCTGGTTCCAATTTACATTTGCCCCAAGTTTCTCGGAAACGAAACGAATAGGCACGTAGGTACGGCCTGTCTGAATGAATGGCGCTGCTGTTATATTGTAGATACTGTCGCCCAAATAGGCTGTCTTGCTGCCGATAACCAAGCGTTGAGTCTTACGCTGAGACATAACACCATAAGGATCTGCATTCAATTTTTTAAATATTTTATAGGTTGGGGTTCCTTGGCTTAAGTCCAAGTAGTTAGCGTTCAACTGCAGTCCGTATCGTTCCGCCCCCGTATCCCAATGAAAATCAAAGCTATTATTTTGAATCGGCTCCAAATCCCACACTCGGTTGTTGTTCAAATTTAGGATTCTTAGGGCTTTCAAATTTCTTAACGGTTCCAAATTCCACACTCGGTTGTTATCCAAGTATAGGGTATCCAGCTTGCTCAAATGGTTTAACGGTTCTAAATCTTTAATCTTGTTGGAGGATAGATCCAATGTAGACAATTTAGTTAATTTCGCTATAGGGTCAAGACTCTCGATGTTATTGTTATTAGCAGAGAGACCTTCGAGATTATTAAATCCTTCGAGCATCTTAAGATCAGTAACCCGGTCGCCATCAATCCCCAGATACGTCAGACTTTTGGAAAGCATCCGTAGCGGCGAGAAATCCTTAATCTTATTGTTAGATACATTGAGATATGTCAGCTTTTTTATGTTGCCGAGAGGAGCTATGTCTTCTATCGCATTGTCGACCATTTTCAAATACGTTAATTCTGCGGCACTAGAGAGAGCTTGAACATTCGAAATTTGATTGTGGTCGGCTTCCAACTCAATTAGACGAGGCAATTGTTTCACTACATCCAAGGATGAGACCTGATTCCAACTTATTTCTAGATATTTCAGCTCCTTCAGAGTAGACAATTCCTCAATCGATGAAATTTTATTTGCTTTGAGGCTGAGAGTATGGATCTTTGAGAGTTTCTTTAGCGGTGTAAGATCAGTAATCTCATTAATGTCTAAATCGAGATCCGTGATATTGACGGCATACTCCAATCCCTGCAGATCTTTAATTCCTTTACCTGATAAAGATACAACAGTGAGAGATTCTAAATCCTCCTTGGTAAGTGGTTCATCTTCTTTTTTAACTATCCATGAACGAATCGCTTTTTCGAGATTTCCATCCTTAATAATCGGTTCTTGGCTAGACGCTTCCATCGAAGCTTGTCCTGGAAGGACCAAACTTAGGACAAAAATAAAAGTAAATAATCGTACAGTAATACGTTTCTTCATGATAACCATTCTCCCTGATGACTGTATTATGTTTATATAAACTCTAGCCTTTTGATAAGAACAGACATAATGTATGTCCGTTCCGCTATCGACAGATTAGTATAACACTTAAAGTTCAGTAAACGGGTAGGAAAATGTTGGATACCGTGAAGGTAGCTTATATATCGAAGCAGAGAACATCCGCGCCCTCAACGCGCTTTTATCAGGCTGCTGTTCGCCCTCGCTCCATAAAAACTTGCTCACTTCTTCTCAATAAACTTTCCCTGTTGAAGATTAAAAATCTTCATCGTGGTCTTTGAGTCTCCCTCTTGCTTGTTGTCCTCTAAGGATGCGTCCATTTCAGTCTGCCAATAGATAAGTTCCCCATTATCATCATTGAACTGGTAGCTACCCATGGCAACATGATATTTACCTTGAAATACAGAGCGGTCTTTAAGAGTACCTTTCCAAGCTTCTGTCCATACTCCAGAATCGTTCATATACATTAGATGAGATTCCCTAACATCGCTATCTGTTCCGCCTGTGCGCGTGACTATATTAAATAAAGGATTCATTCCATCAGCACGAAAATTCTCAATGTTCCAAGACTCGACATGCCACGGTTGCTCAAAGATTAATTTATATGAACCGTTGGACTGTTTGTCAAAGATAAAGAAATCACCAAGATGTACCCCTCCATCAATTCGCACAAGTACTTCTGGTTCGGCATCCCCATCTACATTCATTTCTTCAAAGGATAAATCATCAAAATAATAGTCCCTCTTTTCATTGCCTTGCTTTCGTATCCAATCTTCAACCATATTCTTTGTAATTCCTGTTTGAATGTTTGCCAAATGAGTCTCCTTATCCCATGTTACGTGACCACCCATTGCTTCCGCCAAATCTCGTACTGGGGCAATAACCTTTCCACTTTCAATTGTAGTTTCTTCAGTACTCAACGCCTTACCATTAACGAACAGACCAACCGAATTGCTAGCCATAGCAGTTCCGACAAAGATTGTACACGCTCCCAAAATTGGAAGTAACACTCGCAAACCTCTTTTTACTTTCATTGCCCTCTTCTCCTTCTTGAATGATTATATTATTCAGACGCCCTACGTTAATCTAAAGTTTCTTTAATTACATATATGTGAAGAATTTTGCTTGGGATGGAATGGCTACATTGTCATTCTCGCAAACATAAAAGATACTGGATTCCAATGAGAGAATAGATAGCTATTTGGGCCTGATTAAGCCTCTTCCAATAGACTTCGCAAATAGCGAGAACGAAGAAGCAAGAAGTACATGAACCACGCTACTAAAACAAAAATCGCCGTTCGATTCCAGGCAGGTATCGTGAACGGCGAAATTTTAGAGTCATCACATAAGTATCAGTCTTTTCGGGTAAATACAGATATTTCTTGGCAAAGCTAGTCGGCCAATTCAGTCAGCACCTTGCCAAGTCGGTCAAGCAGCTGTTCATTAGCTTCTATGCAGATGGACTTAGCTTGTTCAAACTCCTCTTTTTTCTTGAAAAGTTGACGGAAGGTGACCCTGGTGCGGCCATCGAAGCCCTCAAAGGTAGCCGTTACCCGAAATTCATGAACGTTTAGATGATCAATCACGACCCGCTCCGTCGGCACGAGCTCAACAAAGACATTATGGTTAGGATAATCCACTCCATCCGGTCCGTGCATGGTGAACTTCCACGTACCTCCCGGCCTCATATCGCACTCATGGAACGTATTCCTGAAGCCTTGCGGTCCCCACCACTTTGCTAACAAATCAGGGGTCGTCCATGCTCGAAACACAAGCTCCCGCGGGACATCGTACTCGCGCGAAACAATAAGTTCATTTTCACCTATCGTCATGCTCCTACCTCCCCTTCTACTACCTTGCCTAGTGTGTCCAACATGATGTTTGTACCGTGTTCTCGCATTTCTGGTGTATCATGTCCGTCAAAGAATGCACCCTGCTCTGTAAAAATCAACTTCGTACCGTCCTCTACCTTGATAAGCTCGACCGTTGTGATCGAGACGGAGATGCGTACGCCGCCCGAATCCAGTGTGTACGTATAGACAATACGCTGCTCTGGAATGAGCTCCTGATAGATGGCATCGAAGGTAAAGATTGGCCCTTCCGGCGGCCCGCCGCTGCTGTACTCGCGTCCGCCAACCTGGAAATCGAAGATCTCTGGCTTCGAGAACCACTTGGCTTTAGCCATCGGGTCGGCCCATGCGTGATACACTCGCTCCGGTGGAGCGGCATAAATCCGTTCTACGACGAAGGTTCCATGCTTGACGAATCGTTCGTTCATTAATTTTTTTCCTCCTTATGTTTCGGAATTCCGTTCTCTTCGGAAAGAAAGTCTCCCAACAGGTCCAAATGTCGCTCCCAACTCGTTTGCCGCTCAATAACCGGTTTTTCAAATCTCATCTTCATCGCCTGCAGAAGGCTCGTGAAATCTTCAACGGTTAATTCCGCCTTGCCCTGCATAAGTTTGGATACATATCTTAGCTGCTCCAATAGTTTCTGCTGCCGTTTAATCTGTTCTATGATTTGGTCTATCTGCAGTCCTACGATCTCAAGTGGACTGATCTTCCCACCATTTAGGGCCGATTTAATCTCCTCGAGAGATAATCCCAGCTCCTTAAGTGATAATATCTGGTGCAAACGTGACAAGTCCAATTCATTGTACAGCCTGTGGCCGGATTCCGTTTGTCCCGACGGAGAGAACAATCCGATTTGATCATAAAACCGCAAGGTTCGTACGGTAAGCCCCGTCAGCTTGGCCAGATCTCCAACCTTCCAATGTCTCTTCATGAACCATCTCCACTCTTTGGCGCTAGCTATGTACCGGTAGATTTATTGTAGAACATTACGTTACGTAAGGTGCAAGTGAATTTTTGACACTCTGCCAAATTTGGCATGGCTCTAACATATTATCTCACATACCCTACAATGTTACCGAACGTTCCTTACAACTTGAATTATCGCCGTTACTTGTGATACGGTTCCCCGCGCTGTCTGAAGCGGCAAATTTTTAAGAAAGGACGCAACCCAAGTTCCTTGGATGCGTCCTAATATTGATATTGAATTCTGTTATGCCGTCTTATTCCCCACACTCCAACGAATCGTTTTACCGTCTTTTATATTGTAGATACTGTCGCCCAAATAGGCTGTCTTGCTGCCGATCATCAAATGTTGAGTCTTAAGTCCAATTACCTCAATAAATCAAAATCCCCTTGTTAAGAACAGACTTGTTTTGCACTTGATTACCTAAAATATATAATTTCTGCAAATGGGGCAGATTCACTAAAGGTTCTACATCTGAAATGGCGTTATTCTCTAAATGGAGCACCTCGATATGTTGCCAATTTTTCATAAAACTTAACGATTGGAGTGAGCTATCCTGAACCGTGAATGAACGCAGGGCTGCAAAATCGGCAAAATAAGGCATCACCTTATCCATTTCATGCAACCAGTCTCCATTACCTATTCGAATAGATGCTTGATTCAAGGTTAGATGTTCTAGCGTGCTATTCGCAAATGGATGCTGACTATTAATTTGGAACCTACATTCATTACAATTTATCGTTTTTACATGCTGCAGATTGAATAATGCACTCGTCTCATCGAAAAAAGCCGTCTCATTTAGATTTAATACTTGTAGACTTGGCAGACGATTTAAAGAACTAATACCTATAAAGTTTCCATACTCCATCACTGTAAGTTGTTCTAATTGCGGGTATTTCACTAACTTTGCCCCATCTAAATCATTAGATATCCCTTCATAAACAGTTAAAGATTTTAACGCAGGCGCCTCTAACTTTGGTATGAAAGAATCTATTAATTCCGCTTTCTTTAAATTTGGTAATGCGATCGATGGTACAGTACCGTGATAACCAGTCATCGATAACTCGGTCAGTGAAGTCAAACTGTTCACAGCATCAATATTATCTAATTTTGAAAGGTAAGACACTCGCAGATTCGTCAACGATGTCTTATTTCTAAGGCGTTCTAAACTCGTAATGCCAACACCCTCAAGATCAAACGACTGCAAGCTAGGCATGTTTTGTACAAAATCAAGCGTTTTTAGATTTTTCACCATTTTAAACTTCAATTCTTGTAATTGACTTAGTGAGTATAACGGTTTGAAATCGGTCGCTTCACTATAATTTACTGTTAATGACTCTAAACTCGTTAAAGAAGACAACCACTTCAAATCATTGATATACGTTATTGATAAGGATCTTAATGGTAGTTGATTCAAAAGATGAAAGTCAGTAACGGACTCATCGACATATGTTATTTCAAGCGATTGTAAATTGGGAAACTCTAATAGTAAAGCCATTTCCGCATTACTTCGAATTTGCGTGGAGAGTTCTACTATTTTCGTCTTATCGCCAAAATACTGTGCAAACGAACCAAATGATTCATTAAAGCCGGCCGAATAGCTTTTTAATCCTTGCATATGTTGAAAACGAACTTCCCGACTTTGTGAAATTTCATATTCGTTCATCAGTTTTAAGGCCGTCAGTCCGGTGAAGGCTTCAAAGTCTTTTTGTTCAATTCTTTGTGTATTTAATAGTTTATCCGTGATCACATAGCTGGATATTTCAGCCTGCTCGTTCGTAAATGGATCATCAAGGCTATAATCAAAATGCCACTGATCTTCAGAATAGTGGGTAGACAAATAACGGATACTTGCGATTTCTTCTTTAGTAGGCATCGCTTCACCTTTATTAAAAATATCTCTTAAAAAGTACTGGAGAACTTCGCTTTCAGGCATTGTTCGAACAGATATTTCTTTATGACTATCGTGTTCCGCTTGATTGCTGTACAAAAGAAAGTATCCAAACAATACACCAATGATTACGATCGGCGCAATCAGAAGCGCTTTTAAATTGAGATTTGGACGAGCTGTTGTATTAGCAGGAGTTGTTCCATAATAATTATTAATCGTCTGGTCAACATAATAGACGTTATTCTCCTTCAACATTAATTCAGTTCCACAATAAGGGCATTTTAAGGTATGTCCTTCTTTGTATTCAATTCTCCCATTACAATTCGGACAATTTAGTTTAATGAATTCCACTGACCCCCTCCTCCTATCTATCATATGTATTTTTTAAATTAGCTTAGTTGTCCAAAATACAAATGTCAACATCTTCTAAATCAAATTGTTTCCCCACGACATTCATAAAAAATTTATAATATTCCCCCTTTCATCTTTATAACTTTTTTGTAAGCTGGAACAAGTTCGTACTTAGAGTTAAAGAGAGGAAGATCGGCATGAGATTTTGGGAAATAGGCTTGATCGTGGTTAATTTTGGCCTGTTGTACTGGGTGGTAATCACGAACAAGAAGGGTGGCCGGGGATTGTTTATCCCTTTAGGGATCGCCTTCAGTTTGGTAATTGTGCAGATTGTCGTGGAAGGTGGACGGTGGGAGATGGTTCCGGCCTACTTGACGCCACTCTTATTGACGGCTTATTTCTCCATTGGCAAGCGGAAGAAGGGCGGCAGAAGCAGGATTGCGATTACGGTTCAAGCGGTGCTATTGACCGTATATTTGTTGGTCTCGGTTGCGCCGCCTGCGGTGCTGCCGGTATTCTCGTTTGATGAACCAACGGGACCCTATGCGGTCGGAACGACGGTTTATCATTGGGTTGACAATGAGCGGCGAGAAGCATATTCGGATAACCCTGCCGATCGGCGCGAGCTGATGGCGCAAATTTGGTATCCGGCTGCCGAAGGCGGCGGGAAAGAGAGGAGCCCTTATCTCTGGAACGCGTCTAAGATGACGAAAGCCATATCAAGCAAAATGATGAGCCTTCCGGCTTTTGCACTAAGCCATCTAGGGTTGATCAAAACGCATGCCTTGGCAGAGGCCACGCTTTCGGATTCGGCGAGCCCGTACCCGGTTCTGATTTTTTCCCATGGGATGAACGGGTATCGCAATCAGAATATGTACCAGCTAGAGGAGCTTGCCAGCCACGGCTACATCGTAATAGCTATCGATTATGCCTATGAAGCTGCCGCCTCCGTTTACCCTGACGGAAGGGTCGCCGTGAGTGAAACCGACCCCAACTTGACTTCCAATGCCCAGTATGGAATGCACATCCCGCTTTGGACCAGCGACGCTACGTTTGTGCTCAATCAAGTGGAGAAGCTTAATCAGAACGATGCTGCAGGTCGATTTTCCGGCAAAATCGATCTTGATCGAATCGGCATGCTTGGACATTCATTCGGTGGAGCCGTTACGGTGCAAATGTTAAAGAATGATTCACGTGTGAAGGCTGCCCTTAGTATGGATGGAGGGTTCTATGGTCCGCCGGTTTCAGACAAAGGATTCGGAAAGCCGTTCTTCATGATGTATGCAGACGAGACGTACAGCAAAATAATGACTTCTTACGATGATGTCGCCGAACAGTTTGGCGGGGTAAGCCGCAAAGTGTTCGAAGCCCCAAGGAAAGAATATATCCAAAAATCGGGCTATGCTCTGGCAGGCGGAGGGTTATCGATCCTTATTCCGGGTTCAAAGCATGCAAGCTACACCGATCTCGCGTTATTCTCTCCGCTGCTCGGCCTCAGCGGCGCAGACCCGCGGCGCGACCACCGCATCGTGAACGAATTCAGTGTTGCCTTCTTCGATCGGTATTTAAAAGGGAAGGAAGATTCTGCGCTGCAAGATCTGGCCGCCAAGTACCCGGAAGTGAATTTCAAGGTGAACAACTAAAATTTTTTCATGCGGGACTCGATACCGGAAGTTCAATGACGAATGCATAATGTCCGGAGGAATGAACCAGACGTAAGGCGCCGTTGTGCCGTTCGACGATATTCTTGGCAATGGATAGTCCTAATCCTGAACCGGCCTGGATCGCATGGCCCGTTCGCGAGTGATCGGCTTTATAAAACCGCTCAAATAACAGCTCCTCCTGTTCTTTCGATATCGAAGTACCTTCATTCTCGACCTTGATGGCAACAAAAGAAGAGCGTGCTTCCAATGATATGCGAACAACTCCTGGCTTCACGGAGAACTTCAAAGCATTCATCAGAAGGTTGTCGATGGCTCTCCTTATTTTTCCCGGATCCATAGGTATCGGCATCGACTTGAACGCCAAATGCGTCTCCACAGTGACCCCAAGTTCTTTGGCGAAGGGTTGAAATTCGGCTACGATCTGCGTGAGCAGTTCCCGTATGTCGAACTGACCCACGACAAACTTGGCGTCACTGGTTGAGAGACGCGTGTATTCAAATAAGTCATCAATGAGGTTCTTCAATTGCATGGTTTTATTATAGGTAATGTCGACGAAACGTTCCTGCTCCTGCTCATTGCGATAGACTCTGTTTTTCAGCAATTCCAGATATCCAATAATGTTGGTAAGGGGAGTCCGTAAATCGTGGGATACACCTGTAATCAAGTCCATTTTGGACTTTTCGATTTGCCGTTCCTTTGCGATTTGGCGTTCCAGTTTTTCGGCCATAGCGTTAATGTTCTCCGCAACCCTGCCTAGTTCGTCTTTCCTTAAGAGCGGAACGCGATGGCGCAGATTTCCTCCGGCGATAAAATCAAGTCCTTCCGCCAGACTAAGCAAGTATTTCACGATATGCCGGGTCATAAGGGAAAAGCACAAAAAAAAGAGGACGATAAACGAAACGATAGATAATACACCGTATAGCAGGACTGATAAATAGGGGAAGTGACTAGCGGCAAGAAGTCTACTTAACAAAGATTCGTTGAGTATTGACGATACGTTCATCGCAATGATTAAGCTTAGAATAAACGACCAGAACATTCGCACACGAATGCTTCGTTTTCCGGAAATCAGAGAAAAGAGTTTATTTTTCAATTTTGTATCCCACCCCCCAGACTGTCTTGACGTACCTGGGTTCCCGTGGATTCGCCTCAATTTTTTCCCGGAGGTTTCGGATATGCACGACAACTGTATTATCCGAGATGCTGGAAGACTCCTTCCAAACCCGTTCGTAAATTTTATCCACGCCGAACACATGTCCGCGATGGCTTGCCATCAGTTCGAGTATGGAAAATTCAAGAGGTGTCAGGGATATTTCCTTTCCTTTTACGGTTACCTGGTGCATCGCCCTGTCTATGACTAAATCTCCGATGGCAATGACGTCTTCATCTGGCTCTTTGACGGAGTAGCTTTGCCGACGTAGTTGCGCTTTGACCCGGGCCGTCAATTCCAGGAGACTGAACGGCTTGGTCATATAATCATCCGCTCCGGTAGTCAACCCGGTTATAATATCAATGTCTTCTTCTTTGGCAGACAGCATGATAATGGGGATCTTCGAGATTTCTCGGATTTTCAGGCACGCCCTGATTCCATCCATATGGGCCATCATCACATCCAGAATAATCAGTTGCACGGATAATGTCTTAACAACCTCCAGTGCCTGCAAACCATTCTCCGCTTCCAGCACATGATATCCTTCATTACTCAAGAAGATACGTATAAAGTCCCTAATTTCGGAGTCGTCATCCACAACCAATATGGTGATCTTGTTCATTCGCAACCTCCTGATTATCTGCTTAAAATTAGTCTTAGCTTTCAGCATAAGAAAAACATATGAAGATATCGTTGAGGAAAATCTAAAGAATTTCTGAAGTTACGCGGATTCTCCTTATGATTCCGTCGATCACGTTTGCGGATGACGATCCGGGACGGTTCCCTAAACATTATTCCACTAAACCCAAAGAAGCCGCGATTTACGCGGCACTTAATAAGATAAAGTTTGTCAACCACATTTGGCTATGACAAGCCATGTTAAGAGGTCCTGAGCTCTTTTCGTTTATACAATTAGAACGTGTTATATACATTTTCACATTCTTCCACGGTCGGTTGATAAAAACAGTGCTTCTTCCATCGTCCTACGAGCGGCTGATTATACCAAGTTGGCGGACATGGTCCGGGGTTCTCGAACGTTCCTGGACGGAAATACCATAGGGAAAATTCGGCTGGCCAATTCCGCTCCCCATTCACAGCCCGTTGCGCCAGACGGCGTTCCCTATCTCTTGCGTTTTGATAGAACATGCCATGTTGCAATGCTTCGAACGCATGCGGCTGGTTGATCATTTGGGGAATTGTCCGGATCTCTTTAAAATCGGAGCAATTCGCTCTTATTCGGTTAATGCCAACATTCCCAACAAGGAGCATGCCCATTTCGCCTTCGGTCTCAGCTTCAGCTCGAAGCAACCGTGCCAACATATTAATATCCTGGTTCCTGGCTTTTACGACTCCCATTCGCTCACCTCTTTAGGTTTCTAGACTCATCATATTGGAGGTGAAGCGGAAGTGTTACTCAGGAAAGTAAAGAGCGATCATAAATAACCGTTCCACCACACTACTGTCCACGTATTCAATTTTATTCATGCCAGGGTCAGCCCTCTTTCTCTACAAAATGCCGCCCCACGGAGTAATATTCATCCTTATTCACGGCATCGTCTAGCCACTTCATTAGCTTCACCCCGTCTTGTTCGGCTTTGTAGAAATGATTTAATGGGGAGAGTGTATGAGGTGTCCTGCCCGTCTTCTCATTAAGACCGTAATCAGTGATGTAATAATAGTAGCCTGACAATACTTCAGTTAGCTCTCCAGCAGATTGCAGCATGCGGGCTGACCAGGAATGTATATATTCGCCATCGTCCGAAACATCACCATTCAGATCCTTTTCAAAGTCGTACAGCAGCTCATCATAGAGCGTATTAGACTGTAATAGTATCGCATTGTCCGGGAGCAGCTTGCGGTTCGCCGCGAATACGGACGAAATTAAATCGCCGTGGACTTCATAACCAAAGGTTGCTGCAAAGTTAGCCTTCCATTCGTTATCGATAATATCCGGCCAGCAGTCGGCATTTAAGTAGGAGCTGTCCGAATATTGATAAATGCGGGCATTCGGGTAGTGTTTCGCAATCTCAGGCGCCCAGAAAGCAGCTCCGAATCCTCCGGCGCTTTCTCCCGCAATGAGGATCTTCTCCGGCGCAACGAAATGGTTTGTCATCCATTCCAATGCTGCGCGCGTATTGGCTTGACCGTTGTAACGTATTGTGAACGGCTTGCCTTTGGCGTCCGTATATTCCTTGGATGCATTCCCGATATGCAGATCACCAGTAGAATAAGGGATATATACAATGTTCCAATCCTTGAACGGATTGTCAGGGTTATTATTTTTCAACAGACCGCCAAGCGTACCTACTTTAAAGAATGGAATGTTCGGAAAGTAATATTTGATCTCACCGTTCTTCATTACATTACTCAGACTGATTGGCTGCGCGGCAGTCACCTCGTCCCAGGCTACACCGCCTCCAGAAAAATAAATGATCACTTTATCTTCAGCAGCTGCTCCCTTATTGGCAAGTAAATAGTATTCCGAACCATCGGCAGAAATTACTTGTGCATCCTGGTCAAACTTTATTTTATTCCAGACATAGCGCTCCGCATCAGCCCATTTATCCGGTTCAGCAGGCTTTTCAAGTATGAAGAAATAAACACAACCCACCAAAACACCCAAAATAAGTACAATTCCGCCTATCGCAGTCAGGAGAATCTTGTTGATTCTTTTCACTATTACCGCCTTCTATCCTATCTATATTTTTCAGATAAAGATTTCTTCCAATGGTTTCGCCCATCTTCAGTAAATACTAACCAATATATCATGGCCTTGGTCACGGCTGCGTTCATAAAAGGAAATCAAGTTTTGCAGTTCCAGGGTTAACTCCTCGAAACGCTCATCTGTCTCTTCGTCGACCCAAGTGTTCGGATAAATCTGTTGTTCCCTGAATGCTGAGAGGTTGAAGTGTTCTTGTAACGCAATCCTATCTACGGCTTGCAGTGATGCTAGAATGCGCGGCAACTCGTCCGAGCCAATGACTGCTATGAAGTCTTCTGTGTCCAGAACATGGACGCCTACAATCGCCTCGCTCAAAGGATCATCTTCAATCGGATGGGATGCAGATACACCCGTTAGAAGAAAATGCAGCCCGTCCCAACATTTATCCATCTCATAAACCGGACAGAGTCGATCCTCCATCAATTGCTCAATCTTGGTGATGATGGATGAATTGTCCAGTTGTACCACTTCATTCGCCAAAGCATCATTCAAGCTTAAGTAACAGGCCATTATTCCCATAAGTCCTCTCCTATCCAACTTCGTAGTTTCTTTTTCATTCGTCGTACCACAATAAATCCCTGCAAGGAACGCGCTGAGCACATTGTTAAGGTTTAATATGCGGGCAGCAGTATGGCTCTCGCTTGGGTGAATACTCCGAGAAGGACATCCGGTTAGTCGGCCATCCAAGCCTCCTGCTGTCCTTTTCTCCTTTTTTTCTTCATCCGATCCTCCTGCCCGTCAAACCTGCTTCGGAATCCTCTGCCGCAGCTGCTGCTCGACGCGGTCAAGCGCCTGTTTTTCTTCCGATGATATGCTGTTGCATGATAGACGGCGGTAAGCCAATTGGCCCTTGTTGTTCCTCCGCTCCACATACTGGATTACTTCATCGCATGCCTCCTCAAGTGAGAGCATTGTTGTTCCGTCAAGAAACCGGGCCAAGACAAGTACGTCATCCTCGTCAAGCGAAATAGTAAGAAAAGGAACATATACCTCTTCAAAACCTGGTGACAGATCTTCTTCAGACACGGTATAGATGCTCGATGAGAGATTGGGTACCGGTTCAAGTTTCTGGTCCTTTTTGTTTCGCTTTCTCCAAAACATACACATCACTCCTCGCCACCGTTGTACATAAAGAATGAAACGAAGCGTTTTTCAACCTTTTGTGTTTACTACGGTACTATAGTGCCTACCGTTTCAATATCTACCATAAACTCGGATTCGTATATTCTGTAAACATCAAGCGGACTCTTCTCGGAGAAACACTACAGGTCGTACGGATTCAGCGCTTTATCCCCTGTCTGGAATAATTGATGGGCTACATCTTGCAAGATCACCACTTGTCGATTTCACCTTCTCCCTAACATGAAAAGGGCTCCCCCTGCCTGTTTCCAGGACAAGGGGAGCCGAAGCACCAACAAATTATTGTTTCAAAGTTATCCGTTTGCGGCCTAACCATACACCTAGAGCGATCAGTCCGAGTCCCGCCAAATAGAACGGATAACGGCTTGCTTCACCCGTTTTCGGAAGCGTCGATACTGAAATCTCCGATGTCGGAGTTTTCGATCCCGGCGTTTGTAATGCCGGCTTCTCCGGTTCCGACTTCTCCGGTTCCGATTTCTGTAGTTCCGGTTCGCCTCTTGGGATGTCTTCATCCGCCAATTCTACTTCGCCAGGCGGCGTCCCAGGATTGGATGGAGTTATCGGAGGCTGTCCCTCTGTCGGATGATTCGGTGTTCCTGGATCCGATGGATTGCTCGGATTGCCGGGACTTCCCGGATTCGATGGATTGCCTGGATTTCCAGGATTCCCTGGGTCGGTTGGTTCTGAAGGCTCGCCAGGTTTAACAGGCTCTTCCTTATAGTTCGTTACGGTTATTTTCTTCACATTGCCTTCGCTCGTAATACTGGAGTCGATCGTTACGCTCCACGTCGCCTGCTCGATCTTATATCCTTCTGGAGCTGCCAGCTCCTCTAAAATATAGTCGTCATACAGCAGCTTCGTAAACAGGATTTTGCCGTCCGCATCCGTTGTTTTTACGATCGGCGTCCGTTTGCCCGCTTTATCGTAAAGCGCGAACTTCGCTCCGGCCAGCAGCTTCGTCTTATCATCACGGTCAACCTTTGTCACTTCCAGGCTGCCCGTTACGCCGCCTCCCGACCCTGAACCAGAGGAAGTACGGACAATAATCTCTTCCGTCGTTTCCCTTAGTTCAGTCTTCAGCTGATCTCCTTGAAGCGCAACTTTATTCTGTACTGCTTCTTTATCTTCAGCAGTAATGAATGATTGATATTCCAAAATATAAGCCGTGGAGATGTCTTTCATGAACTTTAATTCAAACATCTCTTGATCTCCGTCAAGCCTTATAACGGTTAACGTGTAGTCCTCGCCTTTTGTCAACTCTTCAGCTTTGACAGTTTTACCGTCTGCATTGACTTTGGTTGCATACAGATGAAATGAATCCTCGATCAAAACTTGGTTCACACTTGGATAATCGATAATTGTGGCGTTGGAAATATGCGACTGGCCTTCATTGATTCGAATCGACCAATCGATTTTGTTTCCGTTTTGGGCACCGCTTTTCTTCACATATTCGCCGCCGTGTGGAACCGCTACGCTGCCGTTCCATGTGGCCGCTTTATCACTGCCGTTCCACAGCTCAGCGGTATTATGAATATCCTTGACGATCAGCGCGCCTTGCAGCGATGTTCTGAACTCGATCCAGTATGCGGATGAGATTGGGCTGGTAAAATGAATGGACAATTGGTTTCCGTTCGCTTCAGACGGTTCCGTCAACTTATATTGAGAAGCTGGAACCTCATTGCCCTTTGCAACACCATTCCGTTCCCCTGTCAGTTTCATCTCGTATACCTTAACCGAATTTGGTACAAGCTTCTGATCATGTTTCAGAACATCCGTTACGATCGCTTTGTCAAACGAGTCGAGATTGTAGTTCATCTTGATGTTCCAGGTAATCTCTTTACCAATAGGGTCGTAGCTGCCGTCTTTGCCACCGTTGTTTTTCATATAGTCGTCGGCGCCGAAGCTTGCATCCCGATCTTTCAGCTCTTTTTTCTTGCCTTCCTCGATCCACGTCATGGAGGCTCTGTTCATAAAGTCCAGATTGCGTTCCTTCAGCCAGTCGATGTTAAACTTCGTTTCATACAAGATCGTATACGTGGTGTCAACGGGCTTTAAGAACTGGATTATAAATCCGTTACGTTTATTATTATCGTACTTGACCTCATAATTAGTCTCAGGAACGACTTCCCCGTCCGCTTCTATGATCACTGAATCCGGAACGAATTCGAGGCCGCCTTGCGGGAACGTATCCGTAATGGCTACATTCTCCATGCTGTACTTGCTGCCGTCCGGCTTTTTATCGCCGTTGATCATAATAACCCACTTCGCCGTTTTGCTGGCAAAATCGACTGTCCAGACTCCTTTGACCAGACCGCGGCTTCCTTGGGTCGGGGTTACTACTTCTTTAAAGGATTCACCCGATACGACCTTGTTTTTTACCTGCTGCCCATCAGCAATCGTCCGATCGACCGGCTTCGTTTGGTAAACGACCGTATACGGAGAATCGATATCTTTCTTGAATTCGAGTTTGAATCCGTTCGTACCTATTGTAGCGGTGTATTCATCCGTTGAAAGCAAATCTTTGACATCGGTCGAGTCCCCTTTGTACACCTTCAGCGAATCGTCAACCAATATATGGATCTCACTGAATTCATCCGTGATGACCGCTTGGTCTCTCGGAATCTTCTTCTCGCTGAAATTGTATTTCACAGTCCAAGCGATGATTCCTGTGTCCATATCCTGGTTATACCATTTTTCCAAAAATTCACCGCGGTTCACCGTTACCGTAGCGGTCGAATGGGTATCTTCCATCCCGTCGCCAGACAGCGCAGCAGTGTTCTCAAATTGCAACTGCTCGTTAGTAAGCTTCGTCGAAAAGCGAATCTCGTAGGCTTTGCTGATTGTCTCATCCTGGAACGCAAGCACCAGTTTGGCGGCGCCGTCCGTTTCAACCGTATACTTGCCGGCCTCTACCTTATCGCCAAGGACCGTTGATCCGTGGCCGTTAACCTGCAAGTGGTAAACCTCTACAGAATCGGCGATGAGTTCCAATCCTTCAGGCATTACGTCCGTGATGACCGCATGCTTGATTTTATCCAGCGACTTGTTGACCTGAACCGTCCAATCAATCCGGTCCTTGCCAATTGCTGTCCCTTGCTTATCGATCAGCTTTCCACCCTGGGGTTTCAGATTCACGATAATGGTCTGGACTCCGCTTTTTATCTGAATGGCAATAATGATTTCTGTACTTCCCTCAATGATTTCCTTTGTAAACTCGGTGCGAATTTCCAGCTTGCCGCTTACATTGGAATGGCTCTCAACATAATCGTTGAAAGTCATGACAACTTTCCCGTTCTGATCGACCGTAAATCTGCCAACTTCGCCTTGATCGGCTACGAGCGGTGCGTCAATGTCCGTAAAAATCTCAAACTGAGACGGCAGCTCGAAGGTAAATATATCCCCGCTCTTATAGCCGTGTCCGTTCGAAAGCTCCCATTCGTAGCTTAGATTGACAGCTGCACCAATGTCCAGGTTGCCGTCCGGATTATAAGTCGCATCAATCACGGTACCATTCATGTCGGTTAACACAACTTTTGTTAAAATACTCTCTGTATCGGCGACAGGCGCCGACGAGTCATAGATGTCATCCGTCTTTCCATACTCTGATTCCTGCACACTTTCCTGCACGGTTTCTTGTACAGTTTCCTGTACGGCTTCTTGCACTGTTTCCTGCACGCTTGCCGATGCATTGGCCGTCCAGGTGGATACGCCAAACAGCGATTGAATCAGAAGCAGCAGGGCCACAATGATTCCACTTATTTTTTTCTTCATGATCTCTCCTCAGTCTCTACATCACCCTCATAATGTTCGGTTCCGATCTTGCTTACCGTGCGCAAATCGGGCCATATATTCCATTGAATTGTATGCCGATAAGGGACCTGCCAGTCCATCACCTCCACTTATTTCTATTGGCGCACGATTCATTGTGCTTGTTTTTTCCTTCAGAACCAAAGGGCTTCTTGCATTATACCGACCAGATCTTTACAATTTCTAGACAAACTCAAACAAGCCTTGGACCTTTCGTCCAAAGCTTGGGTTAATCGTATACTGATTAGTAATATTTAGCTGCCGAATAGAGAGAGGCGTCTTTAATCATTTTAAATTCGGCCCCTCTGACTTTCCAGCTTGCATCGACGGTTGTGTCAATGGTTACCCACTTCCCGTTCAAATAAACTTCATTCCAGGCGTGGTAAACATCGACGTATTGCGATGTTCCCATAACCAGCTTGGCCGGAATGTCGATGCTCCGCAGCATGGAAGCGAATAGGGAGGCATAGTCGTAGCATATCCCCTTCTGCCCTGCAATCGTACGGTTGATATCGGGAAGGTAGTCCGTCAACTTGCTGGATGCAATAGCTTTGTCATATTGGATCGTCCCGATAATATATTCGTAAACAGCCTGTACCTTCTCTTCGTCGGATTGGGTAGACCGAGTTAGCTTCTTCGCAAGCTGAACAGCCTTGTCCCTTTCGTTCCAATCGATATTCTGTACAGAGTTCAAAAACACTTTGCTGTCATTCGTCAGTTGAAGCGTAACTGGCGCTTCCTGAACGATCTGATATTTGGTGCCGCTGACTTGTTCCAGCACGATGACCGTGTAATCACCGTTACCCATCTGAAGTGGAAATGCTTCCTGCTGTTTGTTCGGCGAAAGCACATATGTATAATTATCTTGACCTTTCGTGATCATGAGCTTCGTCTTGACATCGGCTTTTACGTCATATCGAATGACAACCGCACCACGGTCCAGTTGCTCCAAGCCCAGCCAATCCTCAGATTGTGCAGCTTGTACAGCCGGGGCCCACATCAGTAACGCAAAAAGTCCTACAATAACGAAGACTACGTTACGCATGTTATAAAACTCCCTTCGGTGGCCAGGCTGCCATTGACATTTCGTCAAGAAGGCCCTGTAGCTTTGCGTCCTTGTCTTTCGACAAGTTTGCCATTATCGTATTAGAGTTTCACAGATTTTAATGAATGCTTGTCCAATAAAAAACAAAAAAAGCATATTCGTTCGGTAGCTGGCTGCCATTGACATTTCGTCAAGAAGACCCTATAGCTTTGCGTCCTTGTCTTTCGACAAGTTTGCCATTATCGTGAGTAGCTTTCTATTAAGTAAATCTATCATATCAAACAACTCTATTTCCATCAAGAGGAAATTGGCCCTCCCTCATGAGCGTAAACGTTCTCGGCATAAGTAACCGATTCTTCATTATCACAAATGATCACTCTTCTCCCATCTCGTAAGTCATTGCCTAATATCCCGCCAAGCTGAAATTTAGTTTGCTGTCACATATCCAGCCTTTTTCTAATTTCGTTGTCTTTAATAGGGTAAATTCTTTCTACTGGTAGATTCTTGGAATTTAGTTTCCCCTGCTTTCGCTGTATATTCCATTTCTTCACAAGCGGTGTCAAATCCTCAATGCGGTAAATTCCATCGGCGAGAAATTCTTTTAAGGTGATTCCTTTTAGACCGATTTGAATGGCTGCACGATTTATGGAATTGCCGTTCACATTTCTATCGGGATCCCACTGGCAATAAACTGTTGTTTCCTCAAATGCCTTTTCCCATTGAGTTGAACCTTTGTATATCATTGAGTCTGGTGAGGTTAGCACCGCTTTCCTCAACAATTCATTAAATTTTTCCATATGTACATCCAGAGCCAAAATACATTCCTGATTTTTCTTTGTCCCCCAATTAGACCGATACATCATCCACAAAAAGGATGGTTTTATCCATGTCATGCGATTAATATTGAAGCTTTCGCCGAAAGTCTGTAAGGCAACTGCTTCTTTTGCTATTACTGGATTATACGCCTGATAAACCCGAATACATTGTCTATCATATTGTGCAAATACCTCTTTTATATATTCCATGTTGTCTCCCTAAATTCCGATTTGTCGCACTGCGTCATTAAATGTAGCAAGCGGCCTGTCTTCCTTCTAAACTATACCCTCTTATATAGGGTCCCTTTAACTACTAACAAGACATATTCTCATGCAAAACTAAGATTTAGAAGTACGCATTAGGCGTTCCCTTGATTATAGCTCTAAATCACAGAGTTCTCACCCGCAACACACAGCACTCCACCTGCATTGAAGTATCAACAATGTTCGGTACTCCCAAAGTAATTATGACCGAATAAGGAGATTGGGAACAAGTGGAACGTATGGCAATACGAATTTTACCCCAATTACCAAATTTTCGCTATCACTTATGATACCGTTCAGCTTAACGGTTCTATCAGAGAAAAATACAAAAAAAGAGCTGCCGCAGCAGCTCCTTTGACAATCAAGACAGTATAAATTTAATTCAACTGCTCATCCAGCATAGCGTCGATTACTTTCAATACCCTTTTCTGCTCATTAACACTCTTGCCTCGAAGCCTATCCACGATTTCTGAGAGTATAGACTCGCTTCCCTCTCCGCTCACAGGTTGGATATAACTAAAGAACTCTACCATCGAGAGGTCGAGCGCGTTTGTAATTTTAGATAGTACCACGACAGAACATACTTTTTCTGAACGCTCCAGCTTACCAATATAAGTCTCGTGTATCTCAGCTTTACTTGCAAGCTCCTCTTGGCTAAGTCCACGTTGTTTTCGGAAGTGCCGAATGCCTTCCCCAACCATCTTCATCAAGTCACTCACAACAATCACCCTAAGCAAACCATAGACTAGACATTTGCCCACTCCAAGATACTATAGAATTTATTTTCCTAAAATATATTCCATAGGGTTCTATTTTGATATAATAAAATTGCCTATTCAAGTACACACGATAAAGCCTATTTATACAGGCACTTCGGAACATCACCAATATTCAATTTCAAAAAGAAAGGAATGAGTCCCATTAGAGTACAATGCATATTCCCCGACAATTCAAAAACGGATATCTATATTTCGGAAATTGGAGAATTTATTCGTCTTACGAAGTTAGTCAACGGAATTACATTGGAAGAAATCAATTACAGCGTAGTCAATACAGAGCTAATTGTAGAAAAAGAAACCTTTTATATTTCCGTGTTATTGAAGCATAGACAGCTACAGTAAGCTCAACTATCGAATAAAAGTAAAGCATGAAAACCTCCCCGATGTTGGGAAGATTAGGGAAGCCCCGTAAAAGTGGCCTAATCCGAGAAAAATTCACCCCTACTTTGATACGGCTCTCCTCACTGTCTGAATCGGTACATTTTAGTGCGTTTTTCGAATTCGAGGCTTGGTCAAAGAAAATAGCCGTTATATAACGGCTATTTGTAAAGTTCTCAGTATATCAGTAATTCCACCATTTTAATATTTCTTTTATTAATGGAAAATCAGCTGCCTCATCCGTCGTAAACTCCTTGCTATTTTTCCTGCTATTATTATTTTCTTCGCAGATGTTCTGTTTATGTGTATTTATTCACATTATATCAACTAACATTAAAGGCTACCTAAATATTGCATTTTTACTCAATCGGAACATAAATATCTGTCTTGCTCTTGGCTTTGAAGTCTTTTGGTGGCTCAGTAACGTATAATTCAAAGGGGAATGAATCTCTCGGTGTGTATTCGCCTTTATTAAGTAACCAATCAGAATAAGCATATTTCCAAGCTTCTTCATACTCACCCAGCGTTAAATCATAATGTAATACTGCGTATTTTCCGCCAAAAGTCATCGTACCGATTTGTCCTTCTTCTTCAATTGCAGTATCTGATGGAACCGTCATTGCTAAACTAGTTCGTAAATTTTCTGAATCAGTTACGAAAGGATTGTCATGGTATATAGTCATTACCTTTGTGACATTATCTTTGATTAGATCATATTTTTTTGCGAACTTGAAAAGTTCATTGAACATCTTACGACTATTTTTTCTATACTCAACATAATTTCCCTTGAAGCGTACATAGATGACTTTCATTTCAATATTTTCTACTGTAATCGTTGGTTTTTCCATTAATATCATCTCCCTTAACTTAAGTATAGGGAAGAACTATTTGCTATTTCTTGTCGTTTCTTGCTTTCCTGTATTCTAAAGGAGACATTCCTATATACTTCTTAAAAGCTTTGTTGAAGGTACTCGCATCATTGTAGCCATATTGGAGAGCAATATCTGTGATGCTCAAATCATTGCGGACTGTGAGGAATATCCCTGATCGCTCCACTTTTATTCTAGTAACAAACTGTTTCGCCGTCTCGTCACTGTATTTTCTAAATAAACGATGGAAATGATATTTAGACATATTTACATGATTTGCTAAATCATCAGTGAAATTTTTTCACTCAGATGGCTTTCAATATAATCTTCGGTCTTGTTCACCAATCGAATATATTCATCCATGTCTTCACGCCAATCAAGTCTTTTATTCATTATAACAAACACTATGGGATTACTGGAGACCCAGTGACTTCTTCTTCAACTATCTGCCTGTTAGTGGATCAAGAAAAACTGAAATAATAACATTTCGGTTCAACTTTTTTATAAACGGTGTAATTTTTTCAAGACTATCTCTAATATATAATAAGTTTAAATTTCCGCTTTACTATCACTTATGATACGGTTCACTGTAAGATCTATAGAGCGAAATGAAGGACGCCTTGATTGAGCGTCCTTCATTGTCGGGACAGGGGTTTGAAGCGGTATCTCTAACGGGCAAGGCCAACCAAACCGGTCGTCTAATTATTTCTTCATCGCTTCGATCGCATACTGCAACTCGACGTCTTGCCCGTCCATCATGCTTGCTTTGAACGTTTCTTCATTTAGGGGGATTTTGATATCGGGAACCGCGCCCCCCACTGCGGTTTGGTCGGCGTCCCCCTGGACCTTCTTGTTCTGATTGAGCGACCTTCCATCAGGGAACTGGATGACGTAGCCTTCCGGCATCTTGATCTCGATCGGGCTGCTCATAAGTCCGAACGAACCGGCCGTTGAGGTGAACCCTACGATTTTGACATTGGGTACGCCTTTTAGAACAAGAGGCATCCCTTCTCCAGAGCTTCCGGTACTGCTGTTGATCAAGATGGCCACCGTCCCGTCGAAATTAGGCTTTGCAGGCTTGACCTTGACGACTTCATTCCGGTTCAGTTCAAACTTTCCTGTGTATCTGTTGTAATAACTGACATATTCGTAGTGTTTCATCTCCTTGACGAAGAAACCGGCCAGATTGGCGGCAAGCTGATCTTCCCCGCCGGGATTGTTCCGCAGATCGATGATCAAGCCTTTGGCATGCCTGTCCTGGAACATTTTCAATAGGTCCGCCAGGCTTTTTTCGGGTGAGGTGACGTTTGAGTTGGGGAGAAAATGCTTAATTTTCACATATCCATAGCCGTTGGCAAGAATTTCTCCTTCAATGGGGGAAGCATCCAGATCGGCTTGGGTGAGTTTGATTTTCGTCTTCTTCAACGTCTCGAATTGATCGTCATAAGCCATCAGCTTCGTACGAGTAGGCTCGGACTCCCCCCAATTGCGAAATTCGACCAGTATTTCCTTGCCAATGGGCGCACGCACCATATATCGCCCCTGATTGAACCTCTTCACCTCATCCGTAGCCATGTTGTTCTCGCTCCACGTCGTCTGGTCGAACGCTTCCTTCCCCGTTTTTCCGTCCCATGCGACGATTTCCGCACCTAGCTTTATCCCACTCTTGGCCGCTGGGCTGTTCTCCAAAACCAGACTTACGAAAACTTTGCCGTTATCCAATTGAATGGTGCTTAGTCCAAAGCCGCCGCCAACTTCCTTTTTGAACACCGTATTTCCATCGTACACATTATCGTTTACGATTTTGATATGTCCATCCCGGAGAGAAGACAGATATTCTCTTAGCGTTTTATAATACAAATCGAAGTCTTTGTCTTTCTCGGCCTGTTTGAAGATTGGCTCGTACTTGCTTCGGCGCTCATTCCAGTCGATCTTCTTCCATTCCCCGAACGGATATTCCCGCGACAATCTTTCATTCATGGCCACGAACGCCTTAGAGTAGCTCATGCCGCTAAAATCGCTAACCGGGTTGTACCGTAATACTCCCGCGTTTGCTAACGCAAACACAATGGGGACAACTCCGCATACGCAGATTACGCTCCTAACGATCCTGAATGCTTTCTTCTTTGGAGCCGTCCAGACTTTAGGCTTAAATAGTCTCCTTATTGTGCATAAAAACACGATTAGCGTCAGCGACTCGATGATCAGAGCCAAAAGGGTCATATCCCCGGACAGGATACTTGCAATGGCTGCGAGCACACCCACACTGGGTAAAAAATCAAACCATCTGGAATATTTCTTGATAGGTACCGCGTAAACCGTCAATACGAATAAACTGATGATGCACATAACCAACTCATAAACCGTCAGCCATTTTACCGAATCGATCGTGCCAATAACGCTCATTTTCCGTCTCCTCCCATTCATTTTCTCCTAGCAGCCTTCGTCGATACATTGGGAAGAGTATGGGAGAAATATGAACGGAGCGTGAACCGGTTTACGCTTTGTCGGTCGGAATGGCGAGCAAATGAACGACGACTTTCGTGCCTTGTCCGACTTTGCTTTCCATATTAATATCACCCTGGTGAAGAGCGACAATTTTTTTGACGATAGCCAGTCCAAGGCCGTTGCCGCCGCTGCTGCGATTCCGGGACCGGTCCGTCATGTAAAAACGCTCAAAAACGCGGCCCAGTTGTTCAGGTGCAATACCGATCCCGGAATCGGATAAAATCACGGTATATCCGTCCATGCGAGTCCTTAATTGAAAATGGATAAGTCCGCCTTCCGGCGTAAACTTGATGCTGTTGCCCAGCAGGTTCGTCCATACTTGATTGAGCTGATCCTTATCGGCCGTTATTTCAGCAGCCTGAGGCAAATCCAGATCAATATCAATGTTTTTCTCTGACCATAGAGGTTCGCAGTTCACGACAACCTGCCTGATTTGTTCGTCAAGATTAAACGTAGCGTACTCCAAAGGATGGTGATTGGAATCGAGGGACGCAAGCTTGAGTAAATTATCGCTGAGCCTGGATAATCGGCCACTTTCGGCCAAGATGATATCAAGATACTGAATGCGCTCGTCTTCGGCAATTGCTTTTATGTCCTTCAGCGCTTTCGCAAAACCGGAAATGGACGTTAAAGGGGACTGAATCTCGTGCGACACATTCGAGACAAAGTCCTGACGCATCTGCTCCAATTGTTTAAGCCCAACCGCCATCTCGTTAAAGCTCTGAGCCAAAGTTCCTAGCTCGTCCTTGCGCTTCACTCCCAATTCCACGTCGAAATCGCCCTTTGCAAGTCGTCTAGTCGCGGCAGTAAGCTTCTTGATCGGTTTTACAACATAGATGGCAGCTATGAGAATGCAGGCGCTTCCTGTAACCAGAACAAATAAAAGGATGGTAAACATCAAGTGAATGAGGGTCGATTCGTTCCTGGATGAGGGCCGCAAAAATAAAGCTTGACGCTCACCGCCGATTTGGAAAGGCAGCCCGATGAACGTCTCCTTATCCTTGGGAGAAGATCGGTATATCTCGCCTTCCCTTACTTTCCGAATGGATTCCTGCGAAATTGCAAGATCATTCGTGTCGGAGCTGTACTTGAAGGATCTCATGGCTCCAGAGTCGGCGTATAGTTGAACGGAGTAGGAGGTCAGCTTCACCATGCTATTCATGAACTGATCCAAATTTGATGGCCCCGTCTGTTCGTAGACGCGAATAATCTCCTCGCCTGCGGCTATCAAATCGTTCTGCCCGATTCGGTCTATTTTTTCTTCGAATAGGGCGAGCCCCGCCAGAACGGAGACAATCAGGCCTATTCCCATGGCAGCCAAAAACGTTAGCACAACGCGGACGTATAAAGACCTTGTCATTTCTTCACCTCTAGCCGGTATCCGAGACTGCGGACAGTCTCGATACGGAAATGCTCGGCATCCCCGGCGAAACGCTCCCTAATTCTCTTAATATGGACATCAACGGTTCGGTCGTCGCCTTCGTAATCCATCCCCCATATTTGCGTGATTAGCTGTTCTCTGGTTAATATTTGTCCAGGGTGACAGGCCAATTTGAACAGAAGCTCAAACTCTTTTAACGGCAAAATGAGCTCTTCGCCTTCTCGAATCACTTTGAAGGCCCGTCGGTCCAACACGATTCCACCTAATTGAACGATCTGGGAGGAAACGATTCGATAACGCTTTAGCAGCGCTTTTACTCTCATCACAAGTTCCAAGGGATCGAAAGGCTTGGTCACATAATCATCCGTGCCGAGCTGGAAGCCTTTCACCTTTTGCCCCGATTCTCCTTTGGCTGTTACCATAAGCAGTGGAATTTCCGGATATAGGCGACGGATCTCCCTGCACAACTCCCATCCGTCCATATGCGGCATCATAATATCGAGAATAACGATATCGACAGTCGAATTCTCCATGATGGATAGCGCCTCGACACCGTCTGCCGCCTCGACAGTATCGAACCCTTCGTTCCGCAAATACAAGGCTATGAGCTTGCGAATATGGGCATCGTCGTCTGCGACAAGAATTCTGGTCATTTTCCTATTGGCCCCCTTAGAAAATTCACCTAAATTTAAGTGAGATGACGGGCTGTTGATGGAATTATAGCTCTTCCGCATTAGAGGCTGTTCCATTTTTGAAATCCCAACTTTACTATATATGCCTAGATTCAAACTGTACAAGTGTTCCAGCGTGGCCAATGCTTCGGTGTTATGCACCTGGGTGTACTATTGAGATGCAGCATTTTAACATGAGGAATTCGCAAGAGCGTATGGCCATCAAACGGAGTAGTGGCCGTAGAACTGCACTTATAGCCGCATTGCGCATTCTTCTTGCTCTCTTCAGGCCCACTTGATAGGCCTCTAGTAGTCTCGACTCCGGTGCCCAAGTTAGCGGACATTATATAAATAAGTTTCATGAGAAAATTATATAGGATGAATGGAAGAATAAGATACAGGGCAAGGAAGTAAACAAGTGAATCCATGTTCACGATCTGTAATGACGAAGAGGAGCAAAGAGAACAGGTCAAGATATTACCCGAATTGATATAGGTGTTTTCCGCCGACATTGATCCCGCGAAGCAGAGCCGTATAGACCATACAAACTTAGTCCTTATCTTCAATGACTGCAATACCGTCTATCTCAAGAAGACAAGATGGACGCGATGCAAATTCCGAAACGAATAGCACGGTGACCAATGGGGGATCATCTAATGAACCTGCCATCTCTTGGAATGCTTTGTAACCAACAAGCGGGTCGCTTCCGCTAACTAAATAGATATTGAGTTTGACCAGATCGGCAAAACTCGCATTTTCAGCATCTAAAATGGTTTTGATATTATGAAGCGCCTGTTTTGTCTGCAACTCCAAATCACCAACCCCAATCAGCTCACCTTTTGAATTAATAGCATTTTGCCCGCCAATATAAATTGTTTTTGCCCTTCCTGTTACGGTAATCGCTTGACTAAATGCTTCTGATCTGAATAAACCTTCGGGGTTTATATGCTGCATTGTAAAAGTTGACATTGGTTTGGTCTCCTCCCTCATGATTTAATTTGTGTTCTATATCTTAATAATAAACAACTTCACTGACAGTTACCGTCAGTGAAGTTTAATCGGTTCCGATATCGTAATGTTGTGCGATTGCCGATGCCATCTCCTGGACCCGTCGCTTTAGCGCCAGCGGCTCGCGAATGCGAATGGCTGTGCCAAACGTCATTAGATACATCGGAAGGTACTTGTTCATTGTTGGGACATCGAGCAGAAACCGCGCCTCCCGATCGGTACGTTCCGTCAAATAGTGTCGCATATGCCAGTGGCCGCAAACCGTGTTCAGCGTGTCGGGCTCTCCCTCGATGCGGATGACCGTCAGCGGCCCCTCCGCCTCCCGTTTCCGTTCGGACTGGTCTCGGAAATAGACCGACGTGGAGAAGCGCTCCGGCTTTTCGAACCACGCTTCGGTCGGCTCCAACCGCGCGATGCGATCCACGCGGAACGTCCGCACTGCCTGCGAACGATGACAGAACGCGACAGTGTACCATTCATTTCGGTCGTAAGCGAGTCCGTACGGATCGACATCACGCTCATCGGCCTGCTCCGCATTCGCTTTGCGATAAACGATACGCACCGTTCGCCCGTCATTAACCGCCTGCTCCAGGTCCCGCAACAACGGAACAACGAAAGGCGGACGCGCCGGAGAAATCACATCCAAGCCTCCCGTCCGGCGGGACAGATCATCACGCTGCTCTTCGTGCAGCCCGTTCTCCACCTTCTTCAACGCGCTTTCCAACTCCTCCGTATACGGATAGCCAGCGCCTTGCGCAAACTTATACGCGTCCACAAGCGCCTTCAGCTCTACAGAGTTGAAGAATAATGGTGTCTCTTGGAAGCTTTCTAGAATGCGAATGCCACCGTCATGGCCTGATTCCGCGACGACCGGCACGCCGCTGGCACATAATGCGTCGATATACCGGTACACGGTGCGGACACTAATCTCCAAACTGTCTGCAATCTGCGCAGCAGTGAGTTTCCTTCCGGATCGAAGCATCCAAATCATGGATAGCATGTTATCCCATTTTGCCACCGGGAACACCCTCTTTTACTTGAATAGACCCTATAATCTTGAATAGATTCGCCATAATCAAATCTTTGTTTTGCTGGATAATCATTTCTACAATCGTAAAAAAATTTATCCAGTTCAGTTAATTCAATATAATACAATTTTCTATTCTTAAAAACTATCAATTCCTTTTTCTTCACTAGTTGCTATGACAAATATATAACTATGAAGATTTGATTATATAACTGGTTTGCTTGCATCTTTTCATCAATCGGATTATCTAAATCTCCACTTGAAAACGCGATGTTTCCAAAGGCTTGGCCGCAAACGCAATATCGCGTTCTTTCAAAATGCGGTTCACATAATCAAGGCTCTCTTGACTTTCGCTGGCGGGTACAACCGTAAATTCATGCTTGTATTTGTTTATAAAGTAGCGAGCTTCATTAGCACGTAAACCAGCAAGCGCTTCTGCTGCAAGCGAAGACTCTAAACCAATCGTTGACACATTGATGGCGCAGAAATGTGTGTAAAGTAAACTTGACAAAGGATCTGGTTTTAATTACATTATGTATAGTTTAATTTACATTTTGGGAATGATTCCCTTAGTGAGGAGGTCAATATGTCCTATCAAGAAAAAAAAATTTTTGTTTCCATCATCAGCAGTTTACTCATCTTCACCCTCTACACTTTATACGCTGTAAACAAGGCCGAGGAAGGCAGCATCACTTCGGCCAGCGACTTCAGTTTTTGGGGTTCCTTCATTCTGGTGCTGCTCCCGGTGTCGATTGTAGCTAAGATTATTATTCATGTTGTGTTTGTCATCATCAATAAAATCGCCACGAATGAAGATGGGCCTTCTTTTGAAGATGAGTTGGATAAGATCATCGAGTTGAAGGCAGACCGGATTTCGCTTTATGTGTTTTTCTTCGGGTTTATATTATCCATGATTCCGCTCGTTACGGATCTTCCAACTTACTTAACGTTTCTTGTATTGATCTTCTTCGGTTTTCTATCCGATCTACTGGGACGTATCGCTCAATTCTACTTTTATAGAAAGGGAGTTTAACATGGGAAAGGATGCGATCAGCAATCATATACGGAATCTTCGCTTTCATCATAACGAGATGACCCAGCAGCAATTAGCTGATAAGGCCGGGGTCACCAGACAAACGATTGTTGCTATCGAAAAGGGGAATTATTCACCTTCATTGGAGCTGGCTTTTCGCATCGCGCGTGTCTTCGAAAAGTCCATCGAAGAGGTCTTTCAATATGATGATAAGGGCAGGTAAGGATGAGGAGGCTCATGGATGGGGAGGAAGAATACAAATTCAGGCAGAAGGTCTGCAGTAATTACCGGGGTGTTATTATTAGCCGGGTTGGTTACAGGTATATTTAGTGTTGTTCCAGTTATAGATGGAGCAGACTACCTTGTTCAGGCTTCTACAAATGGAAATCAGGTACTGATAGGAGCGTTTTCCCAGTTGTTAATGGTTGTTGCATATGTGGGTATTCCTATTGCGATGTATCCGATTCTAAGTAAGCATAATAAAGGTTTAGCTCTTGGATCTGCTGCTTTCGGCATCATTGCGGGTGTGTTCATTATTATTGGTGTAATCATTCTTCTGTTGCTATTGACATTAAGCCACGAATTTGCAAAATCTGGAACTCTAGATGACTCGTATTTTCAGACCTTGGGTGGATTGTTACGGGAAGGACGTGATTTGGTGAATCATGTGGCCACGACACTGACATCTGTTTTGGCGATGTTCTTATTTAACTGCATATTTTACCAAGCAAAATTCGTCCCACGCTGGTTGTCCGTTTCGGGTCTTATTGGATCTATATTGTCCATATTGGCGAGCTTATTATTTATGATTCGCTTCATCGGTCTCGATGCAGCTTACATGACGTTGAACGTTCCAATAGCCTCTCAACAATTGGTCTTGGCTATATGGCTAATCCTTAACGGATTCAACCGGGCGGATGCTCTAGAAAAGAAGGTGTAACGGAAATGAATACATCAGAACGTTTCTGGGACAAAACAGCAAGTCAATATGATCAAATCGAGATGAAGGATGAACAGACTTACATCAATATAATAAAAAGAACGAAAACGCATCTCAAAATAAGCAGCATTGTTTTGGATTTCGGCTGTGGCACTGGGTTGATAGCAAATAAAATTGCCGAATATGTGAAAGGGATTCATGCGATTGATATATCTTCGAATATGATCGCAATTGCAGAAAAAAAGGCAAAAGAGCGAAACATCGCAAATATAAACTATGCCCATGCGACCATTTTTGATGAAAGGTATAAGAGAGGCTCATTTGATGCCATCTTGGCCTTCCACGTTCTGCATTTGCTGGAAGATGAACATATCGTTCTGCAACGAATGAATGAACTGTTGAAACCGGGAGGATTATTGATTTCTGCAATACCATGCATGGGAGAAAAGAAATTTCTAAGCAGCTTGTTATTCATTGCAGGTAGAATTGGTCTAACGCCGAATATAAGGTCATTTAAAATACGAAATTTAATCGATACAATTGAGAAAGGGAGTTTTTCAATTGTCGAATCGGATTGCTTGAAGAAAAGCTCTCAGGAATATTTCATTGTTGCTAGGAAGATTTGATATGTTACGAAAGAGCCGTTTCACCAAATGTTTCGCCGTCACTTATGGTATGGTTCTCCGTATCATCTATAAGGCGAAAAATAAGGACACCCTTCTCCAGCACCGATATCCAGGTAATTACCATTTCCCCCATGTCCATGAACTGAATACCATGAATATGACCGCCCATCAAATAGGTATATTTGCGTACGAGCATGAACTTGATTGACTGGTCGTATTAACTTTTGAACACAAAAAGACCGCAGGTTGTATCTGCGGTCTGATTCACTATTCAGTTCGTAAAAGTTTCGTTGGCCAAATCCGTACGTTCGAAAATCAACCCCACAACTTGACTATACAAATCTCCCTTAGATCCAACAATGTAGAGACAATAAGTCTTGCTGGGAAGCAAGTTCTCGTAGATGTGAATATCGGCTCTCTGTGAGGCGGTTTCGATTTCGATTATCCCCTGTTGGATCGCGTTAACTCCTGCTCCATCCTTGCCGGATTGTACCTGTTCAACACTTGGGAAAACAGAGGGAAACTCGGTAAGCACGTAATATAGCCTATTATATTCACCCGTGTAAACACCTGCATGGATCGTGTCGCTAATGTCTCCCTGCGTTCTTATTGTCTCAAATTCATCAAAAGTAATCGTAGGACCATTTTGCTGCTCAGCCAACGTCTGAAAAGATACTTTAGAGATGGTAGATGTCTTATTGTTGGCAAATTCATAAGCATACAATATGTATGAGGTGCCAGGTAACAATCCCTGCAGATTCAAATCCCCCTTAGTTCCATCCAAATCAACCGAACCATGGACAACAGCATTCGTCCCTAATTTAATCTCATCCAAGTTTGGAGCCCCCATATCGGACAGCAGCACGGAGTAATACACGGAGCCAGTGACCGATCCCGTGATTGGAAAGGAGGCTGATGTTTGTGTGATCTCCGCGTTCGAAACATGGATGGTCAGTGTTACATCAGGTGTCGGCGTTGATGGTACCGATGGTGTAGATGGCGATGGTGAGAACGTTGATGGAGTAGATGCAGGTACTTGCGGTGCCACCGGAGGCTCCGTTAATTTAACCGGTATTGGTTTATTACTATCATTCTTAATTTCATTACCAAAAGATGTCTTCAAACCGCTTACTACGATAATCGGTGTTTTGGATGAATCCAATTTATACCCTTGGTGCAGCTTAATAATGATTGTCTTTTTATCCTCAGACAACTCATAGCTATCCAGCTTCGGATCCAGAGGCACACCGTTCACCAGAATCTTGGACAGATCAATGGAACTCGGATCAATTCCAGCCGTCATCGTCAACTCTAGCTTGTTCCCCGCTGCAAAGTTCGTACCAGACACCTCAAGTGGTTGAGCAGCTTCAAACGTTTTTGCGCTTTCAAAAGAACTGGTAGCTAGTAACTCTCGGCTCGCTCCTGCTGTACCGCCGAATGTGCCGTCCGGAGCATTCTGTAACAGCCCTAACTGGAGTGACATCTGAACATAGCCTTGTGCCCAATCAGAGACTGTCTGATCTCCACTCCCTGGAGTTGACTGTGCTTGTCCATCTCTACCTAATCCTCGAATGAGAAATGCCGCTAATTGCTCTTTTGTTACTTGACCTGCAGGGTTAAATTGCCCGCCGCCTACACCGTCGGTTATTCCCGCTGCCCTTACAGCTTCAATATAAGGTAACGCATAACCATTCGCTAAATCATCTGATCTCACATCAGAGAAAGATGACTGTTGTTGATTGGGATTCACTGGCAAATTAAAAATAAGTGCCGCTACCTTCGCAAATTGCGCTCGATTCATTTCTTCTTGTAGCCCAAAATTCGTTGACGATACTCCGTTAATGATACCTGCTTGAATCAAAGCATCGATCTTCGCCCTCTTCGCCCCATCCAAGCCCTGTAGATCGATGAAATCAGCCGAAGTGTTTGCTGCAAAGACACTGCCTCCCATGGATACGGTAGAGGTCAAACCAATCGTCAGTGCCGTGAACCAAATGAATAACTTTTTGTTCATCTTCGATCTTCCTTCCTAATCAAAATTTCCTTACTCCATTCAACAAAAATGGACATTTAATGCCCACGAATAACTATTTTCTGACACCATACCCTATATTTTAATTTTAAAATAATTGCTATTTGTATCCTAGTGACTGGTGTCATGAATTTTGTCATATGACAATTAAAAAAATTGTTAACTTCATATAGCAACACAAAAGCCAGCCCTATCCGCGTTTGCGTTCGGCTGGCTTTTGTATTTTTTAGACCACCAAAAATTTAGAAGCTCAAAAAGAAAAAATACAATGCGAATGCCCCTGACCGGATATCAAAAATCGATTACGAGCTCGGAGAGACGAATGCCGAAGATGCAATCGTTACGGACTTCGACTAACATAAGTAACCGAATGGTCTAACCAGCCTGTTACATTCTGTGTACGAGTAAGGGAATTTCGCCCTGTTGCTTTAATATAGACCGTAAACGCTGTACCGGGCATCATAGGCTATTTTGATCATTCCGCCAGATCTCCAGTTTAACTGTAGTCTAGATCCATGCTTTCCTTATTCTTGTTCTACAACAATGTCTGCGCAGCGAATAATGAGTTCAGGCATCCCTTCCCCCGAAAACAGGATATGGACTTCATAGCCGCAATCCGTACGATACAGCTCATTATAAATCCAGTAGCTGCCCAATATGTGCTCGTCTTGTCTGATGATTTCGTCGACTGCATCAAATAGTAACCTTATTACTGTTCGTAAATCCGCCTTGCGTGTCTAGTCTCATGACAATCTGCTTGCCAGACGTAAGCTCCGTCACTCTGCAATCGTGAAAACGGAATCGGCTGCGGATATGTTCGGGAATGTTCTCCGCTTGTTGTGCCTGCCCATATTCATCCATGACCAGCATCATGCGCTTTTTATTTTCTTTGCTCAGTTGCTTCAGCTCGCGCAATACCTCTCTCGTACAGTAACCCAGCGCAAATACCCGCATATCCGCAATGCGTGAGGACAGCTCGTCCGGAAGTTTATGAAATGCTTCCTTATATCCCCATTCTTGAATCTCGCTGAATTCTTCCTTACATTTCACTTCGTCAAAAGGAGGCCGGGCATCGTAAGCGGCAATTAATTGTTGTATTCGATCCCTTTCTTCAGAAGACATGTGATAGACCATTGTATCCTCTTCACTGATCTCATTCCCGTCCAAAGACCATTTATCAAGAGCCACCAGTTGTACGCCATCCTGCTCCAGCATAAACCGGGGATCGACGTCGTAAATCCTGCGCCTCTGACTAACAAATTCCTCTTCCTTCCTTTTGTAGAGCCGCAAATAAAGTGCTTCGTCACGTACATAGGCGCTCTTGTGCACCCTCATGCCCCTGAAGGGGTGCGTTAATACCAGCTATCCCTTGAAGGGATTCTCATATTCCACTCATTTACTTGTTTGTGTGCCTTGTTTTCATTCTAAATCGCATGATATCATGGGTAAAATTCATATTTTTAACAGTGGAGATGAGTAAATTCTTCTGACAATAGCTCGTTTCGAAGTACTCTTCAAAGTGATCGATCTGGGCAGCTTTACAAAAGCGCGTCTGAACAGCTAACATGACACAATTCGCCATAATCCATGCGATTGCCTCGTTAGAGTCGGAATGGTGCGCCAAGCTTTTGATCCACGACTGGAAAAAGGATTGATTGTGACCGAGATCGAGCAGAAGACATTATTTCATATGCGAGAAATCATAAAAAGAATGAAAATAGATTTTTAGATAAAATAAAAATTTCGAGAACTTTTAATTTTTTTAAATAGCTGTTAAGAGAACGGCTCCCTGTGGCATCTCATCTAGTGGAAGGCTGATATTTATTGAGCATGTAGGTCGACCGGATGACGTTATGCAGTGCCACACCACCGGGCTGGGAACTCTGCGGAACGACTTACGGTATAGAAGTGTCGCGGTCAGGAGGGGAAGCGTTATGGGTCGTTCGGAGTTAGTTGGGGTACCGAGTGCAATACGGGAGGATCAGGAAAACAAACGTGACAAGGAATTGGCTGAGCGGGCGAAAATGGGCGATACCGAGGCGTTCGGCGAGCTGATTCAGACGCACCGAGACCGGGCGAAGCGATGGGCGGAACGGATGACGCAAGATTCGCATATGGCTGACGATATCGTGCAGGATGCGCTTGTCCGCGCATTTTTGCATGTGGGAACTCTCGCGGATACAAGCCGTTTCCTGCCGTGGTTTCACAGGATCGTGCAAAATCAGGCAAATATGCGGCTGCGTCGGGGAGGCCCCTACAAGCGGGAGCAGCCTATCGGCGGGTGGCAGGAGAACGAATACGGCGGAGTGGACCGCATCCAATGGGATAACCTTGACAGCCTGCTTCGCCACCTAACCCGGATGAGCGCAATGTCGGCGGCACAGAAGACGGACCCCGCAGAGCAATTGCTGCGTAAGGAGCTGTTCGAGACGATCCATGTGTTACTGCGCTCTCTGAATCGCAGGGAAAGAGGTATCTTCGAGTCTTATTTTTTCCGGCAACTGTCCCCCGACGAGATCGCACAGATGTACCATACGACTACCGGCTCCGTACATACGTATCTGCACCGTTCCCGGCGTAAGCTCCGTCAGGCTCATGTCCGGGTTATGCTCGGCCTTCCTCCAGAGAAGGGAGGAGTGGATATGAATCAAGCGCATATTGTGAAGCTGGCGGAGTGGCCTCAGACTTCCTCGACGCTAACGACGTTCGTAGACCGGATCGGGCATATGCTGGCATCGATTGGTGATCAGCGGGGTACGCAGGAGCTGATGGGCGAGTCCGGATTTGCTTTCCGGATGAAAATCTCCAATAAAACGACATTTGCGGACGGGATTTATGTTTTCGACTGGCGGCAGACACTGAAGACGATTATGAAAGAGTTGGGGTATGAGATCAGCATCCTCTGCGGACAGCTATCGGAAAAGCCTGTGCCGCTGCTTGCCGCTTCGGAGCGTTTTCCAGTTGTGCTCCCGATCGAGGAAGCGATTCTGCCGTTTATTCGCAGGTATATTAACATGGGTAAACCAGTGCTGTATTTCGACACGATGGCGTCTTCGCCTCATGTTCACGAATGGTCACTCATCTACGGCTATGACGATGCTAAGCGGGAGGTTTACGTTACCGACCTAATGCTGCCGGAAGGGAAAACGCTTAATTATGATGATTTGGCAGAAAATCCGTTACGGTTTCTGGCAGGAATCGACGGGAAAACAGAAAAATCCGTCTCAGGTAAACGATCTGCCGAGGATCGTGCGATTGAAGCGATACGGTTCGCGATCCACTATGGGCGAAAAGGGTGCAACTACTGGCCGATGACGGATTATTTGTCATATACATCAGGGTTAAGGGCTTATGATCGGTGGATCAAGTACATGACGGACTCCGGCATCCTGCCGAACAGATATGGCATGGGGCAGCTGGCAGCGGTGTATTCGGAAGCCAAGAAATATGCGGCGCTGTACCTTAAATCAGTCCCGCTCAAGGGTGAGGCAATGCGCCTTGTGCTGTTGGCATCGGAGGCGTATGTACAAACTTCGGAGGAATTGGAGCGTGTAAGCACGCTTGTGCCGTTTATCCGCAGCTCATCCCTGCTCACAACGGAAGTCCGGACGGAATGTGCTTCACTGCTGCTGCAGGCCAAAGAGTTCGAAGCAGCCGCAATCGGTTATTTGGAGAATGCCATGAGCTTAATATTCGGGAGGGAACAAAGATGAGCCACATTCAATTAAAATTATTGACCCAGCTTGAGCATATCGGAGAAATCATGGATTCGAAGGCGTCGTTCGAAGCCGCCAATCCCGGCGTCGAAATCGTCCTTATTCAATCGGCTGACAATTATGAGTCGTTGCAGGCATTCCGGTCGGAAGAGCCGGATTTAATGGATAGCGGGGGCTGGTCGCTGTTCAACCAGAAGGGTCTCTTTATAGATCTGCTTCCGTTTGTGAGAGCGACACCGGGGCTGGAAGAGGATTTGAATCCCGGCATTATGAGGGTGGCAACGAAGGATGGGACGCTTCCAGGCCTTCCTGACGGCGTATCTATTCCGTTGATTCTGTACAAAAAAGCGATGCTGGACGCGTCCGGACTGCCGTACCCGACTGATGACTGGACATGGGCCGAGATGATAGAGATGGCCCGTAAGCTGACGATCCGAGACAAGAATGGTGTGGCGACTCAATTTGGTTTTGCGACAGGACCGGATATCGAGCTTTATGAGCCATTTATAATGCGCAACGGTGGAAGTTATTTATCTCCAGACGGGTCGACTGCCCACGGATATATCGACAGCGATGCGACGGTCGAAGCATTCCAACTCGTAATTGACATGTACCGTGAATTTCATGCGTGCCGCAAGCCTGAGGAACCGTCCAAAGCAGGCGAGCTGCATCAAGGCTTTGCGTTGATCAGTGCGTTTACGTGGTTTGCCGGTGCGGTTGAAGTTGAGGGTATCGGGGAAGAGTTCGACGTAGTCGGATTGCCGCAGATGCCCGGAGGCGTGCAGGCGAATATGGTCTATATGGGGGCGACCGGGATCACGACGAAGTGCGAGCATCCTGAACTGGCCTGGGCGTTTCTCAAGCACCATGTGTTCGAGCGACCGGAGCGTTTCAGCCGTCCCTGGACGCTGCCGATTACCCGATCGGTTGCAGAACAGTGCGGGATGACCTCCCGTCGACTCTGGTCCCGATATATACAAGAAATGGATGTCGTCCTCCCAAACGGATACTATTTGAACGAAAAGTGGAATTCGTCGAGACAGCTGATTAACGAGGATATCGTAAAAATGATCGTCGATGGCGCCGACGTGCGCCAGACGCTGAAGTCATGGACGCGGTTTGCGTAATCATTCTATAGCGTATGGATAAAAGCCTCGCCCCAGTATCGTGGAATGCGATCGATTGCTGGCGGCGGGGCTTTTTGGCATCGACTGCAGCCTATTCCCTTCATAAGGAGTGGTTCTACATAGAACTTCTCTTTTATTCAACTATCGTGTCCCGTTAGCGTAATACCTACATTTCCGTTCGAGCAAATGCCCATAAAAAAAGAAAAAGGACGCCCACAACCTTGAGGGCGTTCTCCTTTGATTCCGGCGTTCTGACAAAGTATGTTCAGCATAAACACCTCGTTCGGCACATCGAATTGCTATAGTTCAAAGCCGTGTGGTCTCGCTTGTTCGAAACCGAATTTTAGGTAGTACGACGGATGCCCGATGAGAAACACATGCGTGCCGCATGAAGTAACAAGTTATTTTTTCTTCACTGGAATCCAAATCTCCCCAGTAACATACTCTGCCGTTCCATAATACATCTCGAAACTTGGGCCTTCAACCTGTTCGTATTCCGATGTCGGAAACCATTCGGAATAAATCCGTCCCCATAACTTAATTAAATCACATTGTGGTTCCGGGAAAATCGCCCACGTTAGTGCCGGGACAGAAAGTCTTGTAAATCTCTCCGGAATTTCAAGCCCTTTTGGCAAAAAATAACTCACCATGTATTTAAAAGATGTTCCAGTATGATCATATAAGGCAGCGTGCAAGATGGTGTTACTAAAGCGTCCCAGTAATCCATTCATCCCTTCAACACTGCCATCTACATCACATTGTTGACGGAATTGAGCAACTTCAGCATATACTTTTTGGGGATCGGAATTGACCAGGCCATAAGCTCCAAACATCTCAAAAGGCCCTTTTGATTCGATGCGATAATTCATTTCGATATCTCCTTTAATTGAAATATGAAAGGACATTCGAGGATAGGCTTTTAGAGAAACGCCTTTATCGCGCGCAGATATCGGCATGATCCCATGAAGATTCTTAAACGCCCGTGCAAACGCTTCTGGCGAATCATATCCATATTTCATAGCTACATCAATAACCTTTGCATCTGTTGTTTGTAGATCAAATGCTGCCAATGTCAACCGTCGACGCCGAATGTACTCAGATAACGATACTCCAGTAATAAACGGAAACATTCGTTGAAAATGGTAAGTAGAGCAACAGGCTCTCTGCGCTATTTCATCATATACGATATTGTCCGCTAGGTTTGTTTCGATATATTCCATGGCGCTATTCATCCTGTCCAACCAATCCATCGTTTTCCCTCCTTTCTAGATAAATTTTATGATAGATACAAAATGAATACCTTGCATTTTCTGCACGAAAAAATCAGCATGTCGAAGATAATATAATTCTCCCTCTATTGGTATGTTCATCGCAGAAAAAAATTATTATTTCGCTATGATTGCTCTATAAAACATCAATTGGCTACATCACCTGAAGTCGATCTCAACAAATCCAACGATGGTTATATTTTTTTCCATAATTTCTTCAGCTATCAAATCAACGGCATTCGTATAACGATATACATCAAAATATTGTTCCTCGTGTCTGGAACTGATTGTTTTCACCTCATCTTCTTGTCATAACCAAGGTTGAACCAATGAAACAAAAGGACTTGCTTCACTCCATAATAAACAAGATCAACGTAAACGTTGGAGACAATCCCGACCAGAGAAGCGTCAATGACACTGAACTGTACTTTGACGCTTCAATTAACGGCGACTTTGTGCTTACTTATGATACGGTTCACCTTATCAATCTAAAGGCGAAAATAGGGCACCTAAAAAAAGGTACCCTGATTTCATTCTCTTCAAATATATCCATAGGTTTTAAAATGGACTCATGCCAACCGTATTTAATTTTTCTCCTTCAATGGAAATCCCCATTTGTGTCGTAATTTTACGATAATAACCAACGCGGCTATTGATACGACGGTCAGTTTCGGCTAGGTTACCTTCAAGGATACCGTTAATGATCATAATGGTAATACCAAAGCCCGCCTGTGTTAATCCTTTAGAAATCTCCGATTCAGAAGGCGTCCAGTTGCCAACCACCACATCATGAGCGGAAGGCTTGGGAGGCTGTGGTGTCATCCAGAACAGGATCGCCGTCATAAAGCCTAACTTGCCATCGTTCACAATAAGCTCAGGCTGCTGAAGCAGCTTGTCCTTGGAGCCGTAAATAATTCCACTAATCAATCCGTAATTGTAGTTCCAGCTCAACTGTATCGGTCCACGTCCATGATAGGATTTACCCGCAACTGGCGGAAAATAGTCATGTGCTTCAACATAATTGACAGTTGTGGTGTTAATGTAGGATATTTCCTCATTCCAATACAAACCCCAGACATGCGGACTTCTTGCGAATCTTGAAATAACTATACCCGTTTCGTGCGAAATATTGGCGAGAAAGGCTGCCAGCTCGCGCTTTCGCTTCAATTCAGACCCTTCTTTTATAAAGGAACCAAAATCAACCGTTTTCGATATAATAGGAACCGTCCTATTCGAGGAGGTGCTAAAGTTGGCATTTTGGTAGATGAGCGTTTCTGTCTTTGTTTTTTTATCGAATCGGAATACGCGACTGTTCTTAGTATCGTCCTGTCTATATTCCAGCTTATATTTGATATTAGCTACATCTGTAATGGCAGCAATCAAGTTGTTATATGAATAATAGTCGGTTTGATCTATATTGTAATTTGGTAGGTTAGCAGAAATCTTGTGCCATTCCTTCGTGCCAATACGGCAAGGGAATAATTGTTCATATTCATCTTGTGGCAGTGCACTTTGTACGGCAGCAACGGCATTGTCCGGTGAAAATTGCGGATCTATTCCCCCCCACAAGGATGTGACTTGGGAATCGGTAAGAACACGGCTTTCGCCAACAATTAAATCATCTAAAGCTCCCGATTTCACTTCTCTTTTCCCTCCAATTCTAAAAACACAACTATAATTACAATTATAGTGAGCGCTAAGATTGCCTTCTATATGAGTAATCAACTATTTTGATAGGCAAATCCCTTATCTTCAGATCGAACTATTATATTCTCGCTTAAGCATTGTTCATACATGGATTGCATCCCCTCCCTACACCTTGTAGGTGATAGAGTCGGCTTCAAAATTATAATATAATTGTAATATAGACTAATGATTGTAGGTAAAACCATAAAAGTCCCATTGAAGCACGGTATAGCAAGCTACTTAGATTTAATAATGACAAGGGAAACCCAATTACGTTTCTTTGAGGGTGAATTCAAAATGAGCTTTATGGATGCTTTGGAGAAATTAATAGCGGAGCAGGAGCGAGAACGTGACCGGCTTCGAGCCAATCAAATCACCGTACGGGTCGACTATAAGAAAAAGAGCAAACACAACGTTTATCAAAAGGAAAAAGTCATCGAATATGGCTTTGTAGAACGCGATTTGGATGATGAGAATTTATATGGGAGGTTTGAACTCTATTTCGCCGATCGCGACACTCTTCTCCGGAAAAATCGGTTTGGAAATGAAATTGCTTTTGGTGAGCTTACAGATGAACATGCAGTTGCAACGGCAATCTTCACTTACTTAGCAGAGTATTATTCTCATTTTTTAGAGGAAACTCCCTTCGCTATCAGCTATAACCCTATTGCAGAAGCTTGGATTATCGAAGGAACTCTTCCTCCGGGATGTTTTGGCGGGGTCATTTACATTGCTCTTGCAGAAGAAAATGGAGAGCTTCTTATGATGTTTGGAACGAGATAAATCACAAAAGAAATGAACAGATTTCAATATTCTCCCCCTCTAAACCACCTTTGCAACAATCTTTCCCTCAGGTGGCCCCACTCGCCCTTGTCTCAAAGGGGCTATCCCATTTTCGGATTTACGAACTGAGAGCGTCCCTTCACTACCCCATCATGATGTCCACCTATACTTCCAGTGATATTCTTATCCCCCTCATTTTATCGAGATTGATTAGCCGAGGCCGCTAATTGGAACCTCTCTGTACTGAATCCCTGCTACCCCGGATTTCCCATGATGAACAGCTGTCTTCATCATATCAAACCTCCTTACGATTGTGTGCCTTGTTTTCATTCTAAATCGCATGAAAATGGATGTCGTCCTCCCGAACGGATACTATTTGAACGAAAATTAGAATTCGTCGAGACAGCTGATTAACGAGGATATCGTGAAATGCGATCGATTGCTGGCGGAATTTCTACACCATTCTCCGCATTTTCCTGCAATAAAATTTCGCCGTTATTTATGATACGGCTCACCCCGATTGATCTTCACCGCTCATACCCAGCGCATTAGTTGGGTGGTAGGGACCATACGCCCGAAGCTAAAGAACTGCTGAACCCGGCGTGGACCTCCCTTATTGAAGTTTGGACATCCCATAACAACTAGCTGTTCTCAATCCAAAACCTCTTGATGACATTTCCGTTCTCTTCAATATATTCTTGATCCGGTATTCCGCCATGATGAATAATTGTTTTTGCGGAAGCAATATTGTCTTCATCGCACACCACAAGCACCTTTTGAATGCCAAGCTCTGCGGCTTTTTCGAGCGCCAATGCTAACATTTGAATCGCATATCCAATGCCGTACCCGATGTGCCCTACGCAATTCAGAGCTTATCCGTCAACCGATGCCGGATATTTACGGCTCCATGCACTTGGCGATTCTCCGATACTAGCCAATACGTGGAGTCGGGCACCCAGCCTTCTGGAAGGTCCCTTCCATTTTCATTCTCAGAAAGAAATCGAAGCATTCCCGAAAAATCCAACGGATCTTTGCTGATCACCCAAGGAACCATATCCTCCCCGCTCTCCTGCTCTTCGAAACTAAATATCACACGCCCAGCGCACCATACAAAGTCTTCTTCAAAATGCGATTTACAAATTCAGTCTTGTTCCGGATGTAGCTGTCTATATCAAACCTATAGGTCTCGGCGAGCTGCTCTTTCAAATTTCCGTATTCCATCCGGGCCGAAGCATTCGCGCGCAAATATTCCGAAAAGCAATATGCTCCAAAAATCCTTTTCCGTCCTTTGGGCACACATAAAGATGATATTTCATACAACCATCCGGAAAAGTTTTTTTAAAAGCTTCGTGGCCTTCTATTCCAAAATTCCCTTCGTGTTTTCATCATTGTTACCCCTTTCCGCCGCAGGTTCACATCCCCGCATAACCTTCCTTCTAAATTACACTCAATTAACCGGAATTACGGCAGCCCAGTTTCTCGTTCTTATCGTCTAATATAATCATCCGTCGTGCCTTTTGAAAAGATCCAAACAAAAAAAGAGCCCGCTATAGGCTCTTTTTTTTGAATCATTTTTGCTTATGAATTCTCCGAACTAAACTAGATTTCGGCAATCCGCACCCGCTTAATACCATTGCTTCACATCAATTTCAAGCGTTCCGTCCGCCGTCGCTTCGTACCGATGCTCGATGATGACTCCGTTCCGGTCCGCACCGACGCGGCCATCGGTTCTTGTGACTTGAAAAACAAACTCTGTATGCAGGGGCAGATGTTGCTGATTGACATATGCCCTTTGGACCGGATCATGTTTCAGAGGAAAATAAGCATAGATCGGGATGTCATCAGGCGTATCCGCCGGGACATGGACAATGATATCAAGCATCACCCGTTCCGGAATTTCTGGAACCACCCGGATGGTTTTACCGGCACGAAGCCCTTCGTATTGAGCGGTTACCAGCGTCTCCCCTTCTTTTTTCGGAACCAGGATTCCGTCCTCCCTTACCTCCAAAACCGATTCGTCCTGCACCTCATAGTTTGCACGCAGCAAAGTCCTGCGCAGACCGTGGTCCGACTCCAAAACCGGATTCACCCGGCATGCCGGCCCCTTGATCCCAACCTCGCTACTGCCATCCAGGGATAAAAAGCACTCCTCGCCTTTGCCTCCAAAAAAGTGGATTAACGGGGAAGCCAGACGCGCGGCCCAGTCCTTTTCCACATGTCCCGCTCTAGGTTCATATAGGTAAAGCAGTTCCCGATCCGGTTCATATCCGGCATCCGCCAGTTTCTCCGCGACTTCGCGCACATGCTTTTCCATCACCAAAATCCCTTCGGTGCTGCCCAAATCGATCCAGATGCGGGAAAATGGTTTCAAGCCAGTAAACGTATGGTACTGCGGATATTCTTCCAATGTCACTGGGTCCACGTAATAAAAATATGGAGAAATAATGCCCAGCTTGCTGAAAATATCCGGCCGCCGCAGCCCCATATGATACGTGACCTGACCTCCGCGCGAGGACCCCATCAGCGCTGTATGTTCCGCCTCAGGCTTCGTGCGGAACACCACATCAATATAGGTTTTGACCTCTTCAATCACAAACTTCTCATATGTTTCACCAAGCGGCCGGATGTCGACTTTATCGTCCTGGTAACGAACGCCATCCAAATCATGTGTAAACTCGTTTGACCGCTCCGCTCCCATGTTGGAAATGCCGACGACGATGATTTCTTCGATATCTCCGCTTTGAATCAGCCGGTCGACAGTTTGATGCACCTGCCATGAATAACCGTTAAACGCTGGATGAAAAATGTTCTGCCCATCATGCATGTAGAGCACGGGGTACCGCTTGCCAAGATCCTGATGATACCCAGGGGGCAGGTAGACGAATATATCCCGCTCATTATCCAGGTAGGCGGAATAGAACTTTTCGATGGTTAAAATGCTCGACCGGTTGTTCATAAACACACCTCGTTTTCAAGCGGGCAATCGATCCAATGCTCAACTTCATAATTCAAAACAAGCCCGTCCGTTATCGTGAATTTACGGTAAGGAACCTCTTTTCCTTCCTTATCCGTTTCATGTTTGCCCAGCCCTCTTGAAATCCGGAACTCGAACGACATATCCGCGGGGACCTGGATCGTTCCGCCGTAAAGCCGGTCGTGAATCTTCGGCAGTTCGATGCCGGCATACAGCCTTTCGGTCGGAGGTGTGGATGCTGGCACTTTGACGTAAATGCTGACCGTCGCCGTTTCGGACATATGCGGAACCACTTCAAGATCAATAGACGCCCTTAATTCCTGTTTCAAATAAGTGACAGCAGCTTTCCCCGTTGTTTTGGGAAGGAGCTTCCCATCAGGGGTGACATCCAACAGTTCCGGGTTAATCACCTCATAATCAGCTCGCAAATCCGTCATCATAAAACCGCTGTCGTAATGGACGACCGCATTTAAGGTCCGCACGGGCCCTTGCAGTCCAACCGCCGCGGATCCACGCAATTCGGCACGGACGGGTTTTCCGATATCCCCGAAAAAGAAAATAAGCGGCGCATGCACCCTTGCTGCCCAATCCTTCTGTGAATGGCCGGAATTGACAGCGTAATAATACATCAAATCCTCACCCGGCCGAAAGCCGCTGGCGATCAAAACATCCGCGACCTGCCGCACATGTTTCTCCATAACAGTAAACCCTTCCGCGTCCCCGACATCCATCCATATTTTCAAATCCTTTTTCTCCTGATACACATGGCTCAGCCATCTTTCTTCCATCGTCTCCAGATCAATGCTTACAAAAAACGGACAAAGGGCTCCGATCATGCCGAACGTATCCGGACGGCGGAAACCGATATTGTACGATACCAGGCCGCCCGCTGACGATCCCATCAATGCAGTATGTTCTTTATCCGGCAGGGTCCGATAGGTCGCGTCGATATAAGGTTTGACTTCCTGGACAAGGAATTCCTCATACAATTCACCCTGGTTGACCGTATGGAAAATATCGTATCCGCCTGGGATCGTATGCATATATTCCGCAATTCTCGCATCTTCAATGTGACTGACGGCGACAACGATGATTTCCCGGATTTTGCCTTCCACAGTCAACCGGTCCACCGTCCGGTGAACATCCCAGGACTCGCCTTTATGGTCGGCGAAAAAAATATGCTGGCCGTCCTGCATATATAATACGGGATACCGTTTCTGCTCATTTTCGTTGTAACTTGGCGGTAAATAAACAAACATATCTCTTTTATTATTTAATATTTCCGAATGGAAATCCCGGAGTTCAATCAAACGCGACGTATCCACTTATACATTCTCCTCATCACTCTAATTCACGGCGTGACGTTGATGAAGAAAAACTTCTCCCCATTGACATACGCCGTGTTATGAATATAACTGTTCATCATATGAACAACTTCGGTGTAGTCATTTAAATCAAACAATATTTTCGGCATTGCATCCGGCAGCACTTCCGGACAATGGCATGTGCAGCAGGCGACGATCCGTTTATGCATTTTCCAGACCTCATTAGCAAGAAATTCATTCATCACGATCCCGGCCTTTTCCTTAACCCCGGATAAGAAGGTATCCAAGCCCTCACGGTCTTCATAAACGTAGATTTGGCTCTCGTCTAATCCGGAATAATGCTTCATCCGTTCCATCAAAGGGGCGTGATTATATGAATCCATGACAAGAAATTCAGGCGATTCGCCGAGCATTGTCTTGCATAATGCGAAGCTTTGTTCAAAGTCCGGCATAATTTTATGAAACAAAGTATCCTCAATATAGCTATCAATAATAAACACAGGAATCCCGAACCCGAACTGCTTCGATATCGAATAAAACTGTTCCTGGTCCACATTAATCAAAAATACGCCGTCCAAATTTCTTTCCATAATCACTTTGTAAGACAAGGCATCCGCGCCCATTTGCATAAAAATAACGTCATACCCGCATTTGCTGCACAGCTGTTCCAGCTTGAAGACCGTCTTGGCATATTTTAATGCCGAACCGGGACTTGGTTTCAGATCATTAAACAATAAAACTCCCATCAACCCGGTTTTGTTGATTTTTAACGACTGCGCCGATTTATTGGCCACATATTTCAGCTGTTGTGCTGTTTTCAAAACTTTGACGCGTGTTTCATCGGAAATGGATTGGGTTTTGACGTCATTCAAAATATAAGATACCGTTGCGATCGACACACCTGCCGCTTTTGCTATATCTTTAATGGTTGTTTTTTTCATCTTCTCCGACCTCTCACTGGATAACTTAAACGTTTAAGCATATTTAAACATATCGCTCTTTTAAAGTCAAATTCATCCAGATGAGAGGTGGGTCTAACCCTTTTCGGCGCCAGCGGTCATCCCGTGGATCAAATACTTTTGAAAAAACATGTACAAAACTGTTATCGGAAGTGCCACAAATACGGCACCCGCTGCAAACAGGGTAAAGCTCGAATTGGTTTCGTTCGCCACCATGCTGTAAAGCCCCTGCGCCAAGGTCATTTTTTCAGGCGATCTGAGGACAATTTGCGGCAAAATGAAATCCATAAACGGCGTAATAAAACTATTCAGAGCGACAAACGTAATGGACGGCAAGGACAAAGGTAAAATGATCCGGAAAAAACGAATCCTTCGTGCTTGCACCATCGATAAAAGCGGCCTCTTCCAGACTTTTTGGAATCGTGTCAAAATGTCCCTTCATCACCCATGTCCCCATGGAGATCGAACCGCCGGCGTAAATCAGGATCAATCCCAGATGGGTATCGAGCAATTTCGTTTGCAGCAGCAGCACAAATATCGCCATGATCGACAAGAAGCCGGGGAACATTTGCAGCACGAGCAAGGCCATCAAGGCCTGCTGCCGTCCTTTGAAACGAAATCTTGAGAAGGCATATGCCGTCACTGCGACCAGCAGCGTCGATAAAATCGCATTGATCGCGGCAATTTTCAGCGTATTCGCAAACCACAGCACAAAATCGGTATTGCGAATCAATTCCGCGTAATGAACCAAAGACGGATGTTTCGGAAACATGCTGCTGACAAGCAATGCATTCCCCGGGTTTAAAGAGGTGCCAACAACCCAAATGATCGGATACATTGTCGTGAAGAGCAGTATGATAAACACAATATAAATTCCGGTGACAGCCAAGTTGCTTTTTAATCTAGACATTTAGCTCCAGTCCTCTTCTTGATTTGACTTCATCTGCTTGTAATTCCACAAAGAGAAAACGGCGATCATAACGAACATGATGATGGAAACGGCGGAGGCCATATTGAATTGGCTCTGATTCAACGTCATTTTGAAAATCCATGAGATCAGAATATCCGTGCTTCCGGCATAAAAATAATCCGCGTTATTCGGGTTGCCGTCAGTCAGAAGATAAATCAGATTGAAATTGTTGAAGTTAAACGCAAACTGCATGATAAGTATCGGAGCGGTAGCCGACAGCACAAGCGGCAGTGTGATCTTCCGCAGCTTATGCCTGCTTGAAGCGCCGTCTACGTCCGCAGCTTCATACAAATCGCGTGGCATTGTGGTGAGTACGCCCGACATCAAGGCCATTAAAAATGGAGTCGAAAACCACAAGTTGACCAAAATGATCGTTATTTTAGCCATTGTCGGATCCGAAAGCCAAGGCACAGGCGAAAATCCCATTTTGACAATCAGATCGTTTACCGGACCAAACGTTCCATTCAGCAGAACCCGGAATACCAGAATCGAAATAAATTGCGGAACTGCCCATGGCAGGATAAACACCGTTCTCCAAAACTTTTTGAGTTTGACCCGCGGGTGGTTAAGCATCATCGCTAACATCAGGCCGGCTATAAAAACGGTTAAAGTAGAGGCCACCGCCCAGATCAAGTTCCAAATGGCAATACCCATAAATGTGGTCCGCCATGCCTTTTGCGTAAATAATTCAAAAAAGCTGGCGAATCCGGTCCAATCGACCAATGAACGGTCCGGAATATGGTCCGGGGCAGAATAGTTCGTAAATGCGATCAGCACGTTAAAAACGAGCGGAATCACTGTCACAAACAATACCAAAACGGCGGCTGGCAGAAGCAGCAAATAGGGAAGATTCCGAAACTTCGCATTTTTGATGGATGCCATAAACCCTGGAGCCTGCCCGCCTTCATCCCTTATGCTCCCGTTTTTATAGGCATCATAAATGTTCATGACATACATTCCGAGGAACAACAAAATGATGATCAGCGTAATGAGACCATGGATGAGCATAAAAATGGAATGGTCCCCTTGAACGACTTTTCCGTTGATAATCCGCGTTGGTACATCGCCTAATGTAAGGAGTCCAGTGATCCCTTTGTATGCGTAAGGATAATAGCTCCAGAAAAATAACTGAGAGCAAGTCATCCAGATTAGTCCTTTAACATATTGCTTGTTGTACAGCTGCCCCAATCCGATACATACCGCAGAAAATATGGCAGCCAAGATCCCGTGGCGACGCTCATGTCGGTTTAGATGCATTTCTGAAGACCGCCTTAATCAAATTTTTGAAATAAAATCAACGCTTCAAAGTCGCTGTCTTGATTTGTTCGACCGCTTTGTTTAGAGCCGCTGCCGGATCCGCCTTATCATTCCAGATCGAAGCGAGCGCCGTGCTCACCGGCATCCATACATTTCCCATTTCCGGGATCGACGGCATCGGCGTGGAGTGTTTGGCCTGTTCCAAAAATGCAAGCGCATCCGGATTGGCCGTAATGATCGGGTCATCCGCCAAATCGTTTCGCGGAGGCAGTTGAGTCGTCATTTCAAACCGCAGCTTCAAGTTGTCTTTGCGGGTTGCATAATCAGCAAACAGCTTCGCGGCAGCCGGGTATTTCGTATACGAATTGACATATAAAGCTCTGATCCCCGAGAAGCTTACCGGATGCTGCCCGTTCGGCAGCAGCGGAAGCGGCACGACGCCGTAATCAATGCTGTCCTTGGACAAACCCGAAATGAGCCAAGGCCCGTTAATGATAGCGGCCGTTTTTCCCTCCTGAAAGAAACCGGTAATGATGTTATCATTTAAGTCGTTGATGTTGATCGGAAGGATTGGTTTCAGCGACTGCAGGAACTTCGCCCCTTCGATCGCTCCCTCATTGTTTAAGCCGATATCGCTTGCGTCTTCTCCGTTTTTCCCGAATACGTATCCACCGTATCCGGCCAGAAACGAATAGGATTGATACAACTGCGAAACATCCCACATCAAGGCAAACTTCTTGTTGGCCGGGTCGTTGTAGTCTTTGGCAAACTTGATAATGTCCTCATAGGTTTCGGGCGCTTTAGCCATCAGCTTTTTGTTGTAGTACAGGGCGTACGTATCGATAGCCGTCGGGAAGCCATATAACACGCCCTGATACTTGACTCCGTCGATGGCGCTAGGCATAAACTCGCTTATCCTCTTCTCATCGAAAACATCATTCCCAAGCACCAATCCTGCAGCAACCGCATTTCCCAAATGATCATGCGGTGCAGAGAATACATCGGCCCCGAGTCCCGCCGGACCATCCGTCGTCAGTTTTTTCACGCTGTCTATGGCAGGAACCGCCTCCACCTTCACCTTAACACCGTACTCTTGCTCAAAGTTCTTTGAGATCGCTTTCAGATATTCCAGTTCAGGACCTTTGGACTCCCAAACTACCAGTTCGGCTCCCGGCTCTGGCTTCAACTCACCTTGGCTGACTTGCTGTTCTTCGCCGCTTTGCGGCTCGCTCACAGATGTTGTGGCTGAAGGGCCGCATCCGGTTAATAGGCTAAAGCTGACCAGACCTGCAATCATTGTACTTAACATCGCCTTTTTTGCCATATTCTCGCCTCCTTGTTATAACTTAATCGTTTAAGTACTGAAACGTTTAAGTTGGTTCGATACCATCATAACTTCACTATTCTCTTTATGTCAATCCCTTGACGAACGCCTCAGCTCCCAGCAGCGCGGTCGCATGGCGGCGGTCCGCAATGATTTGCTTCTTTTACAGTAACTTACCGGCAATGGCAAAGCCCTCGCCCGGGGCAGTCTAGCTTAATCTACTTGAAGCTGTTCGAGACTGAGAAGATAGATGCCCCCTCACGGCTCCCCCTATCACTCTAACAGCGAAATCAAAAGGCACCCATCAAGGGTGCCCCGAGATATCTAATTAGCTTCACCTTATTTAACATCCGCAATCCTTAATCCGTATGACTTATTTTGCTCGTTTCTTTCCGGATAATTGGAGCAATCTCCGATGCTAATAGCTCAATACTCTCAGCCACTTTGTGAAACGGTACGCCGCCGATATCCATCTGGACAATAAAACGCTTATGCCCGAAAAGCTCGTATTGGCGAAGGATCTTCTCGACAATTTGTTGCGGGCTGCCCACGAACAAAGCCGTATCCGGACCCGTCATATGGTCAAAATCAGCTCGTGTCATTCTAAAAGGCATTCCGCGTTGACAGTTAACATAAGACCAGTAATTGGAATAGTACGGATAAAATTCGTCCTTCGCTTGCTGGGTAGTCTTAGAGATGTACCCATGGCCCGTTACAGCTAACTTGAGCTCTTCAAAGGTATGTCCAGACGTTCTACCCGCATCGCGATATGCATCAACAAGCGGCATAAATCGAACGGGATCGCCGCCAAGCATCGCAATAGCCATCCCGACGCCTAACCTGCCTGCGCGAGCTGCGCTTTCCGGCGTTCCCCCGACGCCAACCCATAGAGGCAGCTCTTTCTGTATAGGTCGAGGAGCAATTTCGGCATTGCTTAGTGAAGCTCGGAATTGACCGCTCCAATTCACTTTTTCCTGTTCGTTTAGTTTTAATAACAATTGCAAATGTTCGGAGAACAACTTGTCGTAATCCTTGGTGTCATAGCCGAATAGAGGGTAAGACTCCACGAAGGCTCCCCGCCCGGCGATGATCTCCGCACGCCCGTCCGAGACTAGATCCAGCGTGGCAAAATCTTCGAATAGGCGAACGGGATCTACCGTACTAAGCACGGTGGTCGCGCTTGTTAGTTTAATTCGTTTGGTGACTTGGGCAATGGCCGCCAGAATAACCGGAGGAGCAGACACGGCGTAATCCAACCGATGGTGTTCACCAATCCCGAAAACATCCAACCCTGCCTCGTCGGCCAGTTTTGCTGCCTCAACGATTTCCTTGACTCTTTTATGTGCGGTAATCGTTTTTCCGGTATGAGGATCAGGGCCTATATCGGCAAGCGTATACAGACCGATTTCTATCCCTGAATATGGTTGTTTTTCTTTTTCCCCCATGTTACGCCTCCTGTCAAGCCTTGGCAGTCTGCTGTCCTCTCCAAGATCATTAGTTAGTTAAATTGCCAGCAGCTTAAGCTCAAGTTGCCTAATTCATAGCTACGGTGAAGCAATTTCGCTTGACGACCTCTGTCTCCAGCCCCCATCGCCAGCAACAAGGGAATGAAGTGTTCATTCGTCGGCACAGCCTCCCCAGCGCAAGGGGCCAATTCCCTATAATGAAACAGGGCATCGAGATCCCATGCTTCCAGCTTGCTTTGCAGCCAGTTATCGAACGATTCCGCCCATTCGTCAATCCCTTCCTCATACCACTTAACCTTTCGCAAATTATGAACGGTCCCGCCGCTGCCTATAATCAAGATATCCTGCTCCCGGAGCTCGGCCAGAGCTTTCCCGATTTGGTATTGCTGTTCATTGCTCAAATATCGGTTTACGGAAAGCGCAACGACCGGAATATCCACATTGGGGTAGAGCAGCTTGAGGATAGACCAAGCGCCGTGGTCCAGCCCTCTTTCTTCATTCAATACACTCTGTACACCATTCTTCGCAAACAACGCATGAATTTGTTCACTCAGGGAACGCTCCCCTTTAGCGGGATAAGTCATCTGGTATAGTTCGTCTTGGAAACCCCCGAAATCGTAAATCGTGCTATAAGCATCGACTGCGCTGACGGTCTGCGTCGATTGCTCCCAATGCGCCGAGAAGAGTACGATTGCTTTAGGTTTGGTCGTATTCGCCGCGAATTGACCCAGAAAATCCGTATATTTATTCCTGTCCAAAACAATCGAGGGTGCCCCATGCGCGAAAAAGTAAGAAGGCATCATATGATTTTCACTCCTTTATTAGAATCCATGCCGGAATCACGACTCAACCAGCTCACGAAATCGCTTTGATTGTCCTCGGAGACGGCATGATGGGTTGGATAAAGGTTAAAGGTTAAGCGAGACGTTAAATTTCTAAAATAATTAGCGGTTTCATGGCCGATTCGAACCGGGAATACGGGGTCGAACTCCCCATGTGATATAAACATAGATACATCTTCTACGCTATACAGCGTATATTCTGTCTTGACAAATGAAGGCACGTAACCGTTCAACGCCACGATTCCCTTCAACTGACTCCCCATCGTTAGTGCAAGCGTCATGGACAAGATCGCGCCTTGACTAAAGCCGAGCAAATAACGTTTGGTCTCATCAATCGGGTACTTCTTCGTCACATAATGAATAAAAGCTTCCAATTGCTGAACCGCCTGGTCGAACAAATCCCGGATCGGATTGCCTAAGCTTTTCAGCTCATAAAATTGAAACCCAGCTCCCAACGTAAGATTGCCGCGAATGCCGACAATAATAAAATCATCAGCCAACGGTTCAACTAGACCAAACATGTTTTTCTCATTTGAGCCTTTGCCATGTAGCGTGAAGATGGTCGGGTAACGTTTGTCCAGTTCCATGTTGGGGGGAAAATGAATGTCATAGTGATAAGTCGGGTCCATCATAACAGTTCTCCTTCGTGTTAGGCATCGCGTTTTCTCCTGAATAGGTAATCGAGCGATAATGGCGAACGTTCAGCAACAATCAAATACATGGAGATAATAATAAAGCTCAGGTCTAATTCATAACCGGCCATTTGACCGTTCCCCAGCAATCCGACGGAAGGCTTCGCCGTAAAGATCGCCCCAAGGAGCACCATTACGAACATAGCCGATACATATCGAGTGAAGATACCCATAATCAGCATAACTCCACCTACCAGTTCGATAATTGCTACTGCATAAGCGAATACTCCGGGTACGCCTATGGAATCAAACCAAGCTTCAACATTGCTTAGTCCCATATGCAGTTTATCAATTCCGTGGGCTAGAAATAATATTCCGAGCACAACGCGGGCTATAGTGGATACAATGATATTTTTTGTCATTTATACTCTCTCCCATTATTTTTTATTATCTATAAAGATAATTATTTTATATTGATAATATAATGTGATAAAGGTAGCATGTCAATAGAAATATTGCTATTATAGATTTATATTCTGTATTACAAATATTCTGAGGAGTGAATAATAAATGAACATCGGCTCCAATATAAGGGCCATTCGCAAACGAAAAAACCTGACCATCGCACAAATTTGCGAAGAAACCGGCTTGTCCCAAGGTTTCATGAGCCAGGTAGAGACGAATAAGACCTCCCCGTCTATCGCTACTTTGGAAGGAATTGCTAAAGCTTTGAGGGTTCCCTTGGCATACTTGCTGCTGCACCAAGAGGAACGTATGAGTGTTGTGCGCAAAGGCGAACGGAAGATCACAACAAGCGGGAGCGAAAAATTAAGAGTGGAGCATCTTAGCTCTACTAAGAACATGAAGATGAGGCTCGTTGAGTTGCCTCCCGGCGCTTCAACAGGAGATGCTCGGCATGCCCACGAGGGCGAAGAGATTCACGTTGTCGTAAAGGGGAAAATCTACGCCGAACAAGGAGAGGATGCGGCTGAATTCGTAGAGGGAGATTCATTCAGTTGGAATGCTTGCACGCCTCATCTCGTGCGAAATATAAGCGAGGAGACGGCTCTGGTTCTTATCTCTGTATATACAGAAAGCGATCAGTCACAGGATTTTATATAAATGTGAAATACTCCTTCCAAGCAAGACGGTACCCGCTCGGAAAAAGCACCTCCCTTATTAGGGTACGATTCAGCTTAACGAGTCTACCGGCGAAAAATGCCAAAGGAGCATGGCGGGCGCATAGTTACGAGCCTTTCAATATCCAATTCTGTTTCATATATCTACAAAGAAAGCCGCCGAAGTAATCGGCGGCATTGGATGCTTGCCTATGTCTGATTTCTTACAAATTCTCACTTTTCTATTGGTTCTGTTAATTCTCTTCTAAGTAAAGCAATTTCATGTTTATACGGAGGATTTTTGTATTTAATAGGTCCAATAGATGGGGTTTCAAGCAGTTTGGGGAGATTAGAAAGTTGAGGATGGTGAACAATATAGTCCAAGGCATGCAGGCCTATAAATCCATGTCCGATATTCTCGTGCCGATCTTTACGGGAGCCGCGTTCGTTCTTGGAATCATTAATGTGAAGCACTTTTAACCGAGTAAGGCCAATGATACGATCGAACTGATCAAGCACGCCGTCAAAGTCATGGACAATATCGTATCCGGCATCATGAACGTGGCAAGTGTCCAGGCAAATTGAAAGACTCTCATTGTAAGTTACTCCATCTATAATGTGAGCCAGTTCCTCAAAGCGAACACCACATTCCGTCCCTTTACCTGCCATTGTCTCTAACGAGATTTGAACCTTTTCATTCCGGGTAAGAACTTCATTAAGCCCCTCAATTATCTTATGAAGTCCCTTGCCTACTCCTTCTCCAACGTGTGATCCGGGATGCATCACAATCTGTTCCGAACCTAATGCTTCCGTCCTGTCCATTTCATCGCGCATAAAGGCAATGCTATGACTGAATACTTGATTGTTCATGGAATTTGCCAGATTGACCAGGAAAGGAGCGTGAACAACAATATTGCTAATTCCATGCTCTTTCATATGCGCATGCCCCTCTGAAATATTGTAATCAGAGATCGGCTTTCTTTTCGTATTTTGTGGAGCACCGGTGTATATCAGGATTGTATTCGCTCCATAAGAAGCAGCCTCTTTGCTGGCTTTAAGCAACATCTCCTTGCCTCCCATGGATACGTGACTTCCGATCAGCATGTATTGTCCCCCCGAACGTTAAACTGGATATTTTCAGCGTTTACGGGAAGATAAGATGTTATACATCAAGCAATAAACGACTGAAACGATGACATTCGACCCTAGTCCACAACTCTTTATCTGGCCCTTCTCCCTAAATATCGCCCTACTTATGATAAGGTTCACCTTATCATAAGTAGGGCGAAAAATCTTTAGGCACCCAAATGAGCAGTGGCTGGGTAATCGAAAGCCCCGACTCGCGTTGTGACGCGGGCCGGGGCTTGATTTGTTTTAAGTCAGGTCATACGGCGGCGGAAACAAGTCAAGCGTAGTCCGAATGAACAATTTGACCGCGTGGGATGCCTCATCGATAGATGGAACTGCAAGTCGGATATCGCGATACGCATTCGGTTCAAGCTCACGCTTCACGAGCCCTGTAGGGAGGGACTTCAGCGCAAGCTCGGACAGAATGGGGAAGCCGAGACCTTCCTCTGCCATGTTTAGAGCCATGCTGACGCTCTGAACGATGTACTTCGATTGCAGGTGAGCTCTCGCTCGTTCGAAGAGGTCTGTAATCGGCGGCTCATAGCCGGCTTTACACGTAATGAATGGCTCCGTCGAGAGCTGTTTGACGGGGACAATGGGTAGACTGCTCAGCGGGTGATCCTCTCGCAGTACGGCGAACATTTTCTCCCGATAAAGTGGAATCGTCTCCCAATCACCGTCCGGCGGAATGAGCAATGCAATGTCGATCACTCTTGTCTCCAGCCAGTTTCTCAGTTCGTCGATGCTTCCTTCATGCAGCTCGAATTCGATGCCCGGATGCTGCTTGGCAATAACACTAATAATACGTGGCAGGAAGTGAGCGGCGGCTACGGGAAAGGCTCCGACGCGGATTGTGCCAACTTGAAGTCCTTTCTCATCAGCGATGACTTGATCGACCTTGGCGAAGGTACCGAGAATCTCACGGAACTGCACGACGATTCGCTTACCGGCTTCAGTCAATTGCACACCGCGGCGATCGCGCAGCAGCAGAGGGATATCCAGCTCCGATTCTAACGACGAGATTGCTCGGCTGACCGCGGGCTGCGTCATATTGAGTTCAAGGCCGGCTTTTGTAAAGCTCCCAGTCTCTGCGATCTTCACGAACAGCTTGATCTGTGTATATGTCATAACGTGAATGATATGCCTCCTATGAAAAACATTCATTTTCATCATACCTCAATTTAGTGTATCATTCGGATGAAGCTTAACACAAGGAGAGATTTGTTATATGTCAGAGACATCGTTATCGCGTAAGCAAACGTTATTCTACTTGGCCTTCCTCATTCTTATGTGGGGAATTAACTGGCCTTTATCCAAGTATGCTCTCGAGTTTACGCCACCGCTTCTGTTTGCCGGACTTCGCACCCTCATCGGAGGAGTGCTGCTTATTATCATCGCGCTACCGCGCTGGAAGCAGCTTCGGTTTCGGGAAACGTGGCTGTATTATGTGCTGTCCGCATTCTTAAGCATCGTATTCTACTACGGCTTCCAAACAGTTGGCCTCCAATACATGCCGGCAGGCCTGTTCTCTGCGATCGTGTTCCTCCAGCCTGTGCTGCTCGGATTGTTCGCTTGGATGTGGCTTGGAGAGAGGATGTACGCGCGGAAAATGGTCGGCCTACTGCTCGGCTTCGGCGGAGTCGCCGCGATGAGCATCGGTGGATTGGAGGGAGGCATCTCCATCATCGGCATTCTGCTCGCCTTGGGATCCGCACTAAGCTGGGCGCTTGGCACAGTCTATATCAAACGGCAGGCGGCCAAGGTCGATTCACTGTGGATGACCGCTATGCAGATCGTGATTGGAGGCATCGTCATGACGGCTTACGGCTCTACTGTCGAGAGCTGGTCAGAGGTGCGCTGGACGGCAGCCTTCTTGTACGATACGCTGTTCATCTCCGTATTCGTCATTGCGCTCGGTTGGCTCGTATACTTCAAGCTAATTGGTTCAGGCGAGGCATCGAAGGTCGCCTCGTACACGTTCCTCATCCCGGTCGTCTCAATCATCTGCAGCATTTTGTTCCTGAATGAACATTTGACGATGAACCTCATCGTGGGCATGGTGCTTATCGTTGCCAGCATATTGCTTGTAAATATAAGGCCAAGACAGGTCTAAAGTGACTTAATCGTAAAATACCGCACGCTCAACGCAGCCAAAATCATCGTCGCGAAGATTTCAGTTCTGCCCTTAAAAGTACTCTAATTCGTTGCCTCTATCCACCACGGATAGTCCCTACACCTGGTGTTTTCATGCAAATTTCGCCCTACTTATGATACGGTTCTCCGCGCTATCTGTAACGGTAAGTTTTTAGGCCATCCCTTGTGGGGAATGGCCTATTCATTACATCTAATGAACATCAAACACCTGGACTCAATAACCTACTGTTTTCCTTAAAGTATGGATACTCTCCTGAAGAAACCTTTGGTTTTTTTCAATTCCTCTCTTTTTACACCAAACAACAGCACTGAACGCATCGTAAAAATCATAAAATGGCAGCACTGTGTCCAGAGCCAACATGGGTCGAATCGTCTGATATCCTTCTATGTAGGGTACCTTAGTTCTCGGATTGACTTCCCAAATGTATCGATTGACTTTTGTAAAATCTATTTCAGAGGATCCACCACGGGCACTTTCAAAATCAATAATGCCTGTAACCTTGTTACCATTCACCAAAATGTTACCTGGCCTAAAATCCATATGGACAATGCATGGCCCATCGGGATTTGGTAGAGCAAAGAAAACTCCGTCAAAATGATGGATACATCTTTCATACAGTTCTGGATCGAGGATCTCTTTGCACGGCTCTCTCCACTTTTCAAAATTACTTTTGATATGTAGTCTCCAGTTACTTTGGTCAAATAACTTAAACCCATCGGTTGCATGATAACCGAATCCTGGAGTCTTTACCTCATGGAGCATTGCATGATACACACCCATTTGAAAAGAAAGTTCCTCATCAATATCTTCTGTACAAGGCATACCTTCAATCGCCGAAAGGAGCAAAGCTCCAGTTGTATTTTCATCTCCATACCAAATGTCCAATACCTTAGGAACAGGAATTACTCCCTTCAATGTTTCAAGTACCTGAAATTCACGAAATAGTTTATCTTTGTTAAATGGAATTTTTACATAAACGTTTTCTCCGCTAAAAAGAGTAAGTTTGTATACATCTGAACTAAATGACTCTGGAACATCCTCTATACTCGAGACGTTCAACTTTAGCTTTTCTATAACGTCAAGAATGGAACTCATGTTGTACCTCCTGTTTTAGATAGCAAGTGATAATTCGATTCGTTTCTCCGAAAACCGAATCAAACCCAAAATCATGCATATATCATATTCTTGACCTAGTACCAAGCCCTTTTTTCAAGGGGTTATTTTCATTTTTAGGAGGAATGCAAGGATGAGGTTAATCAAGTCATAGCAGGACCTTGTCGTTCTACGTCGTTCTTCTCGTTGGCTAACGCTCACGACGATGAGGTAAAACAATGGCTGAAAGAGCAGGTAGAAAAATGCTGACGGCTCCGACCTCTTTCACGGCGGAGACGTAGCCAGCGCCGTCCGCTGGGTGAACGAACTAGGCGAGCCTTTCCATTGTCAGTTAAACTGGCCCCTTAGTCAAGGACACTTTTAAAGAGCTAGCCGCAATCGAACGTAAGCTGAAATGCTGGATATTCAGAAGCAAAGGTACTGGAATTTGACGAGACGCTACGACAGTGTCTGGTCGTCGCTGCCCCCCACCGACAAGGTGGACGGGGCTTTTTCTTTGTAACAAACACAAGTATCCCTCTCCCTTCACGATCGTAATCTAGAACAGCTCGAAACCTACACACATATACAAACTCATTCCCCGCAAGGAATTCCACAAAAAAAAACTTGCCCTTATTTATGGTACGGTTCAGCTTAACGGGGGCATCGGCGAAAAATTCGCCGCGACGCCTAACCGCTAACCTTCTTCTTAATAAGCATTCGGGTAGAGTTGGAATGAAGTATAGATTTTCGGGAAGCAGACAGGGTTTTCTGATTTGAATCTTTTACTTGTAGGTGGTCGATTCGAAGTCACAATTATTTTATAATCATTATGTAGAACAATTATATTAGGGTGAAAAATTTATGAAGAGTCAATTAAGAAATATTACCATTGATAGCCAGGCATTTGTTTATTGGTATTCGGGTGGGAAAAGTTTCACATTAAATATTTCTCCAAAGGAAAACAAAAATATCAAAATCACACTTATTTTCGAATCCAATCCACCAGATGAAGATCCTCTTACATTCTGGGCTTTTTACAATATTACAACACAAAAAAATGATTTAGAAACAACAATACACCTAGGCAAGCCAAAACATATAGCTGAGATTATTTCATATCTAATGAAACAAAGAAAAGAATTATTTACAGAAGGACAGCCTCATATTTTAAATAATGCATGGGATTTATTAATGGAAATGGGATATTCAAATTTTAATCCGGTTTGGGTTGGCGAATGGTAGTACATCGTCAGGAACGATGGATTTTTAGGGACGTCTGCATAAGTATCCCACGTTCCTTCAATATGTCTTGTTATCCTTACTAACACAGTCCATGTATCCCCATAAAATGTCTTATCCTTGATTTCGCCATAGTTTACAACTATATCACGCATCCATTCGCTTACTGGAAATTGGCTGGGATCTTTTTCCCATTTAATAAAGGCTTTTATAAACCTTCTGTTGTCCACGGCAATCCCCCCTGTTTAGAGAAAGGTATAAGTTGCTTAATCACTTACTTCGCCTTCAGGATTTTTTCATCGCCTATCAATCCAAAGTGGTTTTTCAATTTTTCTAAGCCACTCAGGTTTATAGACACTCTATCATTAACAAGGTCACTGTAAACCTCGAAAATAATCCCGGCGAAAGAAGCGTTAAAGACATTGAACTGTTCTTTGACGCTTCAATTAACGACGACTTTATGCTTACTTATGATACGGTTCACCGCGATGGCTAAAGGGCAAGTTTTTTTAAAATTTTTGATTGCATTCATAATATAAGTTGAATCAAAGTTCTTAGCAAACCTTGGCAAGGAAACCAAACCATTTGTCGAATTCAAAAAGAATTCCGGTTGTTGACGAAGACAAGGATACCTTGAAGCAGTGCTTTTTTCATTATCAAGTAAAGACGTGCCTAATTTGATTGTGGCTGCGCATATATAATGAAAAACATGCCTGATCCGGCATTTCTCCGGTGGTGAGCGGCGTTGCCATGAGAAGAGTGGTTTCTTTGTATTGTATTTCAAAAATATGCTTTTATTGAATCATTGAGCCGTCTCTTCATTTCATTGCGCACATGCTCAGGTTCAATGCATTGGCATTTATCTCCGAAGCTCATTAGGATTCCGTAACCATAATCATCTTCAATAAAATCAAAATATGCATAGAATTTGCCATTACCAAGGGGAGTAATGTTCTCTTCTCCGCAATAATCCAACATCCGGTCGAGGATAGAATGGTCAAGCTGCAATTTTATTTTTTGCATTTTCCTGGACATGGTATCTGTAAACTCTGAAAAAGCCGGGGGAATCACACGCATGGTAAAACGGTCTTCTGTTCTCTCCAGTTCAGATATGCGGGATAGCTTAAATACCCGAAATTGCTGCCGGTTCAAACAATACCCCTGCACGTACCAATGATTTTCTTTCAATAATAGACGATGAGGTTCCAGGGTCCGCATGACCTTGTCTCCTTTAGCGCTTAGATACATAAAAGACAGTATGCTGCAATGCTCCAAGGCTGTTCGAATCACTTCAACTTTGGTCTGCAGATCATTGCTGCCCAGCCAAGCGGATAAGTCAAAAGAGATTTGGTTGGCTTTCAGCGTAATTTCATGCTGTTTATCCTCCGGGATAAAGCTTTTTACTTTGGCCAGGGTAGCAGTGGTTTCCTCACCGGATAATGTATTGGATATAAAGCCAAGCCCCATCAGCATAGCGGTAATGTCCTTGACGGTAAAAAAACCTTTTTCTATCTTATACTCATTCATGATCCCAATTCCCCCACCTACACCGGAGCTGGTCACAATCGGGATACCTGCTTGATTAATTGTTTCAATGTCACGATAAATGGTTCTCAGAGAAACCTCGAACAGCTCAGCCAACTCTTTCCCGCTCATCTTTTCTCTTTGCAAGAGCAGCATAATGATGGCGATCATTCGTTCCAGCTTCATAATCATCCCCCTGAAATTTATGTGCTATGACTGACATAAAAGCTGTCAGCGATACATTGCTATACTAAGTTTATCAAATGCTAAGGAGGAAATATAAGTGGATTATAAGAACGAATTTTACCACACATTAGACAAGACCAACGAAATTGCTCTGGCAACTTCAGTAGCAGGCATACCCAATGTTAGGATTGTCAACTTCTGCTACGATGCTAGCAAGCCTGGAATCCTGTATTTTGCGACAGATAGGGAGAATCAGAAGGTGGCTGAGTTTGCGCAAAATAACAATGTTGCCTTCACAACCGTCCCCTCTGACGGTTCTTCCGTGCCGCATGCGCGCTCCAATCATGCAGTTGTACATAAGAGCCGGTATACCATAGAAGAGATCAAGGACCTGTTTCTCCAAAAAATTCCCGGATATGATGAGACGCTCGCAGCCATTGGCGACACATTGGATGTTTTTGAAATTCACATCAAGGATGTTTTTGTCATCGTGGATTATGAGACTGCCGGACCGGTTTCTTTTGAGGTATAGCACTACCAGAAATTCAGCATTCGACTTTTGTTATCGCAGTGTATACGGACTCAAGATAATACTCTGTTGCCTCGGAAACATCGGGACCACCAGCCTTTGATTGGATGATCTGATTATACCGAAAAAAAAGAAACAGCCTCCTCTAAAAAATAGGAAGCTGATTGCCGTTACTTATGGTACGGTTCTCCGTGCTGTCTGTAACGGCAAGTTTTTATGCTGTAGCTATTGTTGCAAACGAATCACCGTTATATAATGTAAGAAACATTTGAAGGGCACTGCTTCCCTAGCCACGCTAGTGACAACCCCGCTACTTATAGCGGGGTTGTTTTATTTTAAAGAAAGGCGGAGGTAAACATGACTGAACCAATAGAAACAAGAGCCATCTTCACGAAAGAAGATCTAATCCACACATTTAAAAACTGCGGATTAACAGAAGGTCAACACATCTTCGTACATACTTCGCTCAGCAAACTTGGTTTTGTTGTAGGCGGACCCGAAACCTTAATCAGGTCCCTTCTTGAAGTTGTCGGTGAAGAAGGGACCTTGATGATGCCGTCCCAGACATGGAAGAATCTTGATCCTTCAACGGGAGTCCACTGGGAAGCACCTATGGAATGGTGGCCGATAATTCGCGAAAACTGGCCTGCCTATGATAAAGAAATAACCCCTGCGATCGGTATGGGTGTCGTGGCTGAAATGTTCCGCAAGTGGCCGGGGGCCAAAAGGTCGGATCACCCAGCACGATCAATTGCCGCATTAGGCAAACATGCGGAATATCTAACTAAGAACCATGATTTATGCAACATTTTCGGCAAGAACTCCCCATTAGATAAATTATATCATCTAAATGGTTATGTACTCTTAATAGGCGTCGGCTATGATAAAAATACGTCGCTGCACCTGGCTGAAACTATAGCAACTTTCCCTGGCAAGAAGTTTGTCCATGAAAGTAGTGCAATTATGGAGGAGGGAACTCGAAAATGGGTGACTTACGAAACCCAGGCTGTCGACGACGGAGATTTTGTCCGTTTGGGGGACGAATATGATAAAGAAATGAATATCAAGATTCATAGAGTCGGAAACGCCGAAGTCCGATTTCTGGAGCAACGGCCGCTGGTAGATTGGGCTGCTGCATGGATGGAAAGAAACAGGGTGTAGATACTTTAACGACAACAAGTTGCAACCCCCCTATAACTTGTTCCCTGCCTCGCCTGAATTACTTGCTGCTACTTATGATACGGTTCACCGTATCACTCGTACAGCGAAATTAATGGGCGCCCGATCAGGCGCCCTAATTATTTTCATTTTTACTTTAATCGCTCAATTACGAAAGCCAGTTTTCAGAAATATCTTAAGCTGAAGGGCACCCAGTTAGGTGCCCTTTTTGGAATGAGGTTCCGTACGGTGATCTGTGAGAATGATCTATTCTGTAATCAAACTATAAGCTGTTATTCCCTTGATCCTACGCGACACTAACATCGATACGAGACAGGCAATTACAATAAGACCGATACAAAGCACAATGACAAGAGGAATATTCACAATGAATTGCACGTTGTATATCCCAGCGCCTGATAGCAGCAGTGTAAGTACAGGGTTGGTACACAGGCTGCCTAGCACCCCCCCGATCAATACACCCGCGATCACAACTGGAACAAAGCTCAGTGCAATTTGGGTCATAATCTGAAGAGTGGTGTACCCTGTAGCTTTTAATATCCCAAATTCCCTCTTGCGCTTGAGAATCATCGTTTTGATGACGAGGTATAGGATCAGAGCGACGACTAGCACGGTTATCGTAAGAATGATCACCATAACGGATAACACGGCTGAGATATAAACACTGCTTTGGCTAGCTAACATCTCATCTACATCCGTTATATCCTTTATCAAATTTCCATACGTTGCTTTGAAGTCTCGGATAAAGTCGGCATTATCTACATCCTTTAGATAAACATGTATGATTGTACCTTTATAGTCGGGGATTAGTTGCTGTACACCAGGTAAAGTTAAAGATGTAATCTTCCCCATATAGTTTAAAGACTGGTTTAGCCCGGTAATTAAGAAAAGACGGGATACATCGTCCATTTCCACCTTAACTGTATCGCCGATATTTTTATGAAACAGCTTTGCCATCGCCCCTGAAATTGCAATTTCGTTGTCGTATTGCGGATATCGACCTTTATAGACCGCATTATTATTGAGCTTACTGTAATCATCCGATATATTCATATACGAGCTTTGTCCATCAATTGTCGCTGTAATAACATCCAGTAAAGCAATCTTGGACACACCATCTATTTGTTCAATATCCGCGAGCAATTTGTCGCTATCGACGTCGTGATTAGACTGAATAACTACATTAGACGTCTCCGAACCAACTAGATGAATAAATGCAGTTTTATTTACTGCAACGTTGTAATATAGCACGATGGAGAAGATGGATGCAAAGGTGATTGCTGCAATGATAATGGCAATCATGATGTTCTGCTTATTATTCGTGATCATCGTTTTGCAAGCGAGCACGAAATGGAGTCCACCCTTGGCCTTCTCTAACGGGAAAAGATTCTTTTTAAAACTGTGAGTCATGATACCTCCCCTCAGCGCTGCAACGGGATGAAGTTTTCTGATGCGTGAGGAGGAGAGCAATGCCACCATCAGCACCAAAACAACAACAACCAGGATACTAACAAGATTAATCGCTATGTCGAAGCTCTGGGACCACAGCAGTCCGGCTAAAGAGGAAATAATTCCGCCGAACACGGGCATTACGATATAAGAGATTAAGACTCCTATGACACCAGCAGAAAGCGCGATCAGCATAAACTGTAATACCATGGATGCGATGATCTGCCAGCTGGTATAGCCAACCGCTTTAAGGACGCCGATATTCACCATGCCATCGTCGATACTGTTGGTCACACGGAACTTGATGACGATCAAGGACACAAGTACAATCACTGCCGCAAACGCAACCAGAATCATGGCGACAATATTGACCGTCATCGTGTTGACACTTTTCATCATCGCGATGTCAGCCCCCCAATGCGGATTCGAAAATTGTTTATTGTAGTCGTTAAGCAGCTCAGCCGATTGTGTACTGTCCGTAAGGCTCGCGGACATAAGGATGCCGTCCGCAGTCTTACCCAGCTTATCGGACAACTGATGATAGGCTGCATCTGGTAAAAGGAATTTCATCATGCCAGTATTGTTCGTACCCATCATGGTTGCCTCAAAAAATCCAGCGATTCGATAGCTGTAGTCCTTATCCTGGTAGTTGATTGTGAAATTGTCACCCAGCTGGTAGCCACCGCTTGTTTTAAAGCTGTAAGGAACATATATATCTTGGTTATTGATCGAATCCAGCTTTTCAATTAGCTTCATTGGTGAAAACTTTCGGCTTGCATCCACATTGAGTATCGCGGCGCCAAGAGACAAATCGCTATCACCATATCGGAACTTGGCCGTGTTCATTAGAATGATTTGTTTCGTTTCTGTTTCTCTCACGCCAGAATAGTTCCTAAGGAAATCTCCATAGTGTTGTTTATATTCAGAGCTGTTCATAATAATGCTCACATGCGCATCATGCAGTTCTTCAACCTTATCATCATAAAAGGTATTCATTTTGGAAATAACCGTCATTCCTACGTTGAGCAGTAGCGCGGCAACGAATATTAAAATAAACAGAGAGATCGCCGCACCTCTGCCTTTTTTGATGTTGGCCAAGGCAAGATTAACGATTTTCATCTTACCACCCCATTTCAGCAAGAAATGCGTTTAACTTTTCATACCGTTCACGGTTGTGATCCACATGGTAGGCACCTAGCTTTAGGTCTCCGTAAATAACGCCATCACGCAGATAGAGCACTCTGTTTCCCCGCAAAGCGGTTTTGATGTCATGTGTAACCATCACAATACTCTGTCCATTGTGGTTAACTTCGGTCATCACATCTAGCACGCTATCACTTGCAGCGGAGTTGAGTGCACCGGTTGGCTCGTCAGCGAAAACAATGTTCGGACTATTGATCAATGCGCGTACGATGCCTGCCCGCTGTGCTTCACCACCTGAAAGCTGGGAGGGGAATTTCCCCCATGAAGCTTCGTATAATCCAACTTGTGCAAGCAACTGTTTTGCTTTTGACACGATAGCGAGCTTGTTTTTACTCACCAACAAGCCACTTGCCAGCACATTATCTAATACACTCATGTTGTCCAATAAATAGATCTGTTGGAAAACAAACCCGCAATTATATCTTCTAAAAACCGCAAGCTGATCATTATTCAGCTTGGAGATGTTCTGCTTCTCAAAGTTGATTTCACCCAAGGTAGGTTTATCCATACCAGATAGCGCATAGAGCAGGGTGGATTTCCCCGAACCTGAGCTGCCCATAATAACCGTAAAGTCCCCCTCCATAAGACTGATATCTAGATTTTTCAGTACATGCTGCTGGATTCCACCGCTTGAAAAAGATTTACATAATTTTTCCGTTCTTAATATCACGTTTTGCATGAATTAGCCACCCTTTATTAACGTATTTGAAGTTTCATCTATTCGGCTCTAATACAAATAAGACTGTAAAGTAGATTACAGTCTTATCATACAAGGACAATTCTTATTTAATCTTTGTTCAATCCTTAACTGTTTCTTAATTCGCTTAGGCGAGCTTAATTTTAAGTGTAACGGTAAATCCGTCCTCACGGTTATAACATTCAATATCACCCTGCATTTTTTGCATGAGATACTTAGAAATGTACAGGCCTAGCCCTGAACCGCTTTGTCCCTCGGCGTTATTTCCTCTATAAAATTTGTTGAACAAGAGAGGTAATTCATCGCTAGTGATGCCGTTTCCATAGTCATTGATGTAAAGCTCTAAATGAGTATGGCTTACAAGTGAAGTAATCTTGACTGAGGTGCCCGCATATTTATATGCATTACTTATAATATTATCAAATACTTGCTGCAGACGCATGACATCCGTTAAGAGGATACAATCCGGTATTGGCTCACAGCTAATTTGATCATCGTAATTTACATTTGAAATCATACCGTTAAGGACACTGCTGTATGCCTCACTAACCGTAACCTTTAACTCTTTCAATTCTTCTAAAGTTGCATGGAACATATCGGTCACGAGTAGATGAATCTGCTCCGCCTTAGAATAGACTGTATTTAACTGCTTGATCACTTTTTCATCGGTAGCGCGCAGCATCATGAGTTCAGTCACCGCTTTAATGGAGGCAACAGGTGTTTTGATGTCATGGCTTAAGCTGGCAACGAGTTCCTTCTTGCTGCGGTTCGCAGCATATTCACTATTACGCGCCGCCGCCAATTCCTCTCGCATGATGTCAAAGCTTTCGGTAAAAGCGCCAAACGGATTATTTTTGTCCATTTCCAAAGGAATGTCCAAATTCCCCCTTGCCACATTTAGAGCGAAGTCCTGCAGCTTTTGGAATGGTTTAAACACGTTATGATTAATAAATAGTATATATAGTGTAAACAGCACCGTTAACGTGGTAAATGTCACGAAAATCACAATCACAAGTTGTTTCTTGATCTGTTGGATCATTTCTTTATAATCATTGAAAATAATAAGCTTGCCCGCAGGGTTACCATTTACCATTACGTCCGAGATCGTATCTCTGTTTTTGATCGCATCATTTATCGTAGTGGAGGGTGCGCCCGCCGTTTGGTAGAGCATGTTGCCACTGTTATCAAGAACAGTAAATTGTTGATTTAATAAGCTGTAATCCCCTTGTTCGATATGTCCCCAATGGCTTTCAACCGTCTTTAATACCTCATTCACAGCAACAATATCCACATCGGTATTTTCCTTTGTCACAAGTACTAGTACAGAAAAAGAAACACCTGCAATAAAAACAATAAGGATTAATAAGAACATCCATTTCATTCTCATGACTTGCTATCCTCTAAGACGTACCCCGTTCCCCATACGGTTTTGATATATTGCGGTTCGTTGGGATTAACTTCGATTTTCTCGCGTAAATGACGAATATGTACATTGAGCGTTCCATCTCCGGTAAAGGAATCACCCCACACATTGTGGAACAACTCTTCTTTGGTGACTACTTTATTTTTATTTTTCACCAAATAGCAGAGCAGTTTATATTCTAATGACTTGAGTTTGATATCCACACCGTCCACGCGGACACGGCAAAGCGCACAGTCAATCTTGACCTGCCCAAACTCCAGGATTTCAGGGGGACTGCTATTCCCGCCATATCTTTTGAGTACCGCCTTTACTTTGGCAAGCAATATGCTAAGTGTATAGGGCTTCTGTATGTAATCATCTCCGCCTATGTTGAGTGCAATGAGGACATCGTCATCACTCGAACGAGCACTAATAAACAGAATCGGAATCTGCGTCGTCTGCCGCAGCCTCTTGCATAGATCAAAGCCGGATGAATCACCGAGATTTATGTCCAGGAGGATGAGCGATGTTTCATTTTCCCGTAAAAACTGTTCGCACGCCTCTGCGCTAGTCACATAAGCCGATTTGACCTCGAACATATTAAAATACTCACTCGTTGTCTCCGCAAGGACCGTCTCGTCATCCACAATTAAACAATCATAGTTCATACAGGTTCTCCATTAAACGATAGAATTGTAATCGGTTTGTCACTCCCATAATATACCATGGAATTTAAGACTTCCGATATCATTAATTGCAGCGCATTTCACTACCGTATTTTTGTTGACCGCCTTCAACATTCCCTAGCTCTCCCCCAACAACATTTTTCGCTCTATTTGTGATACGGTTCACCGTAACATAAATAGAGCGAAAGCTTATAGGAGGTACCCGAAATGGGTACCTCCTATAGTCGTAACAATACTTTTGTCACGCGGATCAGCTCTGTTGCTTGTCTACTTACTAAATGGACGGCTTCACAATTTGCTATTAAATAATATCTATGACGTCATAAAGGCCCCCTTTTCGGAGTCCTCTACCTTCCCAACTTAAATTTCGTAAGTAAGATTCCCTTTTGAAACTTCCCCCAAATTTTGTGATGTTATTTCATACTTTATTTCAAAGGTTTTATCTGCTCTCTAAAAAGAAACAAGGAAATGCCAAACTTTCTTTTGGATTTAGCTCGCCAAAGTCAAAAATCAGAACATTCTTATCCGATTCCTTGTAAATAGCAAAATCCAAACAGGAGGAATTACGATGAGCAAGCTTAGACGAATAAGCGGATTTTTGAAGTGTACATGATCCTACTTAGCCAGATGAGCAACAAGACCAGAATTAGTTTGTAACGACCTTGTTAGGGTGAGTTAGAGGGGAGTTGTATACAGTTCGGCAAAATTTATTAATTTACGAGATAGATTTACAATAATTTACTGAGAGAAGTATAATAAAAATAATGAATCATGAATGGGGGGATATTCCTTGGATAACAATTACAAAGAATCTCGATACGAGTTTTCTCCGCTAACCCAATCTTACGTCCCGTCACAGGCGAAGACGAGTGGCAAAGCAATTACATCTTTAATACTAGGTATAATATCCTTAATTACTTTGCCATTAGGAGGAATCATAGTCCTTGGAATCGTTGGCTTCTTCAGTGGTATCGTTGCGATTGTGTTATCGTCTTTATCGTTTAAAGAAATCAAGCGAGTACAGGTGCGAGGACGCGGTATGGCAATTGCAGGATTGGTATGCGGAATTGTCGCGACGTCTGTCAATGTGCTTGCCTTTGTTATCTCGTTTGTGAATGGCTTCATGAATGCTATAAATAATGTCTAGACACAACAAGACCACTTTCCTAAAACTGGAAAGCGGTCAGACTGTTTAGAAAAGCTAATGAATCGTTTGTTACACCGGTCTTTTTAGCATGAACAGTCGTAAATTCACCTTAGGGGTCAAGTGTCCTGAAATGATCTAAGAGCAGATAAGTAACAGCTGAAGCATTAGGCATTTTCCTCTCTGGTGAGTTTCCAAATTAATGAATATACTTTAAGTGAAAGAGGTACATATTGGAGTCTACTTTCCACCTTTGCAGTAAGGTCATTTTCGACAACGTTATTTTCCGAAGTTTTAAAATAATCCATTCCGTAGATGGTTTTGAAATTATACTCAACATAATCATGCCACAAAGTAGATGAAATTGTCGTATTTCCCCATACAAAAGTCTCCTTAGAACCGCCCCTTGAGGGATTGACGCATAAATAACAACCTCCATCACTAATCTTCCACTACCCTTTTCACTTTCCAACACCAACATTTGTCGCCGTCACTTATGATAGGCTCTACATCTCATCTCAAAAGCGAAATTTCTTGCGCCGCGGCTGTCCAAAAATTTCGCCCTATTTGTGGTACGGTTCCCCGTAACATTTATAAGGCGAAATCAAAAGGCACCCCATCGGGTGCCTTTCCTCTAGAGTGCGTCTTTATTCATTCCTCTTACTACAACCTCAATTATTACGTGAAATATTCAATTTTTGCATTAGGAAAATAAGTGTGGATATACCTGCCTAGCGTATCTTTGATATCCTCCTGCTCTTGATCTGTGTACACGTATTTTCCAATCCCATACCGCCCCCATTTCCACTTCCTCTTGGTTTCATCAAGCTCCAGCTTCGTCATCGGGTAGTTCTTCTCAATGACATCTTGGCTGGTTTAGTAAAGCGAAGCGATGCTGAATCAGCTCGAAGGTCAAATCTTTAGTGGAAGAATGGGGAAGTGCGGATTCTAATTTCTCGAACATATCCTTATTACGATCAGTCTGCATCGCCTTTTGAAATTCTGGATCGCTTGCCATGTCGTTAGTCATTTTGAGTAGCGTTTGGTCATCACCTTTCTTCCACGTATCCACCAACTCGTCCACTTTATTTATTGATGACGTCAGAATTATAACTGTCTAGCATAGTATTGAGTTTCTTCTCCCGCAGCTCCTTAGAGAAGCCAGCAAGCACCCCCCTATTTGGGATTCACGAGGGTCAAGTTCTATTACTGGAATCTTGCGTTCAAGGGCTTTCTGAAGAAAATACAGATCAATTCCTTCTTCTATGTTGTCGCCAGCCTTTAATGCACTGCTTGTGACCAAAATCACAACGGTAAATTTATACTGTCCTAGAATCAAGATATCAAACATAATCTATTATCTATTACAACGGGAGGCTAGCATAATGGATCAATTTACATTTGCAGATATGAAGAAGATAAAGAGAGAAGTAATGGGTAACACCGTACCCTTGGAACTATTTAGAACGATTAGACTGATCGGCTTATATCAAGCATTACCTGCTAACGGTAAAGGCACGACAATGACAGTTGGAAGGAAAATTGGCACGGAATTGGGTGTTAACTCCGTTAGTGAACTATTCGAGTTATTCAAAGATATGAAAATAGGAATTCCAGAGATCATTAGAGAAGATGAGATGAGTATGACGGTTGCTGTACATGATTGCTTTTGTGCTGGACTTCCAGTCCTGGAAGGTAAAATGGTCTGCGATTTGGAAGGAGCTATTTTGGAAGGCGCTCTCACCAAAATTCGAGGTAAACGTGTCTCCGTCCGCGAAGTGAAATGCAATGTTAACGGCGATGAGTATTGTGAATATGAAGTGAGATTTTAAATTTCTAACAAGCACAAAAACATCAGAAGACCCCGCGAGGGGTCTTTCACTTTTTCCAGGAGGCCCGAACACCACCAAAAAGCTTGCCGCTACTTGTGATACGGTTCACCGTATCATCTATAGAGCGGAATCGAAGGAAACAGGTCGCCTAGACACCGCCGCTCGACGTTCCCGCAGCGCAAGACCCTGATGCACCTGATCGTGAAAATGATACGCTGGGCGACAGGAAGCCGATCGGCAGCATCGAGTTTACCTTCAACGAGGAGACAGAGAAGCACTTTTTAAGCTTAGCCTTTTCCGCTGACAACATTGCGAAAGGGGCTTTTCCTTTGGCTGGGAAAGCCCCTTTGCTGAAGCAAAATCTGAATATTAAGATTTAAGTACTGGAATTTGGCACCAACGACCTCGCCGCTTTTCGACAAACTATTTCTTTGGTTTTACTCTGAACCAGACTTCGCTCCAACATGTACTACCGCGACCATAATACAGTTCCAATTCATAGCCATCAATCTTCACATAATCGGCAGTCGGCAACCACTCGGTGTATACTCTTTTGATAAGACTTTGAATAGCATCACTTGTGCCTTCCATTGCATGGTTTTCAGTTCTGAAAACAGCCCATGTTGCGGCTGGAACCGTCACTTCTTTATATCCATCGGGTTGGCTTTTACCTGTTTTGTAGGCGAAAAGCATATAAGGAAAAGTGTTATTGCCTTCGACTGAACAATAATCGCAAATAGCATTGACCAAACACAAATCGTCGCTCGGTGCTTCTGTAATCATATTTGTTGATTTGGTAAGTTTGCCGATCCTGCCGTCACTTTGTGCATCTTGCCAAAACTTTGGAATGGAACGTAAATTTTCACCGTTATCGGAGTTCATGATACTTTCGATACCATAGATGGTGAATGTCTCTTTCGATTCAATTCTGTAATTCACAGGGACAACTCCTCTCACTGCTAGTAGGAAAGAGATTCGGGGATAGGCTGTGAGAACAACACCATTATCGCGCGCTGATGACGGCGTTGCCCCATTAATATTGTGAAAAGCGCGAGTAAAAGCCTCCGGAGAGTCATAACCATACTTCATCGCAAGGTCAACAATCTTAACGTTACTGTTCTGTAACTCGAAAGCAGCAAGAGTCATCTTCCTTCGTCTGATATACTCGGACAAGGAAATATCCGCTACGATTGAGAACACTCTCTGGAAACTGGAGTTGGAACAGCCAGCAATACTTGCGGCTTTGGTCATATCAATATCCGCACAGAGGTTATCCTCTATATAGTCGAGCGCTTTATTCATTCTTTAAAACCATGTCATCCCGTTTCTCTCCCCTCTGAAAACAGTAAATCATATATGAAGGTATAAATCCTTGTAGATCATAATCAAATAATGCAAGCTCATCTTTAGATCTGTGGTTTCGAGCGGAGGAATTTCGCCCTTCTTGTGATACGGTTCACCTCATGTTTGTGGTAAACACCTCAATTCGATGAGCAATTGATAATCGATGCACAGAACGGTGATTTTGAAGCTTTTCGCATAATTGTGCTTCGTTATTCAAACGCCCTGCTTTCGGTTGCATACAGCATTCTGGGGGACTTTCATGAATCCCAAGATGTTACACAAGAAGCTTTTGTGAAGTGTTACAATAGCCTTCATACATTGAAAGATCCAACTCGGCTTGGCAGTTGGCTTTACTCCATAGCATACCGAACAAGTCTGGACTTTGTAAAAAAGAAAAAACCATCGTTCATCTACCATTTTCACTTGAGAATAAACAACCATGGCAATCTACTGTTGGAATCTGGTCACGAATTATATTTGCTTGAATGCCACCACTTCAATTACATAACGGGCAGATTACGCTCGTTGACCCCAAGTATGGTAAGAAAAATGCACCCTCGTGAGGTGCTTAAGCTGACACTGGATTAAAGCATCCGTGCCGAAAGGAATGATTCCGTTCAATGTAAGTGTAAGGCTATCACAACAATAGCTCCATGGCTGCGCGTTCTTTATCCGCAATCTCGAGCAACAGCTTAGACGCATTCACGAGCTCTTGGTGCTCACCTGTTCTTCCTGCATGGTCGATTGAAGCAGAGACGCTAACCCACATTGGAGCGATCTCTGTAAACATACAGTGGGCTTGTTCGATCCTCGGGTCCTCCAGCCAATCAGCACATTCTCTCAAATAATCCCTATACAGATTCCGAAATAAAGCGCCGCCGGTTCCCGCCCGCTCCATTAGCGTCGCGGTAAGACATAAATCATGTTCGAAATTGTTACTGCGAGAAGGCCACTTCAAGATTTCATTGCTCATTTTAACAATGCCTTTATTGCCAATATTCCGAATGGGCGGGTTCAGATAGTCATGCGCATTCATGGTCAAGGATTCGCGTATAGCAGAAACAAGCGGAAGCAATGCGTCGTTTGGCTCGATCGTAAAGGAAAGATTCCGGGAGCTCATGGGTCCCTTTGCATTTCTGGCAGCGGCCAAGCTTGTCAAACGCGTCTTCACAAGTCCACCCTGTTGTCTGGTGTCCGCCATGTAGGCGTATTCGTCATCTATACCGTAAAGTACCGCATAGTGACCGGCGAAGTGTACTTTGTTCTTAAAATAATCCAAGTAATAGGCATCTAATTTAAGCCCAACCGGAATGCCGTGTTCGATGCTGCTTCGGACGTTCTGCCACGCCTTATTGACGGACGAGGTTTCTTGATATCTGACGTTCAAGCCGAGTCGTTCGGCGAGATAAGCGGTCAGTTTATCCGGTTTTACCCTTCCTCCGATGAAGGGGAAGTCCATTCCCTTCGAATCCCAGTATATGAATCCAAGCCCTTGCCCGAGTCCGAACAACATCGGCTCAGACAGGCGGACTCCCGCATATTGCATTAAATTGCCCATGGCGGTTGTTTCGCAATGTTCGCCTTGATAAGGAATGAAACCTTCAATAAATTTGACCATGTCTACTTGCCTCCTCCAATAATTCATGTATTAAACGGCTAACGAAAGCTTGCTCGCTCTCGATTAAGCTGAATGGATGCAAGAACAACGCCCTTACGTTCAGCGGCAAGCTAGCTCCGCCTTGTGATTCGTACTTCTGTCTTATTTTTATCGAGGCTTCTCCAAGAAAATCCAGTCGTTTCCGTAAAGCAATGACGGCCTCTTCCTTCCCGATATGGGGCAAAGCGGCCAAACCGAGATCGAAGCGGTTGTCACGTTCCCGTGTAGACGACAGACTATCAAGAATTTCATTTCTCAGCTTACGTATACCTACTTCGGTGAGGGCAAACCGGGTCGGCGTTGGCCCCTTGCCGGATTTCTCGTCGGATGTCTCCGGTGAGATCCATCCTTTATCGCTAAGTTTCTTCAATCCTGCATATATCGAAGTTGTACCGATATTCGCCCATTCTTTATAACCTCGCTGCTCGACTAACTTCATAATATCGTATCCGGAAGCTTGACGATGTTCCGCGATCATTTGCAGGAGCATGAATTCGACATTCGATAATGTATGCATAGAGAGACTCCTTATCTTGAGTATTTCATATGTGGAATATAACATGGGTGTAATAAAAATTCAATAACCGAATCTGCTAGAAAACTACAGCTTGAGAATATTCAAATCAGGAACTGACGAACTTCCGAATGTACGGGGCTTGAGGCGGCGCTTGAGCTCGCGGCATCGACCGATCATGCCGATCTTTTTTTGTACCCAGGTGATCAACACTACTTCGCAGAAAGCAGTTTGCCGTTTTATGACGCTGACGCGACGGCGTTGCTGTTGCAACGTGTACTTGAATTCCTCAGGCGGTTAAATGACTAAGAGCAAACTCCTGTATGCGGGAAGTCAGTTAAGCTAACGGAGAACGTTAGTTTAAGAAAAAAGCGGCGAATAAAGGCTTTATTTTATAGCCTTTATTCGCCGGTCTAATATCACTATCGTCTTAATCTGCTGATATAACTACAACTCAAGTACAATTTCTTTTCTTATGGTGTGTACCATCACTTGTGGTACGGTTCACCGTAACGGGTTTATCGGCGAAATGCAACACGTGCTTGCCGCGGTGTGACAGCTCCTAGAAATACTCCCCATCACAGCGATCGAATTACAAAATAATACAATTTGTAACATGACATAATTGATGACAATTCTCACTATGCGGCTAAGGGAAAATGTTCTATCATTTCTGCAGTAGGAAAGCTAATACGGGTAAAAGCTACATCAGTTTACAATACCCTCCGGGATATAGCGGTTGAACGAATATTCTAAAAGCAGTCACATGGATTTTTCACACCTTCAGCATCAAGACCAAGGCTTCAGATTGATCAGAAAATGCTATTTCGTTCAACGGATTAGTATAGAAAGGATGATAGACGAACGATGATGAAAAACAGAAGTCATCACAGGAGAATTTTGTTTCATTTCATACTAATCATGGTGCTGCTACTGAACGCATTCCCGGTTGTTGCCGCAAGTGAAGAGAGCGATTTTATTCCATGGCTTCCTAATAAACACTACACTTTTGATCGTCCAGTCGATTCAACGATAGACAACGAAGGAAATGTATACATTGTAGATCCAATAAACAATCGAATTGTTAAGGTAGATCGTAATGGAATGTACCTTAATGATTGGGGGGACTACGGCAGTGGAGAAGGCATGTTTAATTATCCTAGTGGGATCGCAATTGATAACAATGGCAATGTTTACGTAGCGGACCGCGGTAATAATCGGATTCAAAAATTTGATTCGAGTGGAAATTATCTCACCGCATGGGGAGCATCTGGAACCGGCAATGGACAGTTCCGCGCTCCGGTTAATTTAGCAATCGACTACAACGGCAATATTTATGTAGCGGATAGGGATAATTACAGAATTCAAGTATTGGATCCCAATGGGAACTTTCTCACCAAATGGGGAAGTGTGGGCACCGGTAATGGGCAGTTTAATTTGATTTACGGCATTGCGGTCGACCAGACCGGTAATGTATATACAACAGAGAGTGAAAACCATCGAGTACAAAAATTCACTTCGGGTGGTACCTATATAACGCAATGGGGAAGCCTGGGCACCGGTAATGGGCAGTTTAAATATCCCTTTTCAATCGATGCCGACAGTAGCGGCCATGTTTATGTAACGGATGCCCAAAATAATCGGATTCAGAAGTTTGATTCGAATGGCGTCTATATGGACCAATGGGGAAGCTTTGGCACCGGTAGCGGACAATTGAGTTTCCCCAATAGTGTAACAGTAGATCCCGATGGCAACATTTATGTAACAGAAGCTTCCAACAACCGATTGCAAACATTTGATCCGAATGGAGAGTCCCTCGCCGTCCTGACCAGCGCCAGCGCTATTGTCTGGTTTAACGATCCGAGTGGAATTGCATTCGATAGCAGCGGTAGTGTCTATGTAATCGAGAGGGGAAGCCATCAGATCCAAAAGTCCGATTCTAGTGGAGCCTATCTCGCAAGCTGGGGCGGCAGAGGAAATGCGAATGGTCAGTTTGATCACCCAACCGATGTAGCGATTAACAGCGCAAGCCATGTCTACGTAACGGATACCGGCAACCATCGCATTCAAAGGTTTGATCGGGATGGCAGTTTTCTTGGTCAATGGGGTGGACAAGGTTCCGGTGATGGTCAGTTCGTTGACCCTACAGGCATAGCGGTTAACTTGAATGGAGATGTCTATGTGGTGGATAGCGGCAACCACCGTATTCAAAGGTTCGACGCCGCTGGAAACTATATTAGTCAATGGGGAACTCAAGGTGGAGGTAATGGCCAGTTCGAGTCTCCATCCAGAATAGCGATCGATAGTAGCGATCATATCTATGTCACGGATAGCGGCAATCATCGCATTCAGAAATTTGATCGGGACGGCAGCTTTCTTGGTCAATGGGGAAGCCTTGGCCATGATAACGGTCAATTGGATCATCCTCAAGGCATTGTAATCGACAGCCAGGGTCAAGTCTACGTAGCTGATAGCAATAATGACCGGGTTCAGAGCTTCAACGTTGACGGAGCTTATGTTGACCAGTGGGGCAGCACAGGTAATGGAGAAGGTCAGTTTAACAATCCGACAGATATAGCCATTGATCCAAGCGGCAAAGTTTATGCTGTAGATACGGGCAACCAACGGATTCAGTGGAAAGTCGCAAAAGTGGATACGCCGACTTCTTATCCGTTCAGCGGGGCTAGCATTGCGAATAATAGCGTAGTGACGTTGAGTACAGCTACTGCAGGTGCAACGATTTATTATACGACTGACGGTTCTGTGCCAACGCGGAACAGTGCAAGCGGAACGGAAGTTACGATTGCCGGGGGGCCAGGCGAATCGGTGCATGTGCAGGCTTTTGCTGTAAGGACGGATATGGAAGACAGTCCGCTGTTGAGCGTGACTTACACATTAGCAGCACCAGTGATTACACCTCCGATTGGATTTTATGATAAAAATGTGGATAGTGCACAAAATCAAAATATAGAGTTTATGCTGAATTCGAACGGTTATCCGTTATCGGATATTCGGAATGACACGGTTTCGCTAATCAGAGGACAGGATTACGAGCTTGTAGGCAGCACGGTAATTGTGTTCTCACACTATTTGACGACATTGCCTATCGGGCAGACAGTGCTTACATTCGATTTTGGTTCCTTATCCTCACTGTCATTAACCATTCAAATTAGCGATTCAACACCTGTGCCCGGGGCGCCGCAATTACAACCAGCGGTTCCTGGCGATAGGCAAGCGAGTCTGACATGGAGACCCGTAGCAGGTGCTGCAAACTATCATATCTATCAAAGCTCGACGCCTTCTGTAAGTGGAACCAAGGTTGCGACGGTGGTCGGTTCTGTATATGACTATACAGCAACAGAGCTGACAAATGGGACAACCTATTACTTCACGATTCAAGGAGAAAATCATCAAGGAACAAGTCCTTTCTCCAATATCATAAGTGCGACTCCATTCACGTTGCCAGATGCGCCTACTAATGTCCTGGCGGTGGCCGGTGATAGCCAAGCTACGATTACCTTCAATGCCCCGGCGTTTGACGGAGGCAGTCCCATTACCGGGTATGAGGTGATCGCCAATCCTGGCGGATTGACCGCTGCTGCAACGGCAAGCCCCTTCACATTCCGGGGCTTAACCAACGGGATCTCTTACACATTCACTGTGAAAGCGATCAATGCTGGAGGCAGCGGCACAGAATCGGCACCTTCGAATGCGGTAATGCCGAGGTCTATGTCAACGCCGACGCCAACACCGACACCAACGCCTATGCCGTCGCCGATGCCAACTCCAACTCCAACTCCAACGCCGACGCCGACGCCGACGCCGATGCCGGAGACATCCAAGCCGGGAATTTTCAAATCAGATATAATCGATCTGGAGAAGTTGAATTACGAGATTAAAGAGAAGCTTCAATCGACAGCCTCTGTTCAGTCGTTTACGGATATTTCGAACAACTGGGCAATTACTTCAATCAATAAGCTAGTCAAGCTTGATGCGATACAAGGGTACCCCGATAGAAGCTTTAAACCGAATCAAGTAATTACAAGAGCGGAGTTTGTATCCATGCTGGCAAGATTGCTGGTCATTGACGTTAAGCATGCTGGCGAGACCAAGTTCCCTGATGTACAGCAGCACTGGGCCAAGGATGCGATAGAAGCGTTAGCGTATTATGGAATTGTGACAGGCGATGGAGACGGCCGCTTCAAACCGGATGAGGCAATTACAAGGGAAGACATGGTTGTCATGATTGTCAGGTTGTTGAACGAAGGAGCTCTTCCACAATCAGGCAGCGTGAATTTTATCGATTTGATGAGTGCGGGGAACTATGCGACGGAATCAATTGAAGCCGCACAGAGGGCAAGAATTGTGACCGGCTATGCGGACCAAACCTTTAAGCCTAAAGGTCTGACGACCCGCGCAGAGACGGCGACGATTCTGATCCGGTTACTGGCGCTGGATGCCACTTTGAAGGAATTGCTGGAGCATGAATAGACAGAAGTCGCAACGGAAGAGATAGTTGCACGCGTTTGCGGAAAAAATGACGTGCCAGTAATCCTACCCTCGTCAAGTAGACAGTAAAAAAGAAGATTCATTTATGAGGCGATCGCATTTCGGTACTCTACCGGGGAGCGTTCGCCTAGTTTTTTCTGGAAATGTTTATGGTTGTGAAAATCTCTATACAAGGCGTTCGCAAAATCTACTGCTGGCTTACGCCCTGCATTCGAACGTTTCTTACCGATGACGGAACGAATCCCAAATTCTCTCATTTGTCATCTTACCTTTTACGAAATTTGGCCCTACTTGTGATACGGAGAACCGTATCACAAGTAGGGCCAAATCAAAGGGCACTCGATCGGGTGCCCTGCTTTATGTATGCTACGGCTCCGCTCAAGAAAATAAATACTACACCTGTCCGAGATTTTTTATAATTTCACGATAACGCATCGTCGCCAGAGAACTAGGCAGGCCTTTTTTGCAGAAAGAAAGCTTGGCCAGCTTGGGAACAACACGTTCAACGACAATCTGTCCATCTACCAGTTTGGATTCCAATGCTTCTAAGGCCTCCAAGAAACGTCTGTCCTTCTTGGCACGGTCATAAAAGGATAACACATAGACATACACAAAAAGATTGTAGTTTCGAAATGGATATTCCACCTGCATAAACAATGTTCCCATCCCATAGTGACATGGACCAATCGGTTTTCGAATGTCCCAGTGCTCGAGCAAGAAATCTACAGCACTATCAAGGGCAGGTTCATTATTGAAATCGTTACTAAAGCGAAATGCGTTCAAAATAGTGAGAGTTGGGAACGGATTGGAATACTCTGTCTCTGGACCACGACCAAAGCTAAATTTATTGCATCGCCAGCCACCGTCAGGATATTGGGTATCCAAAAGGTGTTGGAAGGTTTTTTTCATTCTGGTATCCGACACATATCCCAAGTGGCAAAGCACCTCAGCCACATGTGCAGTATGGCAGGGGTAAATTCCACCTTGCGGATATACCTTGAAACGTCCGTCATCCTGCCAAGTGCTAAAGATCAGCTCTGCCGTTTCCTGAAGTATCGATTCCGTTGGCTTCATACCTAATTCTAATAGATACAATGCGCAGTCCAAAGTAGTAAAAGGCGAGCCCTTCATGAGGCGTTTATCGGGTGTAGTCCAGTAGTCTGAGCCATTATCATATCGGTGTGACAATATTACTTTAACATCTGAAGCATATTGCTTTTCTATAGCCATCGTCTCGCTCCCTTATAAAGTTCATAAGCCCCAATTCAAATGCCATATCGGCCGAATTGTTTTCACTACTTTCGAAGTCGTTTTCACCTCAGTCTTACATTTCTTGTAATCATGATCAATGAATTTTGTTATATCAGCACAATAAGGAGTACCTATGCCTATAATCTATTCAAATAGCAACGAAGAATGGGAGTGCAAGAATAGCTCAATGCACTGCCATTTTTTATGTTTCACTGATTTTGCATAAGATCGAGCCCGACTTGATTTTTCTTCAAAATATGGTTACAGCTACTGATAGCTTTTTAATCAAAGATCAAAAGAGACTTTGAGGCGAAAACGTTTTTTTACACTACAAGGTATCCATTCCTCAGACAAAGGAGAAATCTCCTGTTGTAAAATGAGAGCAATAAACAGTACCGATATTCTTATTAGATGCCACTAATAGGGCATCTTTTTTTTGCCTAATGCATCATATATTGAAGGATCTTCTTCTACATCTCTCTACTCAAAATTTCGCCCTACTTATGATACGGTTCAGCTTAACGGGTCTATCCGCGAAAAATACTAAAGGAGCTGTCGTGACAGCTCCTCTAGTTGCTTTAATATAGACCGTAAACGCTGTACCGGGCATCATAGGCTATTTTGATCATTCCGCCAGATCTCCAGTTTAACTGTAGTCGAAATCCTTGCTTCCTTATTCTTGTTCTACAACATCCCGCTATTCAACCTGTTATGTACATGAAAAGTTACCTTTGTCCCTGTACCTAACGTACTTGTGATATGAAGTCCTGTTCCGAAGTGCCGTTTTAATCGCTGATCCGTATTAATCAATCCGACGCCAGAACGACTATCTGCTTTTCTTTCTAATATTCGTTGCAATTGAGCCTCGTCTATTCCGTCCCCATCGTCTTCAACGGTTATCTCTGCATGCGTCTCATAGACAAGAATCCGAATTAGAATCGTTCCTCCACGATTGCGCTTCATTATGCCATGTCTTATCGCATTTTCAACGAGAGGCTGGATCGAAAGAAATGGAACTTCCAGCTCTCCGTATTCATCAATCTCCCAAGCAACCTCCAGCCTTTCTTCAAATCGAACCTTCTCAATATATAAATAAGAGCGTACTAAACTTAGCTCCTCTTCAATTGGAACAAGTCCATCCATATTTTGAAACGTAAATTTATTCCTCAAAAAATTGCTAAACTCATCGAGCAAATCACGCATCTTGTCTAGATTAATCTCACTTAAAGCTGCTACAGCATTCAACGCATTAAATATAAAATGAGGCTGGATTTGCGCTTGCAGCCATGCAGCTTCTAATCGCAGTTGTTCCCGAACGGATTGTTTAATCGTAGTTAACGCCTCGATCCGCGATCTTATTTCTATTGCTTCCACTGGCTTCGTCACATAATCGTTTGCCCCCGCTATAAAACCGCTCTGAATATCTTTCGGTTGGCTTCTTGCGGTAAGGAGCAATACAGGGAGCTCCGTAAGTGTAAACCGCTCACGAATCATCCGCGTCAACTCATAACCGGACATCTGCGGCATCATAATGTCGGAGATGACCAAATCCCAGTCCTTAGTATCTAGTAAAGCCAACGCTTCTTTACCACTGGTTGCCATCGTTAACTCGTATTCGTCTGGTGGCAGTATGGCTTCAAGCACTTGAAGATTGACTGGATCATCATCAACAATTAAGACGAGCGGACGATTTCGATTCATTTGGAATGAAGTTGTTGGTGTTGCCCCTTTCGCAGCTAGCGAAAGTTCCATTTGGTCCAAATCGACTGTGGAGGCTATTTCTTGTATCGCCATAGATTGTAATACGAACGGTTTCAATCGGTTCGAATCTTCTCTTTCTTCCTCCACTTCCTCATCCGCCAGATTCAACGAAAATGTAAATTTCGAGCCTTCCCCTAAAACAGAGGATACATCTAGCGTACCTCCATGAAGCTCAATCAGCTGCTTGCTTATGCTTAAACCTAACCCAAAGCCGCCTTCAATCATGGTCACACTCGTACTGCCTTGCTCATACGGACGGAATAAGCGCTTAAGCATGTGCTCATCCATTCCGATCCCCGTATCAGCAATCACAATATACGCTCTTCCGTCTTTGGCAAAAGCTTGAATCGAAATTGTCCCTTCATTCGTATATTTCACAGCATTATGAAGTAGATTGAACACGATTTGGATCACTCGATTCTCATCCGCAATTACTGGGGGAAAATCTTCCGAAATCTGATTTTCAATTTGGACAGACTTTACTTCTGAATTAAATTGCAGCATATCCATTACTCCGGTCACGATCGGCTGAATAAATATGACTTTTTTCTGTAGACGCGGATTGCCTTCCTGTAAGCTCATTACATCAATTAAGTCGTTTAATATCCATGTCAGCCGACGTCCTACAGATAAGACCGTTTCAAGCTCCTTGATGCTCCGTTCCTGCAATAAATGCTGCTCCCTTTGTAAAACAGATTGTGACATGTTAAGAATGCTATGCAGCGGATTTTTAAATTCATGCGAAGTGTTTGCCAGAAATTGATCCTTATGATCATTCATTCTTTGCAAGGTTGCAGCAAGCTCTTTGGTGTTCGCATGCATGATAAAGTAACCCTTAAACCATTCAGAGGCTAAACAACCCATCGCAATAATCATATCGAACGGATAGTAGACAAGACTCAAACCGCTATCCAACAAGATTAACGACCAAAGAGAATGGTTCATCAACGCAAAAAAGGAGAAAAGCAGTAAAAGATTGCTCTTTAAACCTTTGATTACTTTTTTAAACATTGTAATCAGCGTAATAACTCCAGCAGTACCAAGTAATAGATAATAAACCGGAAAGAGCATAATCACTTGAGTTGGATCTAAAAACAAAGTGATGCCAGCAGTCCCTAGATTCATTACTTTATAGACAGGGTACATCCTACGCCAATATGGAAGCTCGCGATGATTCGTACACTGGAGCAAAGCATAGGCTGCAATAACGAAAGCAATATTAGCCACCCTGAAATCCCAATTAATCCCAATGTAAAATAATTGATGGAACAACTTCTCATCCGTACTAAAGACACTCATGATCGTTACACATAATGCAAGCAAACTGAAATAAAGCAGCTTCTTTTCCTTATTTCCTAGCAAATACAAAATAAGCGCATAGACAGCATGCATAATAAATATAATCGCTGCCAAAAACTGCATAAAAGTGGAAGCTTTCATCTCTTTGGCAATGGCTTCTTCTGAACCAAATTTAACGGATCGGACAATGCCCCCGCTTCGACTATCCACATAATTTGCCGCCTGAATGACGAGTTCGATTACACCGTTGTCATCTGCTGTAAAGGTTGTAGAATAAGGTAGGTCCTTCGGAATATATTCATCCTTTGTTGTCGCTACCTGTCCGGATTTAGTAAGCAATCGACCGTTTACATATAATTCTGATGCAGTGCGTACGCTGGGTACACGAATACTATAATTAAGGTGCTTTGCCGGGTCTACAAAAAGACGCAAACGATAAGAGCCATACCCGTATGGAGATGGCTTGTCAGCATGCAAAGCTTCACTCCATCCTCCCGGTACCTGAATATGCCTTGGCGCATTATCGCCTAACAATTGTTGCCGACTACCATCTATCAACCATTGCGAGGGATAAAACTCCCATTCGCCATCAAGTAAGAGAATGCTGCCATCTTCTGCATTCCAATTACGCAAATCGGATTGCCCATTATAAATTGACGCCTGTTTGGGAACATGAAACGTTTCCATCCATAAAATACGCAAACCGGTTAAAACAACTAATATGAACACTAGCAATAATATAATATAGCTCTTTTTCATTTGATATTTGGATGAGTGAGTTTCCAAGAAGTATTTCTCCCCTAGTCATTTTCTTCTAAGACATTTAAATAAGCACTCTCCATAATTTACCACAGTTAATATGGCAGAGAAACGGACGATAGAGATATCTTTATGTCTATTATATAGAAATACCTACTTGGAATTTCGCGAGTTTGTTGTTCAAAGGTAATTTCTAGGTGCCGTCAAGCCGAGGGCCTCGAGCACGCAAGCGAGCCTCCCGAAAACCGTACTGCACACTCCCTTTTACTACTAATGAAGTTCCTTATCGAGTATATGTTGTGACTTCCTTGGTACAAAACCCCTCCGAGCATAGATATGAAGAGCGACAGCCTTGCAATCTCTCCTGCATCCCTCACTACTGCTGTTATGATAAGAATAACCACACACCTTGGGGGATTAAGCCAATTAATTCGCCCTATTTATGATATGGTTCACCATATCATCTATAAAGCGAACTTAACTCCTATCAAAAGAACTCGTCCATAAGGTAATAATCTCCCATATTATTATTGTTTTTCGGAAATCGCCTCAAAATGCTTGACTATCAACCTTGTTTACAGTTGGAATATCACTGAAAAAGGTCGACACCAACACAATTGGAGTCTTCTGAGCCATTAAAGTTTGACTAAATGCAGTGTTTCTATCTGACTGTAGCAGTAAATAAGTGCATCACAAAGAGATCGAGCTAACCTTTGATGAGAAGATTGAGGAATACTTCTAAACTATAGCCCCTTCCGCTAATGAAGCAGAGGGGGCTTTTTGTGTTCCTAGCAAAATAGTTCGTAGTAAGTAGAAGATTATGATAGCAATCTAATTTTTTATATCGTATGATTCTTCACATACAATAAGATTTTGCAATAATAAGCTTCATAATATATACCTTATTACACTTTAGGGGAATAAGGCGTACTGCGGATTTTTTATATTTTCCGTACGGGAGTTTTTTCGGAATGGAGAGACTATGAAAAAAATTATTGTCTTTATGATTTCATTACTTATACTGTTCACCGGATTCGCAACACCAAGTTATGCATTATCAGATTCGCAATCTGATTCAATACAAACATTGTTGGATGATGCAAGCCGTATATCAGGTGTACCGGGAATGTCAATCTCAATACTTGCGAACAATGAAGTGCTCTACTTTTCTTCCGGGTACGCAGATCGTGAAAAGGGACTGTCGGCAAGTGAAAATACTCTATATGAGCTGGCTTCGGTAAGTAAAGCTTTTACCGGCATGGGTATTCTGCTGTTGGAAGAACAAGGACTGCTGTCAATGTCAGACCCTATCCAGAAATATTTGCCTTGGTTTACGTTAAAGTATCAGGGGAAACACGTTGATATGCAAAGTATTACACTCAATAACTTTTTACACCATACTAGCGGCTTAACAAATGGCAGTCACAGTCAAAACATTCCACAAGGCAATACGCCGGATATGTTGCAAAAAACCGTAGAAATGCTCGTAGATTCTGAATTGTCATTCTATCCTGGTGAGCAGTATAATTACGGAACTGTTAATTATGACGTATTAGGTCTGGTTATTGAGATTGTGTCGGGACAAAGCTATGAAGACTTTATGAGGGAACAGGTATTTCAGCCGTTGGGTCTTCACCAGACGTATGTTTATAAAGAAGATGCTCAAGCCACCGGACAGTTGGCACAGGGCTACCGTTCTTCCTTTTTTATGACAACTCCATATAACGCGCCGGATTATTCCGGGAATAAACCCGCAGGCTACATCATTTCTTGTACAAAAGATATGGCGCGTTGGATGGGCATACAGATGGGTATTGTGCAGGACATACCCGAAATATTCCATACGGTTATCGAAAAATCACATCAGGGTGATATGTCTGTTCCGGCTGTCAATGAAATGTATTATGCGGCGGGCTGGTCGGTAAACGCCAACCAAACGATTATAGAGCACCCAGGGGGCAATCCCAATTTCGGAACCGAAGTAGCCATACTGCCAAATGAACGAACAGCCATCTGCTTGCTGACCAACGGCGCAAATATCAATAGAAGCATGGTACTAAAAGTTAAAGATATATTAGACGGCAATCTGACTCAGTCATATGGAATAAGCGGAACACAGCTTTTGGACATCATTTTGTCGTCTACCACAATTATTCTTTGCCTATTGGCTGTTCTGTTCTTTCTCTTAGGATCACGCAGAAGGAAAACGAATGAGCGGCAGCCAATGACAAAAAAGCGAATAATCGTAACAGCTATTTTGCTGATTGCTACGATTGTCCAGTGTATTATGTGCTGTGCATTAGATTGGTCAACGATACTTATTTGGCAAACATATAGTGTTCTTACAGCTTTGATTTCGTTGGCATTATTAACAGCAAGCATTACATGGTTTGTATACACTCACCGATATAATGCCTCGCTCCGAAAATAAGCATTTCATTCGTTTGCCTTATTGAAAAAACGGGAAGATTTCTTTTAATGATAGAACAATATCAGCAAAAAGGAAGTGCCAGGCACCCCCTAAAGAGTTTGCAAATTTGTTTTTAGATGCAAAAAAAAGCGCTCCTAATCATTTAGGACGCTCTTTTACTGGCAAATAATCAAATTCGATGAAAACATTCTAAAATAGTGATTTGATTACATCTAAGTTGTAACCTTCTCCTAATAACAATGGGTGAGGAAGGCATCCAGTTCACTCTGGAAAAGGATTGGGCCGACGGCCCTCCGGCTATTGAGGGTAGCCCCATCGAACTCGCGCTAGGCTGGGTATCAAAATTGGCCGATCCGTTCTACGTCTCACCCGACGCTCTTGCAGCCGCCAAAGCCAGCGGGAAAGCGTCACATGACAACGGTTCCCAAAACAATAGCGGTCAGGAGGGATCAGATAAGTGATCGATCTTACATCAGATTTAGAAATCGAAAGCCTGTACCAAAGCCATACGATCTCTCATACCTGCTCTTCCAAGATTACATTCAGCAATGTTTCGCAGGTTCGCATACTCAACTGGCTTAAGCAAAAGGGCTGCCAGAAGTCAGTTTTCACTTCTAGACAGCCCTTTCCCTATAATATCTAAATTAGTTTAGCTTTAGTTTCTGGTAATTTTGATATTAAGATAATTCATTATACCGTATATTCACCTATTGATGATCTTGAATTTTGTCGATAAAATCCCAAATCCAATATTCACTACCTTGGCCTCGACATCGTCGACGGGGAATTCATGGACTCTTCAACGAGTACAAGGCCATAGGGAGCGGCAGTACGTTCGCTATGACGGCTCCCCTCCGCTACTAACGATAAGGCTCTTCACAACCCCTATAACAGCGAAAAAAAGGTTACCCTGTTCACGCTCTTGCGAGTCAATAGGGCAACCTTCTGTTGTGATTTTTGACTTTGAGATACCCGTATCAGTGGCTCAGAGCCATTTCCCTTCCCTTATTCACTCGATCTTGAAGAAACCCAAAGATCATTTCTACATATGCAGCAGCGATCATGGGATTACTCGTTATATATTGGGGAACTTGGTCATTATTCCAGGTCTTCGCTCCCTTCTCTTCATAATATTCTCGCTGGACTTTCCAGATCGGCGCTTCACTGAAACGGTAAGGTTGCTTAGGATTGCTTGTCATTTATGCCTGCCTGAAAAATACTTTGTCTTCGTTATATTTGGCCTTGCCTTCATTAATGATATACGTTTCATAAATTTCTCTGTGGACGGGATCTTCAACGATACAAACTTCGATTTTCGTTACTTCGTCTCTATGCATTCTGATCGGGGATACGGTATCCTCAAAATGTTTTTTTATTCTCGGTCTAAGCTTTCTGGCTTTTCCGACGAACAACAATTCATCTTTATCGTTGTAAAACATGAAAATTCCACCTAACTCTCTAGTGATCAGGTGAAATTCCGTGAAGCCGTAAATGTTGCTTTCCTGTGGATCAACCTGTTTGGTAATGGTGACATTAGGTGTGGGAATGATGATATTGATCATGATAGTCTACTTCCTTTACTTGTATTAGATTGTATACTGTGCTCGTACTTCAAGCATACTACATGGTATCACATTATACCCAACTTCTTACGATGCTCCATGAGCGTATATGGCAAATCGGTAGATTTCATGGAGTTCGAAGCACCATCATACTCTTCAGGTCCAAGCCCATAAGAATCCGTCGCGGTCCCAAGCAATTCTGCCGCCGTGGAGTTTGCGGAAAGCCTTCTTCACCTCTTTAGACAGCGATGTATTTCCATTCTCATTCACGAATACGAATTGTTCTCCGAAATGGGTCTTCACATATTCAATCGCATCGGCCTGGTATAGCGTTCCCGTAAACCTGATTTCCTTGACCATCCATTCCGCCACTTCCTGTGCGGTTACTTCCATAGGATTATTCTCCTTTCTACTCGCTTATTGCCCCATTGCTGGGTGTGTGGTGAGAAAAACGCGGAAATGATGACAAAGCTGCGCACAAAATTCGCTGAGTGGTAGTAGGAAGCCAATAACAACGAAGACCTAACACATGCCTGCTGCACATTCGTTTGACATCAAAATCCACATACCTTCCAACATTCCTCAGACAACTTCACCAACATTATTTTTCGCCCTACTTGTGATACGGTTCCCCCCGATTGATCTTCACCGCGCGATAAATCTGCTCGGTGAGCACCAGCCGCATCAGCTGGTGCGGCAGCGTCATGCGCCCGAAGCTGAGCTTCTGCTGGGCGCGGCGCAGCACTTGATCGGAGAGCCCGTGGCTCCCTCCGATCACGAACGCGACATGGCTCGACCCGTAGGTGCCGAGCCGGTCGAGTTCAGCGGCCAGCTCCTCCGAGCTCCAGAGCTGGCCGCCAATAGCGAGCGCGACCACATGCGCGCTCTCTTTCACATTCGCGAGGATGCGTTCGCCCTCGCGCTCCTTCACGATCGACACCTCGGCTTCGCTCAAGGTGTCCGGGGCCTTCTCGTCCGCAACCTCAATCATCTGAAATTTGATGTAAGGGTTCAGACGCTTGGCGTACTCCTGGATGCCCTGCACCAAATACTTCTCTTTCAATTTGCCAACAGCAATAATTTGAATCAACATATAAATCCTCCGTCTCGATGATTAATCCTTATCATTTATCTATAGAGAACGCCCGCCGGCGTTGCAATTTTCTTCGTACCGCGCGAAGCTCCAGCTCTTCCCTCGTCATTCCGTCATATTTGCTCAGGATCCTAGCACGCGATGTTTCGCTGCATAATTGGGCTTTCGGTCGACCACCTCCGGTCCACAGCTAACAGCGACTACCGAATAGCTAATTTCTAACGAAACGTGGTATCACTATTTACGCCAAAAAAGACCGTTAAAAATTCTAACGAAACAGGGTATCGCTATTATGCTCAAAATGTAGCTTAAAGCCCGAAATCAGTCCAAATAACGATCGTCAGTTTCGTTAGATTTAATGAGTCCCCGTTTTTGCAGCAATAACGATATGGTGTTTCGTTAGAGATCATTGAGATCTAGTTACCCGCTCCATTTTATCAAAAAACTACAACGAAGTATCCCCATCGTGCAATAGACCGGCAATACGCTCGTACTTCCTGCATATCCATATATCAACATAGCAAAGTAGGGCTACGCTTAAGGTTAGATTCTTCACTCATAGCTTACAGCTGTCATGGTTGTACAGTTAGCCCACTATGTAATCTGGAGGTGTTTATGTGAAGCTCAAATATGTAAAGGAGTTCTTCCTCTTTCCTGACATCGCCATCATGTGCCTCATCTTCTTGATCAGCTTCAGCTTTCTGATTCCGAACTTGGCCTCTTTAGGCCCCTGGATTGCTCTAGTTACGGGTATGGCTGCTTATTCAGCAGCGGAGTATTTCATCCATCGCTTCCTGTTTCATATGAAGACGCCAAAGCATCCCTTTTTCCTGAAATTACTCAAGCGCTTACACTATGACCATCACGCTAGTCCGAACGATCTGCACTTATTGTTCCTGCCCTTATGGTACTCTCTGCCGAACATCGCCATTGCGGGAGCAGCGGCCTACCTCATCTCCTCGAGCCTTGTTATTACAATGTCCTTTATTGATGGGGTGATCCTGTTCTTACTGTTCTATGAATGGAAGCATTATATCGCCCATCGTCCAGTCACGCCTCTCTCCCCATGGGGTCGTTGGATGAAGAAGGTCCACTTATGGCATCATTTCAAGAACGAGAATTACTGGTACGGTGTCACGAACCCAGTGTTTGACTTTGCACTCGGAACCTTTGAAGACCAGAAAAACGTAGAACTGAGCCAAACCGCACGAAATCTCGAGCAGCGCGGTAATAAAAATACGTGATCTGTAACCATTCCCCTACTCTCCATACTCAATTATACAAACGACTGCCGCCGAACGAACTTAGCCCGCCAAACGCCAAGGTTTGCGGGCTACTTGCTCATCATTTATCCTTACTGCTATTTCTTATTATTCGCCAGTTTCTCCTGGGCCATGCGGATCATCTCGCGTACCATGGAGCCGCCGATCTTTCCGCCGATCTTACCAACCGACTCGGTCGTCAAATCGCTATTATCTCCCTCCGACAAGGGAATCCCTAGATCGTCAGCCACCTCATACTTCACATCATCCGGCCGATTGGGGTTTACGTCATAACCCTCTTTTCTCATCACTTCGGCTTTAAATGACTGCATCTCCTGTTCAACCCCGGGAACGGCATACCTTCTGCGTCTTCTAGACATATCCTTGAATCACTCTCCACATCTATTTTGGCCTAATATGCCCTGAATCAGCAGAAGATATCCCTTATAAGGTAGTTCAAAAAGTCCACTTTTGATCACGAAGTAAATCAAGAAGCTATTCGACATCGAATCTTGAATTCACCCGGGCCTTCCGGTGCTCACGTACAAACTACGTACGCTGTGCTCCTCATGCCCTAGCTTCATCCAACCTTCTCGGTGCTGAAAACCGAACTTTTTGAACACGAACTTTATGTTCTTTATCCCCTTCGATCGCCTGCCCAACTCACTATTCACTCGATTCTCCTGGTTCGAAGTAATGATATCCACCATACCATTCATCAACGCCCTTGAACTTCTCCCAATTCGCGGCGCCTGATAGGACCTGGTTCCCCAAATCAGTTAAGCGAATAACGCAATCCTTGAAGGACGGCTCAGCATGCTTATAATCAGGAAAAATACCCAGGCCCTGAACATGCAGCAGCGGGTAAGGATCCTCCGTCATTTTCCGCAATCGATACCAATATTCTAGGTCGCCCATACCAAGCACATGCAGCTGATCTCCTACATAACGAAATAACTCGTATGGATGGACAATTCCGGACGACACCGCTTCTAACGTAACCTGCTCAATAATCCCGATTCCATGATCCTCCGAAGGAATCCTAGCCAAATGGGCCTGAAATGCCGCCTGTATAAAAGGCAATGCTTCGGTATCCTCTTCGGCAATCCGGACATGCTTGCTCCATTCTTCTGAAGTGTACGCCTCCCATACTTTTCGTCCCAATTGGAGCTGGTCTGGCCCAACAGGCTGCCAGGTTCCAGACAATGTCTGAAGCTGCTTCGCGGATAGCTGTCCTAACCCCCGGAACAACTCGATGCCCGGATAGGCGCCGATACACAACAGATTCAACTTAGTATTTCCCAAGGATTGATGGGAGAACCAATGCAACAGATAACAGAGCATCGTTTGATCGAACAAGTCATGCTCGAACCATAGGACGATCTCGGGATAGTCAGCGAAGTTTTGGAGAACCTGTTCCTGCTCCCTACAGCCCTGAATATACTCCTCCTGAGGAATCCCCAGTGTTTTCTGCAAATATTGGGCACGCAGCTTGAGGTTGTCCCCATCCATCTCTCGGAACACAGGGCCATGCGGATATACCTCTCTCCATACCAGAATTTCTCCTTGAACTCCGCTTTCCTTCAGCGTTTCTGCAACAGAATCCCCGTTTACAATATGCAGCATCTTAGTGCCTCCTTCATAGAGATCGAGAAATACGGAGATGAAATCAGCAACATGAAGCGAATTTTTTAGCATGCGCCGCGCATCGAAGAGCCTTTTCTTCAGCGCAGATACAGACACACTTAAATAGTCAGAGATTTCTTGAACGGAATACCCTTGGAAATAGTATAGCTGGACAGCCATTCGCATATTGGGTGATAATTCAGCAACGGAAGCATGCAGCATTTTCTGCATCTCCCTTCGCTCTACTAAATCTGCTACGTTGAAATGCTGATCGGCAGCAAACTGCTCTACTTCCTGAATTGGTACGATGGGATGCTGTTTGCGACGCAACACTCGATAGCATTGGCGCTCCACAATCACCTTGAACCAGCCTGGAAAAGCCTCCTGCTCCCTGAGCTTAGGCAAATTCACGAACGCTTCCGCAAACGCTTCCTGAACTGCATCTTCTGCTAAATGCACATCACGTAATATCTCATAAGCAACGGTCTGTGCCATCCCTCTAAACCTCTGAACGATGTACTCCTGCGCTGCCTTTTCACCGTGCTTCGCTGCCTCAATCCATTCCTGCACCTCTTATGATGCCTCCTTATATCCGCCTTCTCCTATTCAAGTGCCAGCGACATCCAAAAAGGTTACATCTTATTCTCCTTAAGAAAGGCTGTAAACTGTTCTGCATTATCGAAACAATTGATTTCGACTCCATTTGCCCGAAGATACCTATCTAATGAGACGACCAAGGATTCCACCGCAGCCTGTAATTTCGATAAATCCCGCGAATCCAGAGCAGCAATCAATTCAGGGAACCCCAATTTTCTATATGTCTCTATATACGATGAATTGATGATCAAGTCAGAAGGCCAGTGGCCCGTTTCAGCAAAGAATAAAAAGGCTGCGGTCAAGTCCTGTACAGAAATAGCAGAGAAAAACGCCGTATCATAGTCATTCATTTCACAGGCCGTAATGATTTTATCCATAACTCCCTTTAACTCTTCGTAAAAACCTTTCATTCTGTCAGGGTAAGAAGGAGTCCCGTAATACTTTTCTTTTTGCTCCAACACCAAGTCCAGCGTACTTGCCGTAAGTTCCTCGGAAGCCTGTAATATGTCTGCGTTCACGCTGCTGTACATAATCGCATCTATATGTTGCTTCAAGAGAGCCGGTTTCAACGGCAGGCCTAGAACCTGCTCCATATTCTTGCCAAAGCCCCTTGTATAATAGGTCCTATTCAATAATGCCAGACTTTGCAATACTTTGGTTAAAACTTCATGAGCCTCTATTCTATAGAAGGTGATATCTTCGGAATCGACGGCTCGGCTCATCTTATACAAATGCAGATAAACCTTCCGAAGCTCCGATTCTGCTTTCTCTACCATATCCTGTGCCTTTTCCGGCCCCTGCATGGTAGAGGTTGTCTCGCGCAGCCTCATAAATCTGTCATGGTCCTCTTGTGAACGAACATATAAAAGCTTGCTATCCGCGATAATCGTCGTTTTATCCTCCTGGAAGGAAGCCATTCTCTCTGCTCTCTCCCAGCTTATAGGCCAGAAATCAAACCCTATGCCGTCAATGATGAACTGGATACTCGCCTGGTAACCCTGTGGACTAGCCGGGATAAAGAAAAAGTCCAGATCAGAACGTTTTGTAGCCGTTCCCTGAGCATATGACCCATAATAAGCGATAATTGCGATCTCGTCGGAATACTCCTTTTCAACATAATCTATAAGAGCCTGAGCAACATCAAACACATTCAACATTCGTATCCCCTCCCATGTATCCTTACGAGGTTATGATATCAAGGTTCTCAGAGACCTAATAGGTAAAGTTCAGTTATAATCTACTAGAATAGAGCCAAGACAAATGAACTCAGAAAGGAATCCGGTGTCTATCGTGAATATGATTCTGGTGATCGAAGATCAAGTAGATGTGAATCACTTGCTGGCCGAAGCGTTGACCGTTGCGGGCTATCGCGTTAAATCTGCATATACCGGCCTGGATGGAATCAAAGAAATTCAGACCAACTCCTATGACTTAATTTTGCTGGATATTATGCTTCCTTACAAAAGCGGGGACGAAATACTGAAAGAGATGCGTACCTTCTCAGATGCTCCGGTTATTATTATTTCTGCCAAGGATATGGTTGGTGTAAAAATAGATTTACTGCGGTTAGGTGCGGACGACTATATTACCAAGCCCTTTGATTTAGGAGAAGTGGTTGCTCGGGTCGAGTCCAACTTGCGACGCTCCCATAGGCAAATACAGGAGAACCCTGTCATTACATACAAAGATGTCATACTCGACGAACATACGAAGCGGGTTTGCGTGAGCGGTACCGAAATTGAACTGACCGCAACAGAATATATGATTCTGGAGCTGCTAATGGGGCATACAGGCAAGGTGTTCACGAAGGCCAATCTATACGAATCCATCTGGCAGGAGGAATATCTCGGCGACGATAACGCTGTCAAGACTCACATCAGCAACCTGCGCAGCAAGCTCAAGAAGGTTAGCCCTGACGAGCAATATATTGAAACAGTATGGGGGCTTGGCTATCGCCTCTATCAGGAATAAAGAGGTTATTCAAATTATCCCTTTCCTGACACTTTTCCACATAGCTCTTGACCTTTTCTAAACCTTTGCGCCTTATACTTTTGCGTATAGAAAGGACAGGTGAACAATTATGACTGAATATGTACTGAAAACCACGGACCTGACGAAGAGCTATCGCGAAGCCAATGTATTGAAGCAAATATCACTTAGTCTGGCCCCTGGTAGAATATATGGTCTAATCGGGCAAAACGGAGCCGGTAAAACGACGCTAATGCGGCTCATCACCGGACTAAGTTTTCCTTCAAGCGGAACGATTGAGCTATTCGGCCATCAAGGGGAGAAGAACCTGCAAATCGAACGCAAACGGATCGGCAGCATGATTGAATATCCTAGCTTGACACTAAGCATGACCGCCAAAGAAAATATCAGGCTTCACCGCATCATACGAGGAATTCCGAACAAGGAAATAGAGGACGAATTACTGCAGTTGGTCGGCCTTGCTGATACCGGGAGGAAGAAGGCCAAGAACTTCTCGCTGGGTATGAAGCAGCGCCTGGGAATTGCGATCGCTCTGCTTAGCAGTCCCGAACTTCTCATTCTAGACGAGCCAATTAATGGTCTTGATCCTGTAGGGGTCATAGAGATCCGAAATTTGCTTAAAAAGTTATGCGAAGAACGACATATGGCCATTTTGATCTCAAGTCATAACTTGCCGGAGCTATATCAGACCGCAACGGATTATATCATCGTCCATCAAGGCGAATTGAAGCAGGTCCTTACACTAGAGCAACTAGATGAGCGCTGTAAGCATCATTTTCTAATCCGTAGCAGTGAACCGGAAAGGCTGGTAAGTGTTCTGGAAATGCAGCTGCATACGACCAATTACAAGGTTATGCCTGATCAAAGCGTCAAGTTGTATGATTATCTCGATGATAAGGAGAAGGTATCGCGTGTTCTGTTCGAAAACGGAATTGTTATCAGCAATCTCTCCAACGAAGGCGATACACTGGAGAACTACTTTATCTCTGTGATAGGTGGTGAACAACATGCTTAATTTGATCCAGGCTGATATTTATAAATTGCGCAAATCCGCACCCATTAAAGTTTTATTTTCCATCACAACGATCAGTAGCATAATGGTGGCAATCATAGCCTATCTGATCCCGCAAGGTAAAATCGATGAAAACCTGACCGGACTTGGATTCATGTTCTCGGATATCAACGTAATCAGCATTCTTGGCGCCGTCATGGCGGCGATATTAATCTGCGGTGATTTTGACTCAAGAACATTTCATGATGCTGTGGCGAGCGGTTCCAGCAGGGCTTCGATCATCATAGGCAAGACAACCGTCTTCTGCTTCTCTATCCTGTGCATTCTGATTCCTTATATCGTTACAACAGGGGTTGTACTTGGGACGGGTTCCAAATTCAGCATGGGCTCCGTAGCCGTAGGTTTCCTGAATATGATGACTACAGAAGCCGGGAAGGCACTCACTGCAGCGGAGATATGGAAGCTAGCCGCGATCATCTTGACCTTGACCCTTGTCTATATTGCTCAGGTAAGTATCTGTATCCCACTTGCTTTTACACTTAAAAAGCCTGTTCTGGTCGTCGCCATTTATTACGGTTTTTCCATCCTGACTGCGCAGCTTACCAAGCTGAGTGACAGCTCCAAGCTGTTTGACCGTATTTTCTCCTGCACACCCTATGGAGGGAACTATACTTTTCTAACACTAACTTCGAGCACGGGAGAGATTGTCAAGGCCCTCGCAGTCAGCTTGATCTTTATCATCATCATGCTCGTTGTCACATTCAGCACATTCAGAAGGTCTGAGATTAAATAACGGAGAGGTTGATGAAACGTAGTGGCCATTGCAGTAGGATTTCTAACCATTTTAGTCATCGGACTTATTCTATATATCGTATTTATCCTGCAGCAATTGCGCAGCATCAACCGACAGCTCGGCAAACGCCTGAGCGAACAGACGCGGCAGCCGATCAGTCTAGAGCTCGTAAGCAAGGAACTGAATACTCTAGCGATTCAAATCAATAGATGCCTGAAGGCGGAGGAAACCCTCCGTCTTAAAGGCATTCACGAGGAGCGAAGATTCAAGGAAATGATCACCAATATATCCCATGACCTGCGCACCCCGCTTACAGCTATTAAGGGCTATCACCAACTGCTGACCTTGAGTGAGTTAACCCATGACCAGCAGAAGAAGCTGCAAATTGCGCAGAAGCATGCCAATGAGCTAGGATATTTGATTGAACATTTCTTTGAGTATTCCTGTCTGGTTCATGCCGAGCCAAAGCTTCAGAGCAGACGGGTCAACTTGACCAATCTGATAACAGAGTGCCTCGCCGCGTCAGTCCCAGCGCTTGAAGACAACAAGCTGACCGTTGAGTTCAAGGAAGCCCCGCCTACCTATATTCTTGGCGATCAGGAGATGATCACAAGGATTATTCAGAATCTGATCCGTAATGCGATACAGCATTCAACTGGAACTCTGCAGGTCAGCCTGCCTACTACGGACGAACAGGCCATCCTGTCATTTCGCAATCGTGTTAATCCAGCCACAAGCATTGATGTGAAGCGGCTGTTTGATCGCTTTTACACCGGAGATCAAGCACGAGGCAGCAGTACAGGACTTGGCTTGTCCATCGTTAAATTGCTGGCAGCACAAATGGAAGGCAGCACAGATGCATCGCTGCAGGATGGCTGCCTTGAGATACGAGTTCATTTACCATTGTACCGAAATGACCATTAAAGTGCCTGGAACAACCGCTCCCCTTGGGTCGCAATGTATTTATACATCATACCGCATACCGCCAACATCATGACTCCAATGCCCAACAAAATGAGATTACCGTTCACATGGGATAACAAAAATAATATAGCAACTGGAATCACTACGCTGATAAAGCCCAATAACATAGAAACGAGTACCGATGCACTCTGCTTAATCGCAGTAACTTCGCTTGTCCAGTCCAGTTTTGGAAACTTCAAATTAACTATAATCCCCAGCATCGCTGAATAACACGCATAGATCACAGGGATCACCAACAACAGCAGACTCTCCATCCATCCCATGCGCAATGATATCATAAGCATCAAGCAGCTCACTACCGAGATTGGTATGGTGACGGTAAGATTGACCGCGACCTTGCTAAGCAGAATATCTTTCTTTGATACGGGCGAGCTTTTGAGTATCCATAAATGGTTGCCTTCCAGAGAAATAGAACTTGCTGATGTGCAGCTTAATGTGACGAACAAAGAAACGACCAGTGGAGCCATTCGCCCCAAGTAGTCAGACATTTGTGGAATTTCTATCAATTGCCCAAGCTTCTCCGAGCCAATGAACAATAGGGCAATCGATGTCACGAGCAGAAAAATCATGATTATACTCGTATTCAGTACATATAAAGAAGAACTAAAATATCGCCGCAGTTCCTTGACATACAAGGCACGAAAAGGAGAAGAAGCTTTCAGTGATCTCATCACATATTTACTGCTTGTATGGGACGTCGTTAAGCCTGTGTGTATCGCTTTATATCTCGTGCCAAGTACAATAGAGAACAAGATGAACGCCAGCAACGAAATGGCCATAAATAATAGCAACGGGCCGATCTGATAGGAGCAAACGGCATCTACATACATGGCTGCAAGAGGATACAGCTTAAAGATCATATCTGCCAATTGCGTACTCATATCTGTAAGCATCTGCTCGTTTCCTTTGAGGCTGAACAATCCGGCCATAATTCCAATCGTTACGGCCATGGTTAGAACAATGGTGATCACTCGACTCGCTCTAAACCGGGAGGAGACCCAGCTGATCAGCGCACCAATTAGGGCTGCCGCAATAATAGGTAATAACGGAATAAACAAGAGTGTAATTAGAAATGACAGATAAAATACCACTTCTGGATTCACTTTTATTGCATATACCGCACCAGCCGGCAGCATCAGTATCAACATGAAAAATAAATTTAGCACATAGAGCTGAAGAACACGGCTCGCTACCACGTAGCTTGTTCGGATAGGTAACGACATGACCAAATCATAGTCTTTGTAGCTATATAATACCCCGCTAGCTTTATAAATCGTTGTAAAGAACCCGAGTATCGATGTTGCTGCCATCATGATAGCCAGCAGCAGATCCATACGCCCAATTTGTTCAAAGGTCTGCGCCATTAAGTAGCTGTACACAAAAGAATATCCTGCAATCATAACCACACCAATCAGAATACCGATACTGAGAAGAAGAAATTTGCGCCTTTCCTTACCATCGCAAGTATGCAATGCTTTATTCAAGCCAAATGTGGAGAGCAGCTGTATCTTTGTTAAACGCCATATATTAATCATTATCTATCAACTCCAGGAATACATCTTCGAGGCTATGATCCCCCTTCACATCCTCAGTCTTGCCATAAGTGATCAAACGACCCGCTTTAATAATAGCAATCTTATTACACAGCTTCTCTGCCACATCAAGCACATGGGTGGAGAAGAAGATGGCACTGCCGTTCCTGCACAGGTCTGCCATGATCGCCTTTAACGTATGGGCCGCCTGTGGGTCAAGTCCGACAAAAGGTTCGTCCAGGACCAACAGCTTCGGTTGATGAATCAGAGCAGAGATAATCGCCAGCTTCTGCTTCATACCATGAGAGTACGAGGAGATCAAATTCCCCAAACTGGCTGTAATTTGAAAGGCATCGCCATATTGCTTAATCAGCCGCTCTCGATCTGTCTTCGACACGCTATAGAGATCACCGATAAAATTCAAATACTGTATGCCAGTAAGATGATCGTATAGATCCGGGTTGTCCGGAATATAGGCAGTAACCCTCTTGCAGGCAACCGGGTCTTTCTTGATCGAGATACCGTCAATTTCAATATCCCCTTCTTCAAAGTCCAGTACACCAACGACTGAGCGGATCGTCGTCGTCTTTCCTGCCCCGTTATGTCCGATAAAACCGTAAATGTCACCTTTTTCAACCACCAGATTCAAGTCGTCTACGGCCTTCTTACCGCCTTTATAGCTCTTCGTAAAATGTCTTATTGTAAGCATCTTTCCTCACCCTTCCATGGATGTGTACAGCCTCATATCTTTTCTGTTCTAACAGAACAAATATAATACGTTTAATCTATGTTAAACGTTCAATTGTATCCATCCACTTTAGGATAATGTAGAGGGTTAGGCTCCATTTATAGATTGTCTACACTATTAAAAATTAAAATCAGTCCAACGATACACATAATCCACGAAAGGGCCGATCCTGTATTTGAAAGCTTGATTCGTAGCCGTTCCAATGGTCGTTGCATGGCCTTACCAAATAATGCATGTAGGATAAACAATACAAGTGGCGGCAGAATCATTATGAAATTATAGCCGCCTAGAATGACAAGCCACTGATACGCAGGTAAATTGGCGGTAGTCATAAGACCAATCGCTGCAAAATAAGGAAATGCCGCCCCCACTTCAACCACGGATGTCGTAAATCCGAGGGCAATCATAGCGGCTTTACTTCTGGACTTCGGTCTTGGCAGATCTGCCCTTTTCTTACCTGTAGGATAGAAGAAGCTGGCTATGAATAAAATGGTGCCAATGATCATCATCATCCAACTAATGGACCGATGCTCAAGAATCGAGGATAGCGTAGACAACAGCGTATCCAGGCCTAACATGAGCGCAAAGCCTACCGAGAAATAAAGAGCGGCAACCGTGCCTAAATAAATCATTAAGCGTGAACCTAATCGCTCCTTTTCAGAAAGCAGCAAATAAATCGTTACTCCCAGAGTTGCCGGACTAAGTGTATCTAATAGAGCTAGTCCGCCGATCATACCTAGTAGTTCAAGACTCACGATACTCCCCCTTCTCTCCTAGTATCCCTTGTACTTCAACCATATGAGCCTCATAAGCCTGCTCCATAAAATCAAGAATCTCCTGATCAATCGGATAAAGTCCAAGCAGCTCCGATTGCTGCGGGGATTTTCTCACTTCCCATAATTTATTAATGAATTCACCTTCATCTTCAAATTCTTCCACTTGCTTTTCCAGCATACGGCGTATAATATTTTGAACCTTAGGTGAATCAGGACCATCCTTCATATGCTGCTTCAACTGGCCCAGCAGGGCGATCCACTCCATTGTAGCTGGATCCTCTCCGTTCATTTTTGGAACTCTCGCTAATAGCTCCCTCTCCCTCTCGCTAAATATACTCTGCTTCAAAGTAGGCGATCTTTTCTTGTATTGCTGGGATAACTGAATTAGCTTCTGCACTGCCGCCTGTTCATCCCCCACTTCGACAACAATTCCATGGATTAGCTCCCGCAGAGAAGATTCCATACGCTTTAATCTCTGCTGCTCTTCTAGGATACAGGCCAATTGTTTATTTAGACTGTCCAGCCAATTCCAATTGGGGTCAGATAGCATTTCTTTAATCTCTTGCAGACTGTAGCCCATCCCTTTGAAGAAATGGATATATTGGAGCCTCTTCAGCTCCTCTTCTGTATAGAGACGATGTCCTCCCTCTGTTTTGGCAGGTGCAGTCAGCAATCCGATCTGATCATAGTACCGAAGAGTTCGGACGGAAATGTCTGTCTGTTTTGCAACTTCTTTAATATGAATCAAGACAAGGTACCTCCCCGTGTTATTCTTCTCTATCCTTAATTACAGCATATTTCAGCAAGTACCCCAGTCCAAGCCCAATAACGACCCCAGGCAATGCCTTATCCACTATAAAACCAAGCCCCGCGCCAATGATGACACATCCATAAATAATGGCATCATCTTCCTTCATAACTGCAGCCCCCTTCATAATTATTGGAAATTACATCATTGCTTCGATTATACAAAATGACGCAACGTCACTTTCAAGGGCTTTAGGTTTTTAATTTTACGGAATCCTTTCAAATTGACCTTTCAGCTAAAAAAACAAGCCCTCCCAAAAAGGGAGAGCTTATTGTTCTTCACTATCATTATCACACAACTAAGAACCGCGCCTCGTGCTGGCATTCTTCACACTTTACCGGCGGCTCCCAATCAATAAATTTCGTATGTTCCAAATCTACAACGTCCGGTGCTTCCTCGAACTCTTTAATGAACTTATCGATGGCTACTTCTACATGATCTTTGCATACTACATACATATACGTAAAGCATCCTCTCTGTTGCCGCAGCTACTAAGCATACGCTTCTAGAATTACAAACATCCTGTATCTGTTCTACCATACTCCAGCGCAAAAAGGAACCAATTTACGCATACTTTCCCGTGGAAAATATGTCCCCTCCTTCTATGGGTATCCTCCTGATGAGAATCAGCTACTCTCTTGACTTAAGTCAATGATCAGAATCCAGCTCCTATCTAAAATAAGAGCAGATATCTTCATACAGGAGGTTACTTATATGAGAAGTGTTAAAAAATTATCGGACCCACGGATGTCTGCGCTAACCGCCGGTACATCGTTAATTGTCATGGCATTCGCAGCATTCTTTGCCTATGGCTTCATTCATGGACGCCTTGTAGTGCAGAATAACCCCGCACTGACATTTCAGAACATCCTCACCTCGATCAACCTGTTCAAAGCCGAGCTCTTCGGATGGGTAATCATTCTAATCTGTGACGTTGTCGCTGCCTGGGCGCTTTATTTGGTCCTCGCCCCCGTCCACAAAGGTCTTTCCCTGCTCGCGGCCTGGCTTCGTCTTATCTATTCCGCCATACTCGGTATAGTTATCCTGAATTTAGTGTTTGTACTGCTGCTCATCACGAATAGTGCCTCTTTAGCTTCATTTAGTATCGAACAGCTTCAAGCCTTGATGATGCTATCTCTTAATGCATTTCAATCGATCTGGTCGATCGGTTTGATCATTTTTGGAGGACATCTTCTCGTTGTGGGCTATTTAACTCTCCGATCACGTAATATTCCAAGAATTATCGGCATCCTCTTGTTGCTCGGGGGAATAGGCTATATTTTCATTCACTTATGCAATATCTTTCTACCGGAGTATAGTAAATTGATCTCAACTCTTACCCTTATCTTCACTCTGCCAATGACTCTAGGGGAGCTGGGACTAGCCATCTGGCTGCTATTTAAAAATCCTGCTCGTGAATCCGTCTCTTGATTCGGCTTAATGACTCTGGAGTCATACCGAGATAACTGGCTAATTGATGCTGAGGTACACGTTCGGCTAAATCAGGCCTTCTCCGCATTAATGCCTTATACCGCTCTTCAGGTGTAGAGGAGATGAATGAAGACCACTCATCTTGAACCTCCCCCAGGTTCTCCTCTACCATTTTGCGGGTCATCGTCTCCAGTTGTGCATATTTGCTGAACATGTCCTGTTCCATATCCAGATTGCCAACAACCAGTACACAGTCCTCCAGACAAGCTAAAGTGTAAGGGGATGACCGATCCTGCCTATAGTAGTTGAAGATAGAAGCAGCTTGCTCTTCGGTATAGAAATTAGAGGTTGTCTCCTTCCCTGCCTCATCGATGGAAAATTGCCTGATGCACCCCTTTAAAACGAAATAACATTTCGTCGGAATGTCACCTTGCCGAATCAGTATCGTGCCCTTCTTATATTCCACGACACATATATCATCAATAATCGCTTGCTGTTCTTCTTCGCTAAGCGTTGTGAATTTAGCCAGATACTTCATTAGGATACTTCTCATTAGGATCCCTCTCAGGTTCAGAAATTGAAATTTACGACGAACTTCATCTCTATAGCTATAGACTATAACATGAAATGGATGTTCAGATTATATTGAGTTTACTCATATAAAATAGAACACACTTGTACGAATCTCTTCAGGGGGTAGACATAATTTGAATAACGACATTCTTGATGAAATGCACAAGCTTGACCATCACGATGAACAACGATATCGCCTGCTCATGAGGTATTTAAGGCTGTTGCAAAATGAAAGAAAACAGCACGGATTTCTTAAAAAACTTAGAAAACAATGGAAGGTATACAATAGTAAAAAAGGAATAGGAGAATAATGGTATTATCCTGCCTGCCATAGATACCAAGAAAAAACCTCTCTATCGGATTCAGCAAACAGCTGCTCTTCTAGAGAGGTTTATTCCTTATTGAGAGATACTCACATTCCCGATCACGGCCTTGTTTGTCTGGTTATCTCCAGGGTTACTGACTGCCAGGCCTATATACACCTGCTGATTCATAGAGATCGTAACCGTACCGATCTTCGTCCATTTCGTACCGTTGGAGGATACCGAACCCGTGAAATTATTACCGCTTCTACTTAGTTTAAGCCACCGGGGCACCGTTGCATTTGCTGTCTGGTCGCTCATCCCGCCGTGGGTCTCCTGTCTGTATTGGAAGGTAGCCCCATTCCCCGGTGTCATCATCATATCTACATGCTTCGCATCGCCAGCCAGCGACTCCCGGATCATAATCCCCGCTTTCGCCCATTCGTCCATAGCGCTCATCGATTTGATCTGAACGATCGTATCAACATTTCCGCTGATCGGCTGATATATATAGTTCAACTGATCGCTATTTCCCCATATATCGGTGGAGCGACTGCTGATCGTAAATTGCTTGTTCACGCTATTGTACCCGGCATCTCCCGGCATCAGACCAATATTTCTCGCACTCCAGCCTGCCGGCAGATTTGCCTGATAATCCTGCTCTACAGGGGGCGTCCAGTCGGGAGTAGGCCAGGTTGTTCGTTGATTAATCTTGGCCAGCTCGGATTCCGGCCATTTGTTGTACGCAAAGAAGGATAAGCGCTTTATGCCTGGATAATTATCACGGATTCCTTTATACACTTCCTGATACTCATCATCGCTCCAGTCATTATCCAACGTCGCTACGATTTCCACATTCTCGCCGCTAATGCGGTCAGCGGTATCCTTCAATATCCCGTATTGATCGCTATAAACCCAATCGCTATTGAAATCCCAGTCATCGAAATAAGCCATTGGAGCGATGAAGTCAATATACTGCTTGAACTTGGACACGTCCTGGCCGACCTCTACGAATTCCGGCGGCAGAATATACACCCCGAGCTGCATATCCGGCTTTGATGATAACGAGAGATCCTGGCGAATATCGCCTACGTACAGGCCGATCTGATCCGTTCTCCACTCATTCCACTGATCCCGCTGAGGTGAATTCACGGCAAAGTTAATATTAAGCGGGGAATACCCGAATTGCTGTTGGAACTTCTGCACCGTATAATCGCTTACGTCCATGTTGTAATCATCGAAGCGGATCCAGTCCAGCACTACGCCGTCCACATTATAATTTTCTACTACTTCCTGAATAATGGAACGCTCATACTGCTGTACTTCATGATGAAGAGGATTGACGAAATACTCACTCCCATTCGAGCCTGTAAAAGGTGTAGGAACTCCGTTAATGAGCGCCTTCATTTGCCAATTGCTATTTTTGATAAATGCCTCTTGGTCGTGGAATTGTGGAATCCAGGCATGAACCTTGATTCCCACGTTATGAGCAGCCGTGATAACCTCCTGAAGGGCATCGAATGTATGATATCCTGCGGCAATTGGAGCGATGCTACTATGATAGAACACCCGCCCTGAAGGAACCTCATCGTCTTCGTCCTGCTTGACATTCATGCTGATAACATCCACCCCGTACTGTTTAGCCATGCTCACGAAGTTCGTCACATCGGACTTTTTCTTGAACTGATTGACTGTTCGTACAATAACCTCTGTTTCAAATGGCGTATTCGCCGGTTCAGAAGCTTGAACAGAACCCACAGAAGCAATATGGCTACCAAGCAGCGCCAATATCATCGATACACTTATTATCACAGCTAACCTCGATTTCAGTGCAGACTTCATACTCTTTGCCTCCATTTCATAGAATTCATTGACTCATATTGATCTTCTTGACATTCTCCTGCCATCTCTCTGTTCTGAATTGCAGCAGCTTATCCAGGCCGGCTTTGTTTGAATCCTGCTTAGCTGTCGCCAGAACAGACAATACTTCATCGTCGGATTTAGCATGGACCATCTTGGCAAAGGATACGGTGAAAATATCACGGACATTTTGCGAGATAATACCTATGTCTGTATCTGGGATCGGATCTGTGTTCACGAATTCAGTAATGTCCTTGGAAGTCGCCCAGGTCACCGTAGACTGAGCCACCGTCTCCCATGATCTCTGGTTCTCGGAGAGCGCCGTCTCCAGACTCATCTTGGCCGTATCGATAAACGTCGTATTGCCTGCCCAGTTGAAATCCTCGAACTTCCGCATCTTCTCCGTACGCTCGTTGGTGTCCCCGGTCTTGTATCTCTCGTTCGGAATCGGCGCCCCATCGGCATCCTCTTCATCCCAGAACAATCCCTTTGGCCCAAAGAATAATACCTTCTGCCCCTCAGGGCCAGTAACCCAGTCATAATAAGCAAATATCGCTTCCGGGTCCTTCGCCTTCGTAGTAATCACGTTGACATTCCAGCCCAAGCTCTCGAAACCGCTTATAAATACTTTGTTCTTATCGAGCCCCGCTTTACGGAGGGGCCAGATGATCTCATAACCGCTGTCGGGATTTTTCCCGGTTAGAGCACGGTGCCCCTCTGCGCCATAGGTCGTAATATTGGATTCGATCATGACCGCGACCCGGCCCGTATTTACCTTCTCCTTCACGGCATCCTGGGTCTGCTGCAGCGCATCCTGCGTGATCAGACGCTCGCGGAACAGCTTATTGACATACAGCATCAGCTCCTCAAAGGCAGGATCTTCATAAATGGACACCAACTTGTCGCCTTCGGGATAACCCATCAGGGAGATGTTCTTACTGGTCGAATCCTCCTTGAATCCGCCGTACATGATCTCAAGCCCGGCTCCCTTCTCCCCAACCTCCAGAGGCACGACATTCGGGTATTTATCACGTACCTGTAATAAATATTGATACAGATCATCGAATGTCTCCAAGGCCGGTCTACCCAGCTCATTATAAATGTCCTTGTTCACCATCCAGCCGCCATTGCCGAACGTTCCCGAGGTGTACCAGTTCGGAATTTGATAGATTTTCCCGTCCTCCGAGCGCAGCAGATTAAGCGTTGATTCCTTGACGTATTTCTTGAAATTCGGGTACTTCTCATAGTAATCATCCAGCGCAACCAGTTTCCCGGCCTTGACTAGACGCTCCACCGTGGCGCCTCGATCTGTGAATATAACGTCCGGCAGATTATTGCTGACGATCATCGTGTTCAGTTTCTCTTCTGCAGCTCCGCCCGATTGTACAGGCTCTACGGTAACCTTGCGGTTCTCCTTGATCCATTGTGTTGCTTCATTCTCTCCCCAAGGTGCTGTGGTCAGCCAGTCATAATGCCCATAGAAGCTGAACGTAACCGGCTTAATGCCGCTGCCATCATCGACTGCCTCATTTGCCGGCCCACGGTTGTCCTGTGAAGACCCGCCAGCGTTATTCGCTCCGCCTCCATTGCTGCATGCCGTAAGGAACACAAGCACAGATACTAATAGAAGCGAAGCCCATCTCCATCGTTGGTTCATCTTTTCCCCTTCTTCCCTTAAAATATATTGAAATTATTCTTTTAACGACCCGATCAATACGCCCTTAACAAAATACTTCTGCAGGAACGGATAGGTCAGAATAATCGGGATCGTCGCAATCATCATGGTAGCCATCGTTAACGATTTGGTTGTAACCGTCCGATTGCGGTTGATATGGTCCAGTGCTATCGCATTCGATGATGAAATCTCTGTCATGATGTTGGAGTTCATAATTTGGCGGAGTAGGGTCTGAATCGGCAGCAGATGATCCTTGGTAATATAGATCGCCCCCGTGAACCAGTCATTCCAGTGGCCAACGGCTGTAAATAGCGATATGGTAGCCAACACCGGCCCCGAGACCGGAATGACGATCCGGAAGAAGATGCCGTAGTTGCTGCAGCCGTCTATTTTTGCTGATTCCTCCAGCCCATCAGGCAGCGCCGAGAAGAACGTACGTATCACGATCATGTTATAGATACTGATGATTCCCGGAATAATAAACACCCACAGCGTATCCAGCATCCCGAGAGAACGAATAAGCATATAAGTAGGAATCAGGCCACCGCTGAAGAACATCGTTACAATGAAATAGACCATGTAATATTTACGCATTAAGAGCGTCTTCTTGGACATCCCGTAGGCTAGCAGCGCTGTAAAAAATACAGACAGCAATGTTCCGGACAACGTTCTCAAAATCGTGATCCCGAAGGAATTCAGCAGTCGCTTATCCTGAAACACGATATAATAGTTCTCCAGCGTAAAGGCCCTTGGCCATAAGGTGACACCGCCAAGCGATGTATCGCTCCCCAGATTGAAAGAGATCACAAGCGAGTTCCAGAACGGATAGAGCATCACAACCGCAAGCAGCGTCAACAAAATGTAAATCGTCCGCTGCAGGATTTTATCCCCTAGACTTAGCCTCATTTTTCGTTCCCCCTTTATGATTGCAGTCTTTACCAGAGACTAACGTCTGCCCGGCGTGCAATCTTGTTAGCGATGACAAGCAGGCCTACGCTAATAACCGCCTTGAACAGCCCTACCGCTGTGGCATATGAGAATCTAGCATTCAATATCCCGACACGATACACATAAGTATCGATCACATCGGAATAATCACGCAGAATCGGATTGTTGGCCAGCAGTAGAATGTCTTCGAACCCAGCGCTTAAGATGTTGCCAATTGCCAGGATCATGAAGATGATAATGATCGGTGCTATGCTGGGCAGCGTAATTAAATAGATCTGCTTGAATCTGCTCGCACCATCGATCGAAGCCGCCTCATATAAGGTCGGGTCAACACCGGCGATAGCGGCTAGATAGACGATGCTTGCAAAGCCGACTTCTTTCCAGACGTTAACGCTTACAAGAATGGACCAGAAATATTCCGGGATCGCCAGGAAGTTGATCGGATGCTCAATCAGATTAAGCTTCTCCAGTAAAATATTCACCGTACCGTTATCCACCGATAAAAGGGAGAACACGAACCCCGACACAATGACCCATGACAGGAAATAAGGCAAGTAGCTGACCGTCTGAATAAATCTTTTGAAGGCCATATTCCCGACTTCATTCAGCATCAGGGCAAGAATGATTGGCGCCGGGAAAGATACGACCAGCTTCAATAAGCTAATGACAATCGTATTGCGCATCACGTTGAAAAACTCCGGTGCGTCGAAGAACATCCGGAAATTCATCAAGCCTACCCAACGGCTCCCCGAAATTCCCGCAAAGATATCGTATTGCTGAAAAGCCATAAGAACGCCGTACATCGGTATATAACTAAAGATGAATACAAGGATAACGCCAGGTATAACCATCGATTGCAAATCCCATTGCTTCCAGAACTGCTTCCAATAACTGTTCCGCTTATTCGGCCTAGAGGCTGCCTTCATCCGCTTTCCCCTCCCTTATTTGCAATATCTAATGAAATAGCGGCAGGTACTGCTTGTTCTGCTCCAACATTTCATCCAGCAGCTGTTCAGCGATACTGACAGTCGGCACCAATGGATGATGGGCCATCGCTTGCAGCGCTGTCTGTCGATCGCCACGTACGGCGGCATCAATCGTCAGGCTCTCATATTGCTTCACGGCCGCCAGCAGACCTCTGACAGAAGCAGGAATTTTCCGCAGCGGAATAGGTAGCGGACCTTGCTTGGTGACGATACAATTCACCTCGATTGAAGCGTCCTCGGGCAAGAAGTCGATCGTTTTGCCATTCCTCACGTTCAGCGTCTGGATATCCCGTGAATCATTATGAATCGAGCGCATCAACAGTACTGCGGCCTCCGAATAGTAGGCACCGCCGCGCTGCTCAAGCTGCTTCGGCTTCTCCTTCAGCTCCACATTACGGTATAACTGGAACAGTTCCTCCTCCACCTTCTTGACCACCTCGGCGCGCGAGCCTGTCGTCCGGGCCGCTTCCTGCTGTTCCCTCAACAGATCCTCCGTCATGTAATAGTAGCTCAGATAGTAGGATGGAATCGCTTTCAATGAATCGAGAAACCGATGGCTCCAGCCGTCAAAAGGAACATTGCTCGCTTTATAGCTCTGCGGGTAATCGATCAGCTCCTGCAGCTTGCTCTGGCCGTCAATAACAACATCCGAGACCCAATGCAAATGGTTGATACCTACGAATTCGGCATAGATCCGCTCGGCAGGAAGCTTGAAAAACCCCATCAGCCACTTCTGGAATCCGATTGGCGAATTGCACAATCCTACACTTCTTACAGATGAATATTTATGGACCGCTTCCGTGACCATCCCGGCCGGATTCGTGAAATTAAGCAGCCAGGCATCCGGTGCAAGCTCCTCGATATCTTTGCAAATGTCCAGGATCACCGGGATCGTTCTTAGTCCCTTCATCATCCCGCCTGGTCCGGTCGTCTCCTGACCAATTACGTTGTATTTCAAAGGAATAAGCTCATCGTGCTTTCGCGCCTCCAGCATACCTACGCGAATTTGCGTGCAGACAAAATCCGCTTCAGCAATTGCTTCTCTGCGATTGAGCGTCTCATACACCTTGATCGGGAGCCCGGATTTCTCAACCATCCGCTTGCTTAGCTCGGTGATGATCCGCAGCTTCTCTCTGCCTTCCTCAATATCGACCAGCCATACTTCGCCAACTGGCAGCTCCGCATGATGCTTGATCACCCCTTCGATCAACTCAGGAGTATAAGAAGAACCTCCACCAATCACAACTAACTTCAATGCTTCCTTCATGATAGACCCTTCCTTCGTTTGACTTTTAAATGAATTGAAGCTAAGTCTGACCACATATTTCCTTTTTCATGGGATATTGACCTGCGACAGGCGTTCCAGCAGTTCTGAATGGATATGTATACGGCTGCGCTCCATAGCTAGGATCACCGCTCCGACGACAGGTTCCTGATCCAGAATCGTCAGCGTACCTTTCGGCGCTGTCTGCTTCACCTTCTGCTCTATAGCAGATCTAATAATGCCTAAGCGGTCTCCCTTCGTAAGCAGGCTACCTGCGAGCACGAGCTGGAAGCTGTCTTCACTCATATTCAACTGATGGATAGTCGCCACTGCGGCGAGACCCAGCTCCTCCCCCTGCTTCTCAAGCAGCCTGATCGCCACTTCGTCTCCTTCTTCAGCCGCTTGGAACAACAGCTCGGCAGCGCCGATAGGTAGATGCCTTGAATGATCCAGAAAATCATCTCTAAGCTCAGCAACGCTGGAATAACCGAGTAAATCAATAATTTTTTCCGATAACGCGGTCGCTTTCTCCCTTCCTTCGTAGGAACGGATCACGGTGCGGAATACCTCAACGCTCAAGTCGTAACCACCTCCGAAGTCGCCGAACCGGTAACCAAACCCGCCGCATTGAAACGTGTCTCCAGTCCGATTCTTGCCTGAGCAGTTCACTCCCGAGCCGCAAATCAGCACTACCCCATGGCTTTCTTCCGTTCCTGCCCGCAGAGCAATCCAGGTATCGCAGGAGATTTCTGTGTGCGGCAGGCCTAGTCCAGCAATGATCGGCCGCAAGATGTGGAAATCACTTTCCCGGTCAGCCCCAGCCAGACCGAACCAGGCGAACTCGATTTGTTCTTCCGTCAACTTGGCAGCTCCCAGGGCCTCTGTCACAGCTTGCTTCAAGCTGAGCTCCGCCTCCCGTCGGTTCTTCTGATGATTGCCGTTCCCTCCTCTCCCCACTCCGATCACATAACCATGTTCATCTGTAATCACTGCGTAGGTTTTACTGCCGCCTCCATCTACTCCTAAATAGTATCTCACCAGTTCGTTTCACTCCTAAATGATCATTATGTCCGCTTCACATATGCCGTGGATTCACGTACTAGAAGCTGAGGAGCAAGCTTTGTTACCGTCGGTTCCGCCATCTCCCCGTTGATGTGCTTAAGCAGCAAATCCACGCCGATGCTGCCCAGTTGCGCCTCCGGCTGCCTTACTGTCGTCAGTCTTGGGAAAAATTCAGCCACGAATTGCTGATCGTCGAAGCCGACGACCGATATGTCGTGTGGCACCATAATTCCCTCCTCACGAAGCGCCTGTACAACCCCTAGGGCAATGAAGTCATCCCCGGCGAAAATAGCTGTCGGTAAAGTGTCATCGCGGATCCATTTGCGTGCAATCTCATAACCACTGCTAACTGTAAAGCCGCTGTATTCAATGGCAAAGGAGGATAATCCCGCATCAGCCAAGGCCTGGATATAACCTCTTCGCCTCTCCGCCACACTGAGGAATACCGAAGGTCCACCGATATAGGCAATCCTGGTATGACCCAATTCGATTAAATGCTTGGTCGCATCATACCCGCCCTGGTAGTTATCCACCAGGACACTGGATACATCATCATGTGAGAACTGGTTGTCGAGCAGGACAAACGGGATTCTCTTTCTTTTCAGCTCGGCGACGTATTGCTCTTCCTCAATAGGAGACAGTAAAATAATGCCGTCTACACGGTCCTTCTGAAACAGAAAATTGTCGCCCTCTCCCTCATTCTCCGCAATCGACAAGGCGAGGAAATATCCCTGCTCTGCCAGCTTTCGGTTCACTACGCGAATAACACGATCATAAAAAGAATCATTAAAATTGGTTATCGACATGCCGATAACTCCTGTTCTACCGCGTACCAGGCTCTGTGCAGCTGAATTAGGCTGATAGTTCAGCTCCTCCATCGCCTTCAGCACCTTCTGTCTATTTGCTTCCCGTACCGATGGCGAGTTATTTATTACCCGCGATACCGTTACTACAGAGAGACCGGACTTTTTCGCTACATCGTGAATATTCATCTATGCGTTATCTCCTTCATTCTCTAATTTCAGATTCAAACATGATATTATCAAATGCTATAGCTCTTCACCACACACGAAAGTTTAAACCTTTAAACTTTATAGATATAAAAAAACCCTTATTTCCTCTGAATTGATAGATTAATGCCCATTAACACGAACAAAACCAAAACAAAGTATAAAGGTTTAAACTTTAGCTTGATATTAACACCGCTTGACGAATCCGTCAATGGAGAAAATAAAATTCATATTCCCGATGGATCTACAGACCTGGAGGACATCCCCCTGATCGACTAGAGAGTCCTAATCAGCTGAGAATATTCCTGATACCTTATTTTCCATTCCTCTTCCCGCGATTCTATGGTCTTCTCACCAAGCAATACTTGTATCATATCCAGACATACATGCCAACCGGCCAGATCCTTAGGGGTATGATCGGTAATCTTGCTTAGCTTCTCAACTAGAAGCAAACGGCATCCATCCGATTCCGGATACAATTCGAAGCGAACTCGATCTGCTCCCCAAGTATATTCCAAGACAGAACCCAAATTAAGCTTCGTAATTTCAAGCTCTATAAAAGTCCCATCCCGCATATCGAACTTGATCACTCCGCCCTCACGTAGCTTGTCCACCTGCAACTCAGAGAACCATTGCTTCAGCTTCTCGTTGTCTGTCAGATAAGACCAGACCTCTGCAGTAGAATGACTGAAATGACGAGTGAAGCAAGCGGTATAACCACCTTCATCGACCCTAATATCTGCTAACATACCGTTCCCCCTCTTTACTGGATTAAGCCAAATTCAAAGTAATACATTATTCAAACAGTATCTCCTAAGCCTATCTCCGCTAAACGGTAAATGATTAAGGCGCATGAGCTGATAGAACAGCATCACGCGCCTTAAACTGTTAGGTGTTGTTACACGCAATAAGTAAGATTATTATCTATCCCCAAGGCCGGCTTCGATCTCCGCCTCAGATGGTTTATCCGTTAGCTTGCAGTTCGACGTCTGCAGTTTGCCGTCACGATAGAAGGTAACCTCGAGCGTATCCCCGACCTTCTTCTCGTCATACAAATACTTGCGGAGTTCCCGTGTCGAAGCGATGGGCTCTTTATCAAGCTGCACAATGACATCATTGAGCTGTAACCCCGCTAGTTGAGCCGGACCGTGCGCTTCCAATACGATCACCCCAGATGTAATATTCTGCGGTAGCTTCAACTGCTTGCGCTGCTCAGCATCGATCGGCGCGTAAGGATTATCGAGATCCAGCGAGTAGACCCCGAGATATGGACGAACGACCTTGCCATACTGCATAATGCCTTCCACCGTCTTCATCACATCATTTACCGGAATCGCAAAACCGAGCCCTTCCACGCCCGTATCGGAAATCTTCATCGTATTAATCCCGATCAGACGGCCCTTCAGATCCACCAATGCCCCGCCGCTATTGCCCTCATTAATCGCAGCATCGGTCTGAATTACTTTCTGCTCCCAATCGTAGACCCCATCCTGATTAAGCGATATAGGAATCAGTCGGCTTGTATAACTAATGATCCCCGAAGTCAATGTTCCTCCAAGTCCGAGCGGATTGCCGACGGCAATCACTGTCTCACCGGCCCGCAAGCTATCAGAATCGCCAAGCTCAATCACAGAGCTAATCCCTTTGCTATCTATACTCAGCACAGCTATATCATTAATAGAATCTTGACCGACGATCTCTGCTTCTCGCGACACCCCGTCGCTGGACACAACCTCCAGATCATCCGCCCCGCTAATCACATGACTATTCGTAATAATGTATGCCTTGCCGTCGTCCTGCTTGAAGATAACCCCGGACCCTAGTGCTGCATCATCGGGATTGCTTCTGGAGAACTCATTATGATTCAGAATACTAACAACGCTCGGCGACACCTTATCGGCCGCGACGCTAATCCGGTTGAAAGGATCGCTACTAACCGTATTGATCAGATCCACAGGATTCCTCGCGGAATTCAGCCCTGTAAATACCACAAATAATAACACAACAAATATTGCACTTAGCAAAGAGGAGATCAATGAGACTTGCCAGGTGGATAGGCCCTTTTTCTTATGTTTCGGTGCCCTCCAGCCTTGCTGCTGTTTTGGTGATCTACGTAAATGCCGCCTAGATATCTTTGTGGAGTAAAAATCATCATCGAACAATCCCATCAAGTCTCCCCCTCCATGACTCTGCCCTGGGTTTATGTCTATTTCTCATCCAGTTCTTCGGCCGGTCAACCCATCAGAGTCTTAAGTTCCCCTTCAAACTGTATGCCGGTACAGCAAAGCCATATGCCCACACAATTCCCAAATTATCTGACGTCAAAATCGGCCTGTAGGTTGCTCTCCTGAACCATTTTTCTCATCTTTTTTGGCTGAATCAGGAATGTTTGTCCCATAACTGGACTACACTAGTTTTATAGAGTAATCAAAAAGTCCATTGGCCTTTTTGAACACGCTTAGTTTTATAGTTTCATTCTATCATATCCTAGGCGTTACCGGATGGGACTATAGTATTTTCCATTCAGGGAAATTTCACTAGAAATCGCTTACAAAATGCCTATACCTGTAGATGGCCATTACTGCCAACCAAATTTGGTAAAAATATCTCTAAAGGAGCAAAACGACGATGGATTCCAATTCCCTCTCCCCATTGCATGAAGTGAATATGCTGGCCAAGTTGGCCGATATAAAAGAAGAGCATTACCACCAACTGGTAACGCTCAGCACAATTATCGAACTATTAGTTGAGAAAGGGATTGTAACCCGAACCGAAATCGAGACAAAAGCGGCCGAGTTGAATTCCTTTATAAGTCCGCCACCGTATCCCATGGCGTAGGCCGATCAAAATAAGTATCGCATAACTTAAATTCGCTGTCCTTATAGAAGCAGCCACGGTCCTCCATGGCTCCTCTTACCGACATTCTAGCCAGATCCGGTATATTATGTTCACGGCTTAGATGGGCAAGATAGATCCGCTTGATCCGTCCGCTTAGAATCTCGCTCATTAATTCGCCAGTCGCTTCATTGGACAAATGGCCCATATCGCCGAGAATACGCCGCTTGATATTCCAGGGATAGCGCCCCATACGCAGCATTTCGATATCATGATTCGCTTCAAGCACGATGACATCGGAATCAGCTATCGACATCTTCACTTTATCGCTGGCATAGCCTAGATCCGTGCACACGCTCAGCTTCTGCTTGCCGTCATAGAAGCAGTAGGCCACAGGCTCAGCGGCGTCATGCGAGATGCCAAATGATTCTACCCGCAGCGAACCGAAATCCCGGGCTTCACCTGTCCCTAGGATTCGACGGTTCTCTTCGGCGATCTTCCCGACCGCCTTCTCCATCGCCTCCCAGGTCTTCTCATTGGCATAGATGGGGAGATTATATTTTCTCGCAACCGCTCCAAGTCCTTTAATATGATCCGAATGCTCATGCGTTACCAGAATACCCTGGATCTCTTCACCAGAGACCCCGCGTTCTTGTAACAACTCATCAATACGCTTGGCGCTGAATCCGGCATCGATCATCAATGTCGTCTCCCCATTAGCGACCAGTGTCGCATTTCCCGTCGATCCGCTTGATAATACTGAAAATCGTAGACCCATTTCCCCATTACTCCTTCGCTTTCTCTGTATTCGGACTGATGACGTCCCCGCTGATTCCCTGCACGTAATACTCCTTGCCGCTCTCCAGAATAAACCGCCAAGCCGGCGATGCAGGAAGGTGGGCATCCGAATTGAACACCTCGCCATAATAACCAAGCTCAATCTCTGTAACGACCGCCCCATCCGGCAGGAAGTTCTCGATCAAATTGCCGAGAGCCTTGGATGCAGATAATACTCGCTGTTCCTTCTCGTCTCCCGGATCACTGACCTCAATCTTCGGCTGCCTGTACGATATAATCTTCTGCTCACTGTAATAGAGGGTAAGATTAATCTTGAACAACGGCCATTTGCCATCGACCAGAGGATGCAGTATGAACTCTCCGGCCCGACTGGCCGCTTCATCATACCAATAGTCGCCGATATCAGGGATACTTCCCTTCAAGGCGTTAACCAATTCCTTGCTCGTAAAGATGAGCTTGCTGTCAACAGGCGACTCCAGATTGATCATCCGGTCGTTCTGATCCCCGTCTACAAAGCGATAAGAGATTTTCGGCAGCGCTGGCGTATCTCCCGGAATTTTCGCCAGAATCTTGATTCCCTTCTCATCCATCATCTTCTGAATATTGCTCTCAAGAGAGGTGAAGTCCAGATTGGAATCCGCCTGCTCCTGCAGATCATTCCATAGCTGATAACCTAGTACCAGATTTAGCAGTAAAAAAGCATAGATCAACACATTCTTCGCTCGGCTCCAATCCATCCTTCAGCCCCCTTTCCAACCTTGCATGAAGCTATTTAGCGGTTGATTGAATTCCATCATGACCACTCCCGCCCTAAGGCAAAATTCGTGTGGCCCCGTTTTGCAGCTCGGCCACCCACATCGGTGTCAGCTTTAGCCCTTCCTCACCAAGCGAAGGAAGATAAGCAGGATATAGGCGCTTGATGACGGACTCCTGACTTAACAATTCAAGCTTCTTCCGCAATTTTTCTCCACCTGCAAGCTGCACAACCTTCTTATCCGATCCATCTCCGATCGAATAGATCAGTGAACGCTCATAACCTGTAATCGTCCCTTGGCGAAGCTCAAGCGAGATAATCCCGTAATGGAATGTCGATTGATCAATAATCGGGAACGCCCCATACTGCCCGGAACCGTAGTATTGTTGGAAGACAACTGTCTGCGATTCCGCGCTGGCCCCTTCGTTCTGATCCAACCGATATTTCCCGTTCCAACCTCCATGCTGATTGACGAAATCGACAGCAGACAGCGCATTACGTCCCGGACTGCTCTCACCAGCTACCGCTGCCGCCGCAGGGTCCGTATAATTGATCCAATTGCGGCCCTGACGCACCTGCAAGCTTCGCCTGCCATCTGTATAAATCTCTGATCCATCCTTCTCACGAATGTAACGGGTAATACTTGGATCAAAGAACAGACTGCTCTGCATTTGCTCTGTAGAGAACAATCCGGTGAGCAGTGTAGTCTCGACCATTTCAATCGGCTGTTCCGGAATGTAGTATCCGTTCTCCATGGTGTAAGAGACCCAGTCCTTGCCGAAATCAGCCTGCTGCTTCACGTCCTGTACCGTTAGGTCGGCCTTGGTCGCTTCATAGACCACATCTCCGCGTGAGCTGAAGAAGAAGACTCTTACCTGATCCTCCGTCTCGGTGCTATAGATCAAGAGCCGGCTAATGCTCTCTCCTTCGAACAGCGGATCTTTGGCGATCTGCATCACCTTCTGCAGAAGCTCCACTGGAACCCCCTTGCCGAACTCCAGCTCAAGCCCGATCTGATCGCTACGAATTTCCGACCAATTAATGTTCTGTACGGGATAACGCTGGAACCCGTCGAACTGCCGGCCCTTTAACCGGGAGTAGATCAGATTATAGAACGTTGATTCGGGGTAAAAGACTGTATGGCGATTATTTCCCAAATGAACGGTTATCTGCGAAGGATAGAGTAGTTCATCTGCTTCCAATTCCGTCCCCATATTCTCGGTCTTCACATAATCATTCGCCGTCTTTACAACCGGATCACTGCCCGGCAAGCGATATATTAAGAAATAACTCTGGACCAGACTGCAGATGACAAGCAGAACAAGTGCCGTCGATTTTATTTTCTCCCTCATGGCATCCTGCCCCCTTGCTCCTGCTGTGGCAGGGTGAAGGTAACCTTCGTTCCTTTGCCCAGCTCTGATTGCAGCCAGATCGTTCCGCCATGCGCCTTAACAATTTCCCGGGCAATGGATAGACCGAGGCCTGTACCGCCCATATTTCTTGAACGGGCCTTGTCCACCCGATAGAAGCGCTCAAAGATACGCTCCTGGTCCTTCTTAGGAATCCCCATCCCGTTATCCTCGACCGAAATGGCCAGCATTCCATCATGCATGTCTCTGGCTTCAAGAGAGAGAGACCCACCCTCCGGCGTATACTTCAGCGCATTAGAGATCAGATTGTCCAATACCTGATCAATCTGATCCCGATCAATCCAGACCGTACCTACGCTGTTGTCTACACCCAAGCTCGGCCTAATGCTCTTCTCTTGCATCTGGAATGAGAAGCGGTCAGCAACCTCCTCCAGCATATCAATCACATTCGTTGGGCGTTTGCGCAGCTCAGCCTCCTTCGAATCGAGCCGAGATAAATGCAGCAAGTCCGTAACGAGCCGGATCATCCGTTCTGTCTGGTTCTGGATAACCGAGGCGAACTTCGGCCCAAGCTCCGCGTCCTGCATGGCGCCATCCTCCAGCGCCTCCGTATAACTCTTAATCGTCGTTAGTGGTGTACGCAGCTCATGAGACACGTTGGCTACGAATTCACGACGCGATGCCTCCAGCTTCTCTTGCTCAGTTACGTCCTGCAATACAGCAATCGTACCGACAATCCCAATCTCGCGGCGATGAATCGGCGTGAAGGTCACACGGATCATGAACTCATCGCCCTCAGATGTCTCATTCTCCAACAAAGTAGAATGCATCGTGCCCTGAGCGTAGATCACCTGCTCCTCCTCTGTAAGTTGAAGCAGCTCCATAATATCCATATTGCCTGCCAGCTCTTCCTCGACATTAAGCATCTCGCTGGCACGCCTGTTCATGAGAATCACCTTATTGTTCTCATCCGTAGCGATGACGCCATCACTCATGTTAGTCAGAATCGAAGCCAGCTTCTCCTTCTCCTCTTCGTTCTGTGCGAGTGCGTCACTTAACCTGCTCGTCATATAATTGAACGCTTTGCTGAGCTGGCCGATCTCATCGTTGCCGAATTCCGGCATCTTCTGATGGAACCGCCCCTCCGCCACAGCTGTCGCCTGCCGTGTCAGTTCCTTGATCGGCGCAGTGATCGTATGAGCGAGAATGACACCGAGTACGGCTGTCAGTCCCAGTGCCAGCAGTATTCCAGATATAAAAATATTGTTAATCCGCTCCATCGTCGCATATAGCTCACTCATTGAGGCAGCTATATAGATCGCCCCAACAATCTTGCCGTCGCTAACTACCGGCTTGGCCACGACTTTCTTACGGATGTTGTCATCATCGATAATATACTCCTCATTGTCGCGGATACCCTGTAGGGCACGGCTGACTACCGTCTGCGTGTTCTTCGTGCCAACATAATCGGCATGCGACGGCTTAGAAGTCGTCAACACTTTACCGCTGGCATCCAATACCTGAATCTCAGCTCCATTGATCGTGAACAGGTTATTGACCAATACACGCAAGTTCTCCATCGACTCTTCCGCCGACTCCCCGACCACGCCCAAATTCTGTGCGGCCAGAACGGAGAGTAGCTCCGCCCGCTCCTGCAATTCCTTCGTGAAATTGCTGGTTAATGAGGTCTTCATCGCGCTCACAAAATAAACCCCTATCAATTGCATGGCAATCAAGATCAGCAGTACATAGATAATGATCAGCTTCACTTGGAGCGTACGGAAGAAAGCGGGCAACCGCATCTAAAAACCACCCACCTTGGAACTACGCATCATATATCCTAGACCACGCCGTGTCAGTATATATTCCGGCTTGCTCGGATCATTCTCGATCTTCTCCCGCAGTCGGCGGATCGTTACGTCCACGGTCCGTACATCACCGAAGTATTCATATCCCCATACGGCTTGCAGCAGGTGCTCACGGGTCATCACCTTACCCGTATTCCTCACCAAATAGTAGAGCAGTTCGAACTCCCGATGCGTCAGATCAAGAGCCTCCCCATTCTTGTATACCGTATACATATTTGTATCTATAAACAGTTCGAACAAACTGATTCCCTGTCGTTCCTCCGGCTCCTCCAACGCAGCCGGCTTCTGCTGCCGACGCATCTGCACCTTCACCCGGGCCAACAGTTCCCGCGTACTGAAGGGCTTGGTCACATAATCATCCGCGCCAAGCTCAAGGCCTAGTACTTTGTCAATTTCTCCGTCCTTGGCGGTCAGCATGATAATCGGAGTCTCCAGCTTGGACCGGACCTCCTTGCAGACATCCATCCCGTCCTTGCCAGGCAGCATCAGGTCAAGCAGAATCAGATCGGGTTGCTCCGAGAACGCAAGCTCAACCGCGGCGATACCATCGAAAGCGAGTATAACCTCGTATCCCTCTTTCTCCAGATTAAATTTAAGAATGTCCGCAATCGGCTGTTCGTCATCAACTACGAGAATTTTCCCTTGCATCGCTTTATTCACCCCATACCTTCAGGCTTGACCAATCTCTTACTATCTTACCATATCAGGCAATCCTGTTCATAACCTATAGTTATTTCTTGCCCGCATTTGAGCATAAGAAAGGACCCGGTCTCATCATCGACCAGGTCCTTAGTCAAAATTATTATATAACTCGTAATCATTGCGATATTATAAGTATTTCAATGGATTCTGCAAGCTGCCGTTCTTATGAATCTCAAAGTGAAGATGGGTCCCCGTGGATCGACCCGTATTGCCCATGACTCCAATCTTTGAACCTTTCTCAACAACTTGTCCCTTCTTGACGCTGATCTTGCTCAAATGACCGTACAACGTCTCATATCCATTCTTATGATTGACGATAATACAATTGCCGTAACCTGATTTCTGACCAGCGAAGGTGATCACACCGTCGTCGGCAGCCATAATGGTCTTATTGCTGGATACAAGGTCAACGCCCTTATGTGTTCTGCCCCAGCGCTTTCCGAAGCTGCTGGATAAGCGGGCTCCCGATACCGGCCAAGCGAAATCGCCTGATCCCTCGCCAAGAACAACCTTCGTACCTTTCAGAACAATTCTCGGCGAAGACTGCTTCGTTACCGTCTGACCAAGCCACTCCTCGGCAATCACATCACCATTCTCTTTTGTAATCCGATACTCCACCGTCTTAAGACCGCTGGAACCTTCAGCAATCACCTTCGATTCCCCAGATCGCATGCTGTCACTCTTGCGAATCTCAACCTGTGGCTCGGTAGTTATCTCCTCAGATACCCGTTCTACCGTACGAACTGTAAGCGAAGGTTGAACCGCCTTAATGCTCAGAACTTCACCGATTTGCAGGGTGAACTCTTTGATTTCCGGATTGTTCACCTTCAATTCATGTTGGGTGATTGCGAATTTCTTGGCGATTGAGGAGATCGTGTCACCTTCCCGAACCTCATATGTAATCGCCGATTCGTCTCCCTGCAGAATTCGCTCAACGGCCTCATTTACATCCATGACCTTGTTCGGATCCGTCTTGGTAGCAACCTTGGCGACATCTTCCTTGATCTTCACCGATTCAATCGTAGTTCCATGTTTGTCTTCGACTGCTGCTGTCGTCTGCTGGATACCGCCTGTTTTCTTTACTTTAGCAGCGAAGCCTTGCGCCGTCTTCGCCTGTGGTGCGAACTTGCCTTGCAGCGTACTCAGCACCTCATCCGCCGTAGCCTGATCCTTCACAATCCCGATCAATTTGCCATCGACTCTTAATTCGACTCCCTGTGCATAGCCCTTGAGCATACCGCCCAGCTTCGCCAGCGTCTGTTCCGAATCGACTTCCGCCTTATATGATTTCTCCATCACCGTAGTGATGCCATCTGTATATAATCCCATTTTTGCCTGGGGATATTTCTGATTTAATTCTTGTTCCTTCTGTTGGTACAGAGCTTGTAATTGCCCTTCGCTTGAAATCATACCAATCTCTTGCCCGTTCACATACACCCGGTAATAAGGCACCATATTCGCTTCAACGTATTGTTGACCGGCAAAATAGACAGTACCTGCAAGTACGATAGTAGCAATCGCGCTAGCCGCAATCACACGGGTTTTACGACGGCGGCCTATGGCAGCCGGAATGGCCTCGTGGTGCTCGGATATCTCTTGATCGTTTTCCGGGCGACTGCTCATGGACGCATTCTCAGATTTCTTGCGCCATAACTGCCACCGATTTCCCCTGAAACCTCTCATACTGATCTCCTTTTCCATATCGACTATATACGACAACAATTTAAATAGTTTCAAAATCTTAACCTTTTACAACTAGTTAATACTTTATCATAGCCAGGTAAGGGATTTCAACTAGAGGTAAACATGAGAAAAACCCGCTTGTAGCGCGGGTTTGCGGTATATTTCATGTAATTGGTTGTACTAGTATATAATTTACATTTATGCGAATATTCCCTGCAATCCTGGAAATGAAACCCGAAAAGCACTCACTTTTTTAATATATTCATCATCTTTGTATACTCCGTCTTATCCAAATATTTGGACAAAACCTGCTCAATCTCTATCATTTCCGTCTCTGTTAACCCATCCTCCATCGCCTCAGTCAGCTTCTGCATCTCCTCCTGAGGCAGCTTCGTCATGAGAATCTTGAACACTTCCTCCTTCTCCTGATCAGGTAGCTGATCCTTCCTTGCGATTAGATCATCAGGTGTAACCAACACATCCCCCTGCTGTCCCGATTGAGAGGATATCCCCCCCATAGCCGCAACCGAATCTTCGGGCGCTTGGCCATTCTCTTGATCGGTTCCTGCCGGCTTGTCATTTTCTGCTGCCTTTCCTCCGACAGTCTTGTCAGAACCCTCCCCGTTCGTAGCGGAATCGTCACCAGCATCTGAGCTAGTATCGCTCCCCGTTCCAGAGAGAGCCCCCAAACCTCCTGTATCCGCTGTTTTATCCGGCAACCCATCCTCTGTTCCCAACTTGTCTGCCACCTTGTTGCCGGTCTTGCCTCCGAACCCGAGCATTCCTTTGAACATACCACCCAAGGTTGGAGCTTCTTCAGCGATCGGTATATTATAACTGCTTAGCAATGACTGAATATACGAATTAACTACGTAGCCTGTCGTCATTACAGTAAGCAAGCTAACCACAATAGCTGTAACAGACAGCTTAAACAGCCGCCACATCCATTTCATTCCACTTCCTCCTTCTAGTCAGCCTATCGATCTATGTATCTTCCGGCATTCTATCAATAGTATGGACGACAGAGTTGGAATTCAACCTCTATAATTCAACAAAATATACTTATAAAGGTGAACACGCACTTATAGAGATTTACTACCATCTCCCCCTATGTTCGCCCCATATACGCCAAAAAAGCCGCTTCAAGAGAGGCTGGATCCTCTCTTGAAGCGGCTTTTCGTATGCTTTAACTTAAATTATTCGTAGATGGGCAATACTTGATTCGTCTGGCTGCGGTTGCGGCCAACCGAGAAGATGGCAATCGGAATTCCGGTCAGCTCAGATACACGCTGCACATAATTGCGGGCGTTCTCTGGCAGATCCTCAAGGGTTTTCGCTTGAGAAATATCCTCAGACCAGCCTGGAAGCTCTTCATAGATCGCTTCACACTCTGCCAGCATCTTCAAGCTAGCTGGATAATGCGTGATGATCTCTCCACGGTATTTGTAGCCCGTGCAAATCTTAACCGTCTTCAGTCCAGTCAATACGTCAATCGAGTTCAGCGACAACCCCGTCAACCCGCTTACGCGGCGAGCGTGACGCACGACCACGCTATCGAACCAACCAACACGGCGTGGACGACCAGTAACCGTACCATACTCATGTCCTGTCTCACGGATCGTATCGCCGACTTCATCATTTAACTCCGTTGGGAACGGTCCATCCCCGACACGTGTCGTATAAGATTTAGCTACACCGATGACTTGGTTAATCCGCGAAGGACCCACGCCAGAACCAATGCAGACTCCACCAGCGGATGGATTGGAAGACGTTACGAACGGATAAGTACCTTGGTCGATATCGAGCATAACGCCTTGCGCCCCTTCGAACAGCACCTTCTCTTTCGCATCAATAGCATCATTAAGCACAACAGAAGTGTCAGTCACATATGGACGGATCAACTCAGCATATTCAAGATATTGCTTCAGCACTTCCTCTACATCAAGCGGCTCTGCTCCGTAGACCTGCTGAATCACTTGATTCTTCTCCTTCATCAAATGACGAAGCTTCAATTCAAACTCTTTAGGGTCCATCAAGTCAGCAATCCGGATGCCGTTCCGCGCAGCCTTGTCCATATAAGCCGGACCGATCCCTTTACGAGTCGTACCAATCTTATTCGGACCCTTGCGGTCCTCTTCGAGCGCATCAAGCAGCAAATGATATGGCATGATGACATGAGCACGGTCACTGATCACCAAGTTCTTCGTGCTGAAGCCATTCTCATGGATATAATTAATTTCTTCGAGTAAGGCAGCAGGGTTAACAACCATCCCGTTGCCGATAACGCATTTCTTATCTTCATAGAAGACACCCGATGGAATTAGGCTGAGTTTGTACTTCTTACCGTCAATCAGGATCGTGTGACCGGCATTGTTACCGCCTTGATAACGGGCCACCACATCTGCGCTTTCCGCCAGATAATCCGTGATTTTACCTTTGCCTTCGTCTCCCCATTGGGTTCCTACAACGACTACCGTTGACATGTACATTCCCCCGCCTGGTGCTAAATATCGCACCAATTAATAAATTTATAAGTGGAGCAGCAGCGATCAATGCGCTCGCCCCAGTCTCTAGGACTTCCTACTGAACAACCACAAAAAGCGCTGCTCCTGAGCAGCAATACAAGTTTACCAGCCTCATTTTTCAAAGTCAAATAAAAAACGAACAATCAGACGGATGCCCGTAGGATTGTTCGGATATATGGAAGATGTTCTCTATATTATGCCCGGAGTATTACTTGCCTATCCAGCGAACGCATCAGTGTGCGCCCGTTCATAGTTCGCAAATTTATTGTAATTCTTCAGGAAGACCAGCTCGACGGTACCAACAGGGCCGTTCCGCTGCTTAGCGATAATAATCTCAATAATGTTCTTCTTCTCCGTCTCCTGATTATAGTAATCATCACGGTATAAGAAAGCGACGATATCCGCGTCCTGCTCGATGGAACCTGATTCCCGAAGGTCAGACATCATCGGGCGCTTATCCTGACGTTGCTCTACACCCCGGCTAAGCTGAGACAGTGCAATAACCGGCACTTCCAACTCCCGCGCGATTTGCTTCAGAGTACGCGAAATTTCTGATACCTCCTGCTGCCGGTTCTCGCCAGGTTTGCCCCGTCCGTGAATGAGCTGGAGATAATCGATCACGATCATTCCAAGCCCTTTCTCTTTCTTGAGACGACGGCATTTAGAGCGAATATCGGCAACCGTTACCCCCGGAGTATCGTCAATATAGATCTCCGCCTCCGACAAGGCAGCTATGCCCATTGTCAGCTTGGACCAGTCATCATCACTCTTGAAGTCACCCGTTCGCATCACACTAGCGTCCAAATTGGCTTCAGCGCAAATCATCCGCTGTACGAGCTGAGGGGCTGACATTTCCAGACTGAAGATCGCAACGGTCTCTTTGGCCCGGACCGCCACGTTCTGAGCAATATTCAGCGCGAAGGCCGTCTTACCAACGGAAGGACGGGCTGCTACGATAATAAGGTCGTTGCGCTGGAAGCCGGCCGTCATCTTGTCGAGATCGACGAACCCGGAAGGAATCCCCGTTGTTGTCCCACTATTCTGATGCAGTTCTTCGACACGCTCGAATACTTCCATCACAACATCGCGGATCGCGACGAACCCGCTGCCGGAGCGGCGGTTCGATATTTCTAGAATGCGCCGCTCGGCATCGCTTAATAGGGAAGAGACATCCTCTCCACCGGTATATCCCTCGCTCACGATCTGAGTTGCCGTCCGGATCAGGCGCCGGAGCATCGACTTCTCTTCAATAATCTGCGCATAATACTCCACATTTGCGGCTGTAGGAACTGCATGGGCCAGCTTAGCTAGGTAACTGACACCGCCGGTATCCTCCAGTTCACCCCGATCCTGCAAGCGCGAGGTCAGCGTAACGAGGTCGATAGGTTGGCCCTCTTCTCCAAGCTGTACCATCGCTTCAAAAATAAGTTGATGGGGCTTATCATAGAAGTCCTCGGTCCTCACCCGCTCCATCGCAGTGATTAGCGCTTCAGACTGAAGCAAAATCGCTCCGATCACGGCCTGTTCCGCCTCCAGATTTTGCGGGGGGATCCGGTCGTAAAACAGATCTGTGCTGCTCATTTTACTCCTCCGTTACATGTACCTTGAATGTTGCCTTCACCTCAGGATGAAGCTTCACACTAACCTGAGTTACACCCAGCGTGCGGATCGGCTCGTCCAGTTCGATCTTGCGCTTGTCGATCTTCACCCCAGCCTTACTCATTGCTTCAGCTACTTGCTTGCTCGTAATTGCGCCGAACAAACGGCCGCCTTCGCCGGCTTTTGCTTGAAGCTCAACCGTCATCTCTTCTAACTTCTTGCCAAGTGTAATTGCATCCTGCTTCTCCTGGTCTTTGCGCTTCTGTTCAGCCGCTGTCTGATGCTCCAACGTCTTCACATTGCCCTCAGTTGCTGGGCGGACTAGTCCGCGCGGAATCAGAAAGTTTGTTGCATAGCCTTCCGAGACTTCTTTAATTTCCCCTTTTTTACCTTGACCCTTAACATCCTTCAAGAAGATAACCTTCATTCGAATAACCCCTCTTCCTTATCTATTTGCTCCAGTACCTCCAGCAGTCTCTTCTCTGCTTCGGCCTGGCTGCCCTCTAACTGTGCCGCGGCGTTTGTTAAATGTCCGCCGCCACCAAGCCGCTCCATCACGACCTGGACATTCATGCTCCCGAGTGAACGGGCGCTAATTCCTATTAGACCATCTGGGCGCTCGCTAATGACGAATGAGGCAAGCACATTAGTCATATTCAGCAGCGTATCTGCCACCTGAGCGATAAGCATCTGTGGAATTTTGCGATTCGGCTCCGTGACAGCCAGTGCAACATGACTGTAGATGATCCGGGCATGCTTGATAATGTCCGCCTTGGCGATATACTCCTGTAGGTCCTCCTTCAGGAGCCGCTGTACCATGACCGTGTCAGCGCCCATTCGCCGCAAGAAGGCCGCCGCCTCAAATGTACGGGAGCCCGTATGAAGCGCAAAATGCTTCGTATCTACCGTAATCCCGGCCAGCAAGGCCGTCGCTTCCAGTGGGCTGAGCTCAACCTTCTCATGGATATACTGAAGCAGCTCCGTTACCAGCTCTGCGGCTGAAGAAGCGTATGGCTCCAGATATACCAATACGGCATCATTAATGAACTCTTCACCACGGCGATGATGATCGACGACGACTACCCGTTTTGCTGCGCTCACGAGCCGTGGCTCCATCGTCAGCGATGGCTTATGCGTGTCAACCAGAATCAACAGTGTATTCGGCGTCATCATGCTGAGCGCTTGTTCAGGTGTAACGAAGCGCCTTAACAAGGCGTCCTCCTGCTCAATGCGATCCAAGAGACGAGTAATGCCCGGATTTGGTCCGTCGAGCACAATATGGGCCTCGACATTGTACATATTAGCGGCCTTCAGCACGCCAATCGAGGAGCCAATCACGTCAAAGTCTGGGACGCGATGGCCCATAATAATGACGCGATCGCTCTCTTGCATCAGATCGCGCAGCGCGTGGGCGATGACGCGGGCACGAACGCGCGTCCGCTTCTCTACGGCGCCTGTCTTGCCGCCGTAGAAAGACATGCGTTGACCCGCCTTCACAGCGGCTTGGTCACCGCCCCGGCCGAGAGCCATATCCAGACTGGACTGGGCTAATTCGCCCAGTTCGCTCAGGCTCTCGGTACCGAAGGCCAGGCCGATGCTCAGCGTCATCGGCACCTTGAGGTCCGCCGTCATCTCGCGGACCTCGTCCAGGATCACGAACCGGCTCTGTTCGAGCTGGCTCAGCGACTTCTGATTCATAATCATCAGATAGCGTTCCGACGACAGCCGCCGCAGATAGAGACGATATTGCTTCGCCCAATCGGTAATCGCCGTCGCCACGCGGGCAATCAATGCGGTCCGCTGCTGATCGTCCATCCCCTGTGCAGCTTCATCCAGATTATCGAGCATCACGATCCCGAGCGCAACCTTCTCGTTCTCATAGCGTTCACGCAGCACAGCCAGCTCGGTCATATCATGAATATATATCATTCGTTCATCGGCATCGATCGTCAGCTCATAATAACGTTCATTGACGATAACTTCCACCAAGGACCTGCCACTTCCATGATCCCTCTTATCATGAACAAGCTGTGGTAGTGGCGGCAATAGCTCCGACAAGGAGACGCCAACAACACTCCCCCGACCGAACATGCCGAGCACAAAGCGGTTATGCCATTCAACTGTACGATCCTCGCCATAGAGTAGAAGGCCAAACGGCAAGCGACTCACCGCTTCGCCTTCTACTCGCTTGATCCGGTAAGTCAGATCCGTCACATACTTCACCAGTTCCTTACGGAAGCGACGCTCCGCCTGCAGCATAACATAGGCTAATCCGCCAACTAGGCAAAGACTGACCAGACCGAGGATCCAGTTGTAATAGGAGACAAATATGACAAGCAGCAGCTCGAGCATAAATACCCATACTGTCTGATACCCATACCAACGTTTTTGCAGAAGTTTAGGCATTCCTTTTCACCCTATCGTTTTGATTTCGTTATCATGTCACGCAGTGGAAAGGCAATGTCTGCGATCCCGACAATCCAGAACGGCAGAAACGGTATGAAGACCATCGCGATAACGAGCAATATAGGCAGTACCGGATTCCACTTGCGTTGATAAGCTATGAAAAAGAAGAGGCTTGCAGCCTGAATCATAAATAAAAACTGTAATAACGGCGTCAGATTAACCAAAATGGTCCCGAGGAACCCTTCGCTTATAGCCGCTCCACCAAGCATATTCAGGATGAGGCAAATCAGATAATACCAGATTAAGGAGCGCGGCAAGCGCCAATTGCGGAACGCTGGCATCTTCGGAACGATCAACCCCATGCTGCCCAATGTTGGACGAGAGATCGCCTGAGTTACCGCCGCCATGATAAGCGAACATACAATCAGTGTAAATGGAAGCATCCGTACAGTTAGAGAGGAGAATTGCTGAATCATCTCCGGGGACCATACCAAATTGCTGCCTAGACCAGTTCCTATTGTGCTATCTGCAGCATTTCTAAAAGGTTCCATCATCGTGTTAATCATGTCTTCAATAGCCCATGACAAATGAAAATCAAATAATACCGTACTAATCAGCAGCACTAGCAGAAATTCCACCAAAATCGTGCCCGCTCCCATCATTACTGTTCGGAAAGCAGGTGCCCGCTTCTTATACAACTCTCCCATCACTATAGAAGGGATTATAAAATACAGGGCCTGCAACAGAATGATCGGTCCGCTCGATCCAAACAATATAGCTGCCAAAATCCATGCCGGTACGATATGAAGCAGGAACAACCGCCTCGATAAAGTCGAATATAGCAGGACGGTTGGAACCAAAATGAAAAATACCGTAACCACGGCAAGTGGAGTAGCTAATGAAAACAGGAGCAATAAATAAACAATGCTCCAAGCGACCGATGTCCAGCGCAGTTTCAAAATAAGTTCACCTCTTACGCATATGATCTTCAAGTGTAGAAATGTCCTGATACCAATCTTCGAGCTGATGTCCATCTTGTTTGTGCTTCTTTAACTTCTCCAAAATGGCTTCATCTAAATCTCGATGAGAAATTCCCAGCCTGCGTCCCAATATGTAGCTACTGACGATTAAGCTGGCCAGGCTATCCGTTACCCGTGTCGTGCTGCCTTCCCATAATGCTTTGAATAAACGAGATACGTGATCGACTACTTCTGTTTTGAGCCATTCAATCACTTTGGCGCGTTTGGCCACATCCATTTCCTTATGCATGGCAGACAGCTTTCCACCTTTCCAAAAGAACTTTGCTCTTCATTATAGCATATAGCAACCGCACCAAAACTTGCAAACCTAACAAGGCAATTCAAAAAGTTCGCTTATGATAAGAAAACTTATACTTTTATTTTCTGACGATGGAATCGTCTCTGGTTACGAATTTCTCGCAATATTCTATGATCTGACTACGGCGGACAATACCGATAAATCTCCCCATATCGTCAACAACAGGGACAAAGTTCTGCACTTTGGCCAAATTAATCAAATCCTCCATGTCAGCGTCTATAGAGACTGGTTTATTATCCATCCGAAGCGGCACATCCGCTAGATAAAATTTTGAAGCGTTCTCAAAAGTCACCTTACCATCCGAATTTTTCATATACCAGAGCAGATCACCTTCTGTGACCGTCCCGACATACTCCCCATGATGTCCGATAATCGGTACCGCTGTATAACGGTGATGTTCCATACGTTCCAGCGTCTGTCTAAGCGTTGAATCTATCCTTACGGCAGCAACATCATTTTTCGGCAACAGAAAAAACGCGATATTCATTCGAGTGGAGTCCTCCTCTACCTTTTCATACTCCCCAGTTTAAGGGGGATTATAAGTCATAACAGTGCGTATTTATACATCTACTGAAAATGTCACTTGTGTTCTCTAGCGCAACAAATCGGCAGCCGGAAATCCGGACTGCCGAAATATGAACGTAAGATGGCTTTATATATAGATATGATAGCTAAAATGCACTCATTCTTTGGTTGTCGCAGTTGAATCCTGTTGATCACGGGATTCCGGTGTAAGCAAGTCCTCTGGCTTTGTATCCGGATTGCTCCAGCTATCGATCATTTGCTTGGCGAACTCGAGATCTTCTTTATCTACCGAATCATAGTACACTCCGTTCTTACGGAAGCCTTCTCCCATGATAGTGAATCCTTTAATTGTAGGAGACTCGCCTAGCAATACTTGCTTGGACAAATCAATAATGTAGCTTGGCATCATATCCGTCTTGAAGTTCTCGCCCATCATATCCATTAAATCGGGAATTTTCGAGACTTGGTCCAGTTTCATCATCCGATTGACAATCGCGTTCAAGAAGATCTGATGTCTTCCTGTCCGATTGAAGTCGCTATCCTCGCGGTATCTTACGTAATTCAGTGCCTCTTGTCCATTGTAGAGCGGCTTATTCGCTTTGATCGTAAATTTCTCGTGGTCCTTCTGCTTATTGACGATATCCTTCGTAATCGGGAGCTCTACTCCCCCCAATGCATCAACAATATCACGCAATCCGTGGAAATTAATCGCGGCGTAATAGTCTACAGGATGATCGAGCAACCCTGTTACCGTATCTTTCGCCATCTTTGCTCCGCCAAATGCATAAGCATGGTTAATCTTATCTTCTTTGCCTCTGCCTACGATCTCAGTGTAAGTATCTCGAGGGATTGAGACAAGCAGCACCCGGGATTCTTCCGGACGTACTACCGCATAGATCATCGTATCGGAGCGTGCCGGTTCATTATCCCGCTGATCCACGCCTAGAAGAAGCATGCTGAACGGCTTGAATTTCTCCTCTACCGGAACTTGCTGAGGCTTCTGCTCTTCAACCGGAGCATAGGATTTCTCCAGCTTCTTCTCCACCTGACCCGACAGGAACAGATCAAAGGCCACGACCGACAGCTCTTTCCTGAAAATATATCCGCCAGTCCCAAGTAGCAGCAGGACAGCTACCACAATGAGCGCACGTTTACCTTTATTTTTACGCTTTTTGTCCTTGGATTTGGCTTTATTCTTCAAATGTTGTTTTCGTTCTAGCATCTTTGCCTCCAAAATTAAAAAAGATAAAATAAATGACTCATCTCTAACGACATACTCTTTTTTACATTGTAAACGGATAATTAAAGAAAAAGGCTACAAAAAAGACACGTTACTATTAAAGTTGAATTAAAATAACTCTATCGTCTCGTAATATATCATATTTTGGAATTTGGATACAACTTAGCATATTACATCGAACCTATCATTCTGCCTAATAATAGTAAAGGCCTCACTCTAGTACTAGAGCAGGCCTTGTCTCTTTTCCATAAATTTATAGAGGAAGTTCAAAAAGTTCGCCTTTGATAAGAAAACCTCTAACGAGGCCATTCAAGGATGAGCGACCGCGACTCAAAGGTTGGTTTTCTTGCGATATTGAATTTCATCAGCTCTGCTGATAACTTATAAATTCAATATCTAACACGAAGAAACTCAAGAAGTGAACTCGACATCGAATCTTGAATTCAGCCGGGCCTAAGCGGATGCTTACGAAGTCATGTTTCCTACGGAAACATCTCAGGTGCTCACGTAGGTTTGGCCTACGCTCCGCTCCTCAGCCCCTAGCTTCATCCAACTGAAACGTTTTGTAAAAACGCACATCGGAAGCATAAGCTTCGGTGCTGAAACCGTCCTGTTTGAACACTCACCTATAAGGTTATTCAAAAAATTATTGAAGTGGATAATGACAAGCGACCTGTCTTCCAGGAAGCGCTTCGGTTAATACCGGCTCTACTTGCGAGCACTTACTCTGGGCAAACGGGCAACGAGTATGGAATCGACAGCCTGATGGCGGATTTGCCGGAGACGGAACATCCCCCTGTAGAACGATTCGTTCTCTGCGATCGCTAACTCTAGGTTTTGGAATCGCTGATAGAAGAGCTGCTGTATATGGATGGAGCGGCTCCGCGAATAAGCTCTCCGTCTCTCCTACTTCCACCAACTTACCGAGATACATCACCCCAACCCGATCTGAAATATGCCTAACCACGTTGAGACCGTGGGCGATAAACAGATAGGTCAAACCCAGTTCTTTCTGTAGCTTCATGAGCAGATTGATAACCTGGGATTGAACAGATACGTCCAGGGCGGACACAGCCTCATCAGCTACAATAAATTTAGGATTAAGGGCGATTGCCCGGGCAATACCGATCCGCTGTCTCTGACCACCTGAGAATTCGTGTGGATAACGGTTCCGACGGGAAGCATCGAGACCTACGAGTTCCATCAGGCGAACAACCTCGGAGTCAATCTCCTTGGAAGATAACCTGCGATGGATACGCAAAGGTTCCCCGATAATATCTCGAACGAGAAAACGCGGATTAAGGGATCCGAATGGGTCTTGGAAAATAATTTGCATTTCCTCGCGTAATTCTCTAAGTTCTCTTGATTTTAGCGTCAGCAGGTCGTGGCCTTCGAAACGAAGTTCGCCTCCGGTTGCATGCTGCAGCTGCAGAATAACCCGGCCTAATGTAGATTTTCCGCAACCGGATTCGCCCACAAGTCCGAAGGTCTCCCCTTGCTTAATCGTCAGAGATACATCATCCACTGCTTTTACATGTCCTACTGTTCGATTGAACAGGCCTTTGCGAATTGGAAAATATTTTTTAAGATTATTGATCTCAACTAGATTCTCGGCCGGAGTCGCCTTTGCCGTATTACTCATACATGCCCCTCCTTTATCGGACGATCCTGTTTATTCACGTTCTTATCCTCGAACAACCAGCATGCTGTACGATGATCATCCGTGATCCAGAAGTCGCCCGGTTCCTTGCCTCGACATATATCCTTGACATGAGGGCAGCGTGGGTGAAAACGGCATCCAGATGGAATTTGTCCCAAGCCTGGAATATTGCCTTGAATCGTGAACAGCTCCTTACCACGGTCTCCCTCCAAACCAGGAATCGATTGAAGTAGTCCAACGGTATAAGGATGCGATGGGTTATCAAATATCTCTTGAACCGTCCCCTCTTCTACGATAACACCCGCATACATGACTGCAATACGGTCTGCCATCTCCGCAGCTACGCCCATATCATGAGTAATCAGAATAATAGACATTCCAAGCTCTTCCTTCAGATTACGCAGCAGATCCAATATCTGCGCTTGAACCGTCACATCAAGCGCAGTTGTCGGCTCGTCGGCAATAAGCAGTGCAGGTCTGCACGCGAGGGCGATAGCAATAACGACCCGTTGACACATCCCCCCCGACAATTCATGGGGATATTGCTTAGCTCGCAGCGCCGGATCAGGTATGCCTACTAATTTCAGCAGTTCCACAGCTTCCTTCCAAGCTTCGCTATCGCTGAGACCCCGATGCAGTCTAAGGCTCTCTGCAATTTGATCTCCAATTGTGAATACCGGATTTAATGCTGACATCGGGTCCTGGAAGATCATCGCAATCTTATTGCCACGAATATCTCGCAGATCGTCCTGTTCCATTTTCGCTAGATCCTGACCATGGAACTCAATGTTCCCTTCCAACACCATGCCTCCAGCATAATCGATCAACCGCATTATCGATAGCGCGGTCACACTCTTGCCGCTACCCGACTCACCAACCAGACATAAGGTCTGCCCCTGTTCCAATTGCAGTGATACCTTATCGGTCGCTTTGACGATCCCCTTCTCTGTTACAAAACCGGTCGTTAAATCTCGGATTTGTAGTAATCTTCCCGCCATTTGTCCAGCCTCCTCCGGGATATCATAACTTTATGTCTAGGGTCCAGCGCATCGCGAATCCCATCACCGATAAAGTTAACTGCCAGTACTACAATCAAAATACATAGACCAGGGTAAACGGCCAGCATTGGATCTACCAGCATGAATTCTTGAGCATTACTCAGCATAACTCCCCAGCTTGTTAGAGGAGCTTGAATTCCCAATCCCAGGAATGAGAGAGCTGATTCGCTCAGAATAGCGCTACCTACCATTAATGTCGCGTTAACGATAATTGGAAAGCTTGCGTTACGGAGCAAGTGCCGGAAAATAATCCCCCAACTCGATACGCCAATCGCTTTGGCTGCTTCCACATACTGCATCTCACGCAGCTGCAGGAATACACCCCGTACGAGCCGTGCTACGCCCATCCAGCCGGTTAACGATAGAATCAGAATCATATAACTAAACTTAGATCCGAATATCGAAAGTACTAATATATTAATGAATAGAAGCGGCAATGAGTTCATTACATCGACAATCCGCATAAAGATCGTGTCGATAATTCCACCGAAGTATCCTGAGATGGCTCCTACTAAAGATCCAATAAACACTGCAGCTACGGCAACAGCAAAGCCTACGACTAACGAGATTTGACTACTAAATACCAGCCTGGAGAAGATATCACGGCCCAACTCGTCAGTACCCAGAATATGTCCGTCGGTACCCGCATGCAAATTAGCGCTCAACAAATCAATGTAAGTCGGGTCAAAAGGTGCAATCTTCTTCGCCAGAATAGCCACTAATATAAAGAAAACAAGAATAACTAAGCCAATCATAGCAAACTTGTTATGGGAGAACTTCCTCCAGAATACAAGCCATGCATTTTGGGGTTTATCTGCTACCTTTGAAGCCACGCTATCTGACTGGGAACTACCAAGGGAAGGATCTAGATTAAGCTCTGTCATGCTGCCTTACCTCCTTTACGTCCCAGTTGTACACGTGGATCAACAACGGCATATAGAACATCAGCAACCAGGTTCCCGATGATTACCATGACAGCGGTTACCATTGTAATAGCCATTAATACTGAATATTCGCGTGCAACAGCCATTTCTATGAATAACCGGCCCATTCCCGGCCAGTTGAATACCCGCTCAGTTAATGCGGCTCCACCAACAAGGATCGGCAGATCCAGCCCGAGAATCGTAATGATCGGAATCAGGGCGTTGCGCAGTGCATGACGGAAAATTACCTTACGCTCCGCGACGCCTTTCGCACGAGCCGTGCGAATATAATCCTGGTCTAATACTTCAAGCATACTTGAACGAGAATACTTCACATATGCGGCTAGAAAGCCCAAAGAAAGAACAGTTACAGGCATCAATAAATGTAATATCAAATTGCCTATATTTCCTTCTTGACCCATCGCCCACATATCCGATAAAGGAAGCCAATTTAGCTTAAGCGCAAATAGCTCCTGTAACAGAATCCCGAACCAGAAAGCAGGCATCGCAAAACCGACATAAGAGACGAAAGATGCTATCTGATCGGAAATTCCGTAGGTTGATGTACTATTATAAATCCCCCAAGGAATAGCGATTATTAATGAGAGAAGCCAAGCGACTCCCATTAACACCAACGTATTGCCCACTGTTGGCCAGAGAATATCCCCTACCGGCATATTGTTCTTGAAGGTATGACCCAGGTCTCCTTGTAGCATGTTCCCCAGCCAGCGAAAGTATTGAATATGTATAGGCTGGTCAAGGCCCAGATTATGAGCTTGTACTTTAAGAGCTTCCGGAGACAGGCCTGGTGAGAGCATCATTTGTGTAGGGCCGCCAGGTGCCGCATGAATAAGTCCAAAGGCGACCAATGTGATTAGAAACAATACCAGGACAGATTGAAGTAAACGCCGAACCAAATACTCTGTCATGTCTTTCCTCCTCAAGTTTTGGAGGTTACACACCTTCGCCACCCCCAAGTATGGAAAATAGAGGAAGGAGATTTGTTCTCCTCCCTCTCCATACTGACGCTGATGACGTAACCTATTCTAAATTATTCGACCCACCATTTGATGATATGGTAGAAGTATCCGTATGCTCTAGTCGGCTCCGGACCATCCTCTTCTGGGAATTTAACTTTCGGGCCGATCGCTTGAGGCGTCCCATATTGGTACATGAAGATATATGGTAAATCCGTGGATAATTCATTTGCTGCATCAGCGTAAATTGCCTTACGTTCATTCTGGTCTACAGTCGAGTAACCATCGATCCACAATTGATCCAGCTTCTCGTTCTTGTACCATCCCATATTTTGCCCAGCTTCTGGGAAGTAATGGGAGGAGAAGATGCTCTCTTGGTTAGGGTCTGGATTGCTCAGGGACCAGCCAAGCAGAACAGTCTCATACTTACCTGGGTTAAGGTTCTGCTCTACCCAAGCGGAGAAATCAATCGCCTTAGGAATAAGTTCAATTCCAACTTCCTTGAGGTTTTGCTGCGCAATTGCTGAAATTTGTTCCCGGCGGCTGTTGCCAGCATTATATTGCAATTCAAATGAGAAACGCTTCCCATCTTTCTCCAAAATTCCATCCTTGCTATTTGCCACCCAGCCATCTTCGGCAAGCAGCTTCTTAGCAGCTTCCACATCGTAAGCATAGTTCACTGCCTTATCCCCTGGATCTGCCCAGGATCCTGGCAGGAACGGTGCATTCATCAGAATACCGGTACCCTTCAAGACGTTATCAACCATGCCCTGACGGTTCAATGCATGAGCGATTGCCTGTCTTGCCTTCTGACTAGCAAATGGAATGAATTTATCTTTGAAGTTGTTCGGATCAAAGTTAAAAGAGATAAATTCATAGGATGCTCCCGGCTTATTCGAAATTGTAATGCCTTTTTGATTCTTGACAGCATCCAATTGAGTTAATGGAACGGATTGAACACTATCTACATCGCCTTTCAACAAGGCCTGAACTTCTGTATTTTGATCCGCATAAACTTTATAAATAACCTTACCGATGTGCGGCTTCACTTCACCCCAATAGTTCGAATCTGCTTCGAACGTTAAGTACTGCTTCTGCTTCCATTCTGTCCATTTCCAAGGACCGTTCGATACGGTCTGGGCAGGATCAACACCAAATTTGCTGTTCTTCAATTCCTTTGGATCAACATCCTTCAAGATGTGAGCCGGAGCAATTGTAGAGTTAAGGGTATATCCAAATGGAGCATATACATCCTTCAATGTAATCTTAACCGTCTGGTCATCAATCTTTTCGAGTTTATCAACCTTATCGTACTCACTAATTCCAGGTGCGCCAACTTCAGGATTAGTTATTGTATTAATGGTAAAGATAATATCGTCCACCGTTACTGGCTGACCGTCACTCCATTTCGGAGTTGATTTTAATTTCACGGTATACGTCTTACCGTCTTCTGATATATCCGGAAGGCTCTCTGCCAGGGACCAAGGTTCAACCACGAGGTTACCCGCACGATCCAGATCATAGATCTTGGCAAAGGCAAACAATTCAGCATCCCCTGATGCAGTGTCACTTACAAAAATAGGGTTAATGCTTACGATATCCGATGGGCTACTGAACGTAAACGTCCCGCCATCTTTAGGCGTGCCTGTATCACTAGTATTCTGTTCATCACCTTGCTTGTTATTATCCGTCTGCTGATTCGTATTCTGCGGCTTGTCATTCCCGCCCGCGGAATCTGTCTTCGAGCCTCCGCATCCTGCCAGCAATGCACCCAGCAGCGAGAGTACCATGAACAAAGACATCCAATACCTTTTTTTCGTCATTCTTACATTCCTCCCCGTAATTGAATAATTTTCACACTACACCCATGATCAAACTGCTTCCGATTATCTGTGTACCCTTTTCAGCCCCTTCTGATAGAATCATTGCCCCTTTGATGGTTATACAATGAAGAAATATATTATAAAATAATATATCCAATAAATAACATAGATTAACTTGGTTTTATATTTCCAGAAAAAACAGCTGCATGATACTATTCTTAAAAATGAAGTAGTTAAATCGTGAAACGATTAATCATTCAAGTAAAAAATGCGGGTATAGTCAAAGATGCTTGGAAAGAGAGAAATTCGTGGATGGAACTGATGCATAAATAAACCAAAGGTCAATTGAAAATGCAGTAGATTCTTAGAAGGTAATGTAACTTTTTTTAATTTAGTTAATAATATAACCTAATTCCCCTAATATTCCAAGTACTTTATTATATTTTTTAACGTTTCATTTTTAAACCAACGGGAAATATTAACTTAAGGTATAGTTTGATGTTCTGGAAATGATAGAAAAGCAACTCTGGGCAGAGATCTCCATATTTTTTGACGTTAAAAACAAGCTAGGAAAGTCCTTTTTTTTCACCTCAATCTATGCATATTTCTTGTCGATCTGTAAATAAACTTATAAAATTTCTATTTAAGAAAAAACAGCCTTACTCCAGAAAATTCTGGAATAAGGCTGTTCGTTTTCTCTTGAAACTCTCACATTACTCCGTAGTGTACGGAAGCAATGCTACTTGACGGGAGCGTTTGATCGCAACTGTCAAGAGACGTTGGTATTTTGCACTAGTGCCGGTTACACGGCGTGGCAAAATCTTACCACGTTCACTGATGAATTTCTTCAACAGCTCAGTATCTTTATAGTCAATGTGAGTAATTTTATTCACAGTGAAGAAGCACACTTTACGACGTTTGTTACGTCCGCCGCGGCGAGCCGGTCTCTTGTCGTCTCCGCCTTCTCTTTGCTTGAAGCTCATGCTTTTCAGTCCTTCCTTATTAGAATGGCAAATCGTCATCCGATATATCGATCGGTTTCCCGTCATCAGAGAATGGATCATCCTGTTGATTGCTGCGCGAATAATTGTTATTATTGCTGCGGCCTGCGTTACCGCCTCCAATAGGATTATCCTCCCGCTGTCCGCCGCCAGATCCACCTTCACGGCTCGATTCCAAGAAACGGACATTATCAGCAATGACTTCGGTGACGTAGACACGTTTACCTTCGTTATTTTCATAATTCCGCACTTGAATGCGTCCTTCAACGGCAACCAGACGACCTTTACGCAAGTAATTCGCGCATGTCTCGGCAAGCTGTCTCCAGGTTACAACTGGAATGAAGTCCGCTTCTCGTTCGCCACCTTGCGATGTGAACGGTCTATCAACAGCTACAGTGAACTGAGTAACAGCCACTCCGGATGGTGTATATCTTAGCTCCGGATCCTTGGTAAGACGTCCGATCAGAATAACACGGTTCAACAATCAAATCCCCTCCTTACGGGCAAATGTTTACTAAACTTAGTACATATTAGGCTACGTCTTTTGTAATGAGATAACGGATAACCTCGTCGGAAATCTTCAAAATCCGCTCAAGCTCGGCAACAACTTCAGGAGTTGCTGTGAAATTCACGAGAACGTAAATTCCATCACGAATTTTGTTAATCTCATACGCAAGCCGGCGTTTGCCCATTACGTCATGCTTAGTAATTTCACCGCCGTTTTGGATGATGCCTTGGAATTTTTCGACTAAAGCTTGAACAGCTTCTTGCTCAAGTTCAGGACGAAGAATATACATCACTTCGTATTTGCGCATTTGTTTCACCTCCTCTTGGACTATGGCCCCCAAATCATTTCGCTTAGGAGCAAGGAACGAGCATAAACTCGAACTATATTAATATACCAAATCAGAACCGCCAACGCAAGCTCACACATTTTTAAGCCGAACCCTGCGCACAATATAAGTGCGATTACAATCTTATTATGATTCCCTTAAATCTCAGAAAGGAGACATTTACCATGGGTGAAAGAACAGAATACGAAGAAGGCGACAAGGCTCCAAATCCAGGAATATATACGGAGGTTGGTGAAGCGCGAAGCTTCCATACTCAAGTCAACAACCCCAAACAGATTAAGATGGAAAAAGGCGATACTTTCCCTGAGACCAGCAATAAGAATCGCAAATGGAAAAAAGCTGAGAAGGCTCGTGTTCATTAATACAGAGCATTTGCCGCCTAAGGTAAAAAGAATTTCGTAATTTATTTTTCCAGGTTGAATAAAAAGTATTACTCTGAGCATAATACACTTCAGACGGCGATAGCGTAGAGAGGTGTGGTTCCGTTGAACCAATCAGCGAGTAACGACGCTTTAGGAGACTAATTTACATTAGCCAAGAGAGGTGTGGTTCCGTTGGGCCAGTCAGCGAGTAACACCGCTTTAGGAGTCTTATTCACTGTCGAGAGTAGAAACCAAGATAATAACGGTTTATTGAAGACCCCTCTTCGATAAGACGTGTCGCGAATGATCGCATATCAACGTTTCTGAGTTCGTTAGAAAAAGAATTCCAATAAGCTTCGCCGTCGACCAGAAAAGGACCTGTAAAAAGGTCCTTTTCCCTTTTGTATGTGCGAGCCATCTGACGTATTGTTCCTGAAATACCAAAAAGATCTTCCACACATTTGTGTAGAAGATCTTGAATTTCAAAGCTATGGCGGAGAGGGTGGGATTCGAACCCACGCACGCCTTGCGACGCCTAGTTGATTTCGAGTCAACCCCCTTGGGCCTCTTGGGTACCTCTCCTTACAGCAAGAATGATTATATCATGATTTATGAACATTTGCAACAGTGTCCCTTCATGACTTCAAGCATTTTTCATTCATTGTCTGTAGCTTCTGTCTCAGAGGCAGTGGAGCGCAGCACCTTCTTCATATTCTTCTCAAACTTGGCTCTTGGAACAAGCACACTGTGCTTACATCCAACACATTTGATACGAATATCCATCCCCATCCGGATAATCTCCATCTCATTACTGCCACATGGGTGATTCTTCTTCATTTGAACAATGTCACCTAGCTGAAACTGTTTCCGCTCCATTTTGCCTTCCCCCTTTATTCTCTAAGTGAAATATCACTCAAGTCTGGCATAGCTTAACTGCCAAGTTTAGCGCTCTCCTCCTGCTCCAGCGCTTCCTTTGCATACATCTGCATCAGACGTTCCGCTTCCGATCTGGCACCCGGCTGACATTCCACAGCGATCCGTATTACGTATTCACTGGCCGTTAAAGACTGGATTCCAAGTACATTCGGCACCTGTTCAATCTCATCATGCTTCTCTTTCATTTCACGCATAGCCTTCTCCAGCAATTCAATGCTATCCTCAAGCTTCTTCGTATTACTGAAGGGCAGATCAATTACCGCCAGCGCAGTCCCGATGGAATAATTCGTCACATTGGCAATCATGCCATTGGGAATGATATGCACCTCTCCTGTCCAGCTTACCAATCTCGTCGACCTTAGCCCAATCATCTCAACCGTACCTTTTAGTGCGCCAGTCTGAATGACGTCGCCTACCGCAAACTGATCCTCTAATATGATAAAAAATCCAGTTATTACATCTTTAACCAAACTTTGCGCACCGAAACCAATGGCCATCCCCAGTACTCCAGCCCCTGCGATCAATGGACCAAGTTGGAAGCCAAGCTCCCCAAGCACAATTAATACCATAATAAAGTTGCTAATGACCGAAGTCATATTTTTCAACAGCTCACCAACCGTCACAAATCTGCGTGGATTTACTTGCAGTCTTCCCTTCTCTTTCCTCTGCAGAGAACGATCAATAATCCGGAAAATAATTCTTACCAATATACGAGTTAATATGAAGATCAAAATAATCCGTACGGCAGCCCACATGAAATTCTGCCACATATCCATATCGGTGAACCAGCTTATCATGCCATCCGTCCATTTCTTTGCTGCTTCCACCGCTTCTGCCGGATCATCAATTGTCGTCTCCCCACTTAATAAGCCTATCATTTATTCATATCCTCTCCTATCAGTGGTGTTCAAAAAGGCCAGTTTTCAGCACCGAAGCCTATGTTTCCGATGTGCATTTTTTCAAAACGCTTTAGTTGGATGAAGCTAGGGTCTGAGAAGCGAAGCGTTACGTTTTGGGTACGTGAGTACCTAAGATGTTTCCGTAGGAAACATAACTTCGTAAGCATCTACTTAGGCCCAGCTGAATTCAAGATTCGATGCCAAGTTACTTCTTCATTCACTTCGTGTTAGATATAGAATTTATTCGTTATCAACGGAGTTGATGAATTTCTATATTGCAAGAAAACCTACCTTTGAATTACGGTCGCTCCTCCTTGAATGACTTCGATCAGTTTTCTTATCAAAAGCGGACTTTTTGAACTACTTCTATAAGCTGATGTTGTCATATTCTCCTGTTTCACGGCGCATATAGATGCCGCGAATCTCCACTTGCTCCCGAGCTACAACGTCCTTCACCACAGTCAAGAATTGTTGAGGAAATTGAATGGACAACGCACAACCCGCTGTAATCTCTTTCGGGGTCGGGCATAAGTCTATCTCTACCTCAGCATATTCAAGCAGCATTTCGGCACGCAGCGCTTGTTGGGTAGAATCGAAGGCCATTACCAGCCAGTCTTCCAAAGTCTAGTCTCCCCTTTTTTAGAACGCTCTTTTTATGAACTATGACTTAAGTACGAGTATATATTCCCCTCGATTTCCATATACTATCTACTACCGTTACAAGAGTGGCATAGGTATAGATTCATGTCTATGTAACCTATTTTAATACGCGTGAAAGGAAGATACCATGTCTCAGATTCAACCACCGCTACGCAGCCAGGACATCCCTTACTTGAAGATCGCCCACACCGAACCTGGTATTAAATCCGTCATTATTCACCGCCTCTTGCTGCACTTCGCTAAAGTGTGCCCGGGCCAGGATATCGTCATCGTATGCATCGGTACAGATCGTTCTACTGGAGACTGTCTTGGACCTTTAGTCGGCACTTCATTGTCTAAGTGGAATAGCAAGCACTTTCACGTCTATGGCACCTTGGAGGAGCCTGTGCATGCGATGAATTTAAGAGATACCCTACAGCAAATTAATGAAAAATTCAACCAACCCTTTATTATCGGGATCGATGCTTGCCTTGGGCAGACCTCCAGCGTCGGCTCCATTCAAGTCGTACAGGGGCCGCTGCGTCCTGGAGCTGGGGTAAATAAAGAATTACCGCCGGTCGGCGATATCCATCTTACGGGAATCGTCAACGTCGGCGGTTTTATGGAGTATTTCGTATTGCAGAACACAAGGCTTAGCCTTGTTATGCGTTTATCTGAGATTATCGCCAGCAGCGTCTATGCTGCTATTAAAGAATGGAATCGCTCGTTCATTCCCCTGATCCAGCGAGAGCAATAGCTTCCAATTCCTCTGGGGAGAGCGCATGCGGCGACTCTCCCTTTGCCAGGGGCTTAGCATATACATAGGACCCGTCACGATTGTAAAGTCCAGTAATGACCACACCATCCTTAGCATCATTAACTATCGCAATAGAGAAGCTTAGATCATTTCCACGTTCACCAAATGCATTGTAACGTTTAATACCGATCTTTGACTTCTGCTTAGGAAGTAATTGGCTAATCGCCGATATCTCTGCACTTTGCTTCGTCTGGAGCTCTTCAATTTTGTCCTGCCCTAGCTTCAAATCGATGAGCAAGCTCTCTAAATCTTCAACTCCGGTGCCGCCCATCATCAATTCATATTTCTTGCGTATCTTTCTAAGCTTACTGCCTTGGATGAAGTTCCAAATCAACAGCCATAAGAACACTACCACCAAACCAACTACAATCCATACCATCTGATCTAAAAAGAGCTCATTCCATTCCCGCATGCTTTTTCCCCTCTATGCCTAATATGACTCAGTAATCCTCTTTATAGCTAACACTAAAGCGTCGACATCATCAACCACAGTATTGTAACCTATGCTGGCGCGTACCGCGCCACCCTTCATCGTACCTGCTGTCATATGCCCTAAGGGAGTACAATGATAGCCTGCCCTTACAGCAATTCCATAATCCTTATCTAATAGAAAAGCGACCTCTGAAGCATCCCTATCTGCTATAACAAAGGAGACAATTCCTGTCCGGTCTTTGCCAATCTCCGGCCCAAGCATTGTTAATCCGGGGATTTCTGATAATCCCACCATTAACCTCTGAGTCAATTCCCACTCGTGCCGATATATACTCTCCGGGCCTTGTTCAAGAATATACTTAACGCCTTCTCCCAATCCAGCGATGCCTACCGTATTTGCGGTTCCTGCTTCATAACGGTCTGGACGTACAGCAGGCTGTTCTAGCTCTTCAGACTGGCTCCCCGTCCCTCCATGGAGTAAAGGAACCAAATCAATCTTCGAACTAATATATAAGCCGCCCGTTCCCTGCGGACCAAGCAGTCCTTTATGTCCTGGAAAGGCCAGCAAATCCACACCCAGTTCCTCGACATCTATTGGATAATTTCCAGCCGTCTGAGCGGCATCCAATAGCATAACGGCCCCATATTCATGGGCAAGCTGACTCATCTTACGCACAGGAGCTATACTTCCCAGCAAATTCGAGCTATGGGAACAGACCACCAGAGCTGTATTAGAACGGAAGCTGCTTCGCAGTAGCCCCATTTCCATTTCACCCAACGGACTGACCGGAATATAATCCACTTCTATCCCTATTGTCCTGCGTAGGAATTCCAGTGGCCTTCTGACAGAGTTATGTTCCACCATCGTGGCAATAACATGATCCCCCGGCTTTAACCATCCCTTGATCGCCAAATTCAATGCTTCTGTTGTATTTGACGTAAAGACAATATCATTTGGATTGGAAATATGGAACAATTTTGCCAGCAAGGATCGGGTGCGGAACAATTTTCTCGCAGCCACTAGTGCCATCCCATGATTACCGCGCCCCGAACTTCCAACCTGTCCCTCTATCATTTCCAGCATCACCTTGCCTACACCTGGGGCTTTAGGCCAGGATGTAGCAGCGTGGTCCAAATATATTGCGGGCTGATTGACCATCGTTTCCCCCCTCTGCCTTCATCTGACAAGGAAATATCATCACTTAGACCAAGAGTGACATACCCATCCCCGCCCATGGATAATCCCCCCATGGATAAACAGGATAAATATGCCACTTCATTTTATTGGCTCAATATATCCAGCAATCTTTGCAGGTCTTGTTTACTATAATAGTTAATTTCGATTTTACCTTTATCTTTATTTTCCTTAATCTTAACTGTCGTTTTATACCTCTCACGCAATCCCTCTTCTACCTCTTCAATATACGGATCGCGTTTTTTAACAGCGGTTTTCTTGCTTTCCAATTTCTTCTTGTCTAGCTGTTGAACAGCATTTTCCAGATCACGAACGCTCCACTCGTGATCAATACACTGCTTTGCTAGTTGCATAATTACAGCAGAATCCTTCAAGCCAACTAATGCTCTAGCATGGCCCATGGATAATGTTCCACGTGAAACATATTCCTTTACTTCATCCGGAAGAGATAGCAATCTCAGGAAATTGGCGATGTGCGATCTAGACTTCCCAACTTTGAGAGATAATTCCTCTTGTGTCAATTGGAATTGATCCATCAACCCTTGATAGGCGACTGCGACCTCCATCGCATTCAAATTCTCACGCTGTAGGTTTTCGATCAGAGCAATCTCCATTACCTGTTGATCGGAAAAGGACTTAACAACAGCCGGGATTGAGGTGTTCCCACAAAATTGGGATGCACGAAAACGCCGTTCTCCAGCGATAATCTCATACCCTTTTAGTACACTACGAACAATAATAGGTTGAATAACGCCATGTTGACGAATAGATTCAGCCAATTCCTTGATCGATTCCTCATCAAAAGTCTTCCGAGGCTGATATGGATTAGCACGAAGCTGATTCAAAGGAATCTCAATCACTTTCTCATCTTCATCTATGGAAAGCGACGGAATCAAAGCATCCAATCCTTTACCCAAACGCTTACTCATTAGAAACCACTTCCTTTGCCAACTCTAGGTATACTTCCGCCCCTTTGGATCTCGGATCATATGTGATAATCGACTGGCCATGCGAAGGTGCCTCACTTAGACGCACATTTCGAGGGATGACCGTCTTGTACACTTTTTGCTGGAAATACTTCTTAACTTCTTCGATCACTTGAATTCCCAGATTTGTTCGAGCGTCGAACATCGTCAGAAGAACACCTTCAATTTGCAATGAGGTATTCAAGTGTTTCTGAACGAGACGCACCGTATTCAGCAACTGGCTCAAACCTTCCAGCGCATAATACTCACACTGAATTGGGATCAGGACGGAATCCGCTGCTGTTAAAGAATTTAGAGTCAGAATACCTAGTGATGGCGGGCAGTCGATCAAAATATAATCATAGGAACGCTTCACCTGCTCCAATGACTTCTTAAGACGTACTTCACGAGACACCGTAGATACAAGCTCAATCTCGGCACCCGCCAACTGGATCGTGGCCGGAATAATATCCAGGCCCTCAATTTCAGTTTGCGTGATTGCATCCTTCGGATTGACATCATTAATCAGCACATCATAAATACAATTAGCTACATCAGCCTTATTAATGCCAACACCGCTAGTCGTATTCCCCTGAGGGTCGATATCAATGAGCAGTACTTTCTTACCGATCGTGGCAAGACCTGCTCCCAAATTTACGGACGTCGTTGTTTTTCCAACTCCGCCTTTTTGATTGGCTATGGCAATGATTTTAGACAATCCATTTCACCTCAATATATAAGAAGAATCTTCTTGTAGATTTTCTAAGATTGTAACTACTAAGCTGCAGCTACAAAAAGACCAAAACATTGGTAGTTCTGCTAAGCTACAAACTTGAAATGAAGCAAATCAACATTTCAGAAAATGATCGAAAAAGAAGCTGACCCCCAACCCTGTCCGGTTATGGTCAGCGAACATAGAACTTATCTCTTTGGAATCTGAATCACAATTTCATAATGATCGTCGTGATCCTTCTCTTCTGTCTTGATCTGCAACCCTGAACCCGAAACCATATCAATCGATTGTCGTATCGTATTTAAGGCCAATCTGACATCCTTGGTGAAAGAGATCCGCTTAGACTTCTTCTTGTTCTTATTCACTTCTTTGTAGAAAGCAATTCTAGCTTCCGTCTGCTTAACGTTCAATTCCTTATCGATAATTTCCTTTAATACCTTAAGCTGTAGCTCTTCTGTATCCAGTGAAAGCAAAGCTCTGGCATGACGCTCCGTAATTTTGCGCTCCATCAAGGCATTCTTGGCATCATCAGGAAGATTAAGCAGCCTGATCTTATTAGCAATTGTAGATTGGCTCTTGCCTAATCTCTGAGCGAGGCTCTCTTGTGTCAATTGATGTAAATCAATTAGATTCTGATAGGCTATCGCTTCCTCGAGCGCTGTCAGTCCTTCACGCTGCAGATTCTCTATCAAGGCAATCGATGCTGCCTGTGAATCATTGAAATCCCGTAAAATAGCAGGAATGCTCTCCATTCCCAGCTTCTTCACAGCCCGCCAGCGCCGTTCGCCCGCTATAATCTCATACTTATTATTACGATAACGAACAACGATTGGCTGAATAACGCCATGCGTCTTAATCGTCTGACATAGCTCATCAATCTTCTCGTCATCAAATATTGTCCGGGGCTGATAAGGACTTCCAACGATATCCCCTACCGGAATTTGCTTCACTTCATCACTACTGCTGCGTTCGGCTAAACCAAACAATTTGGAAAATTGTTCTTTCATTCTGTAGATTACCACCTAATTTCATAGTGACATAAGGTCATACCTTACTTGAACATACACTAATAGAGACTACAAAAGTTCATAATTAAACACGATGAAGTTTAAGGGCATCTCCCAAACATAACCAAAAGTCGGTATGCTGATCCCTATGTAAAAAACTCTACTTTGTAACGATATATCTATTCTACCACTTTTTTCACTATAATCCTATTCTCTTATTAAATGTATTTTAAATTTGCTAGATAGAAAACTTCCACAATTAAAAAGTCCCCCTTAACATATGTTTCACGTGGAACATTTTGTTAAGAGGGATACAAATATTTCTAAATAATTGGAGATTTTAGGGGTGTTCCCGCTTTACGCGGATATTTTTTGGGTGTCGAAGATGTCTTATTGATAAGAATAATATGTCGCTCCGAATTCTCCATTGGAAGCTCGAAATGATGGGTTGCCGAGAGCTTACCTTTAAGCTCAGTTAAACTGCGAGCAGCCTCCTTCAACTCTTCTTGCGGATCCAGACCCTTCATCGCTGCGAAGATACCGCCCATTTTAACAAAAGGTAGACAGAACTCATTTAGTACAGCCATACGTGCAACTGCTCTTGCTGATACAAGGTCGTAGGAGTCTCTAAATTGCTCTTTCCGAGCTATGTCCTCAGCCCGTCCATGAATCAACTGTACATCCTGCAGATCGAGCTGATCGACAACATTTTGCAAAAATTGGATTCGCTTATTCAAAGAATCAATAATGGTTAGCTTCAAATGAGGATAACAGATTTTAAGCGGTATTCCCGGAAAACCAGCCCCTGATCCAATATCTGCCATTGTCGATATCTGACTCATGTCCATATAGAACGACAATGTGATTGAATCATAGAAATGCTTCACATATACCTGTTCCCGCTCCGTGATCCCAGTTAAGTTCATTTTCTCATTCCAGGATACCAGCTCCTGATAGTATATCTCGAATTGCTGCAATTGCTCCGAAGACAGCTCAAGCTGGTGCTCTTTTAATAATTTTTGAAAATTATCCTGTACCTTATCCAATCGAAGGTCCTCCTGCAGCAGTAACGCGATTATAGTGCTCCAAATATACCAATAAAATGGAAATATCCGCTGGCGTTACACCCGAAATTCTTGAAGCCTGGCCGATTGAGATAGGGCGAATCTTAGCAAGCTTCTGCCGCGCCTCTATAGCCAAGCCTTGAATATCTTCATAGTTAATATTCTCAGGCAGTTTCTTCCGTTCCATCTTCTGCAGACGCTCCACATGCAGCAATTGCTTCTCAATATAACCGGCATATTTAATTTGAATTTCCACCTGTTCCTTCATATCATCATCCAGCTGTACCTCAGATGGGGAGAAGGAATCGATATGAGCGTACGTCACTTCCGGACGCCGCAAAATCGTTAACAAATTGCTTCCGTCCTGAATTGGAGCTGATCCGATAGAAGTGAGCAACTCATTGATCTCCGAAGGCTTAACCTTCGTCTCCTTGAGTCTAGCTATCTCATCCTCTACCTTCTGCTTCTTGTCGAGGAATTGCTCATAACGTTGTTCGCTAATGAGCCCGATTTCATGACCCAGTGGCGTAAGGCGAAGATCCGCATTATCATGACGGAGCAATAGCCGATATTCAGCTCGGGAAGTAAGCAAGCGGTAAGGCTCATTCGTTCCCTTCGTCACTAGATCGTCGATCAACACACCCATATATCCTTGAGAACGATCAAGAATGACTGGCTCTTTGCCTTGCACCTTGCGAGCTGCATTAATTCCCGCCATAATCCCTTGTCCAGCTGCTTCCTCATAACCAGAGGTACCATTGATTTGTCCCGCTGTGAACAAACCGGAAATTCGCTTGGTCTCCAGGGATGGCCAGAGCTGAGTCGGTACAATTGCATCATATTCAATCGCATAACCATTACGCATCATTTCAGCATTTTGCAGGCCTGGAACAGAACGAAGCATTTGCACTTGGACATCCTCAGGCATACTGGTCGAGAAGCCTTGTACATAATACTCTGATGTATTCTTGCCCTCTGGTTCCAGGAAGATCTGATGTTTCGGCTTATCGCTGAAACGAACGATCTTATCCTCAATCGATGGGCAATAACGTGGGCCCGTCCCTTCGATCACCCCAGAGAACATCGGTGCACGATGAAGATTAGCATTGATAATGTCATGGGTTTCGATCGACGTATAAGTTAACCAACACGGAAGCTGCTCATTGTCCGAACTCTTCGTCTCATAGGAGAAGAACTTCGGATTCTCATCCCCAGGTTGGATCTCCATCTGTGAGAAGTCAATCGTATCCTTATGGACCCGTGGTGGAGTCCCTGTCTTGAAGCGAACCAATTCAAATCCGAGTTCCTTCAGATTATGGGACAGCTGCACCGATGGCTGCTGATTATTTGGGCCGCTCTCATACATCAATTCACCCATAATAATCTTGCCGCGCAGATAAGTTCCTGTCGTAAGTACTACTGCCTTGGCACGATACTCTGTTCCGGTCTTTGTAATGACGCCGACACATTGCCCGTCCTCAACAATTAATTCCTCAACCATTCCCTGGCGAAGTGTCAGATTCTTCTCCTTCTCCAGCGTCTCTTTCATCGTATGCTGATAAGAAAATTTATCCGCTTGAGCACGAAGTGCATGCACGGCAGGTCCTTTACCTGTATTCAACATCCGCATTTGGATGAAAGTCTTATCGATATTACGCCCCATCTCTCCACCAAGCGCGTCAATCTCACGAACAACATGGCCTTTGGCCGGACCACCAATCGAAGGATTGCACGGCATAAATGCCACCATGTCCAGATTAATTGTAATCATTAACGTCTTACTTCCCATTCGGGCAGCCGCCAATGCGGACTCACAACCAGCATGTCCTGCACCGACGACAATTACATCAAATTCGCCGCCATAATGACCCATATCACAACCCCCTCACATTGTATCAACAAATTAATATTTTAGAGGTTGTTCAGAAAGTCCGCTTTTGATCACGAAGTGAATCTAGAAGTAACTCGGCATCGAATCTTGAATTCACCCGGGTCTTCCGGTGCTCACGTACCCACTACGTACGCTACGCTCCTCAGACCCTAGCTTCATCCAACCTTCTCGGTGCTGAGAACCGGACTTTTTGAACACACACTATAAGGAAATCGAATGAAGAGAAGTGCTCTTTATTCGTTCAAATTTAAAACGTTTATTCATACTTTTCATCATACCATGAACAATCGTGTATAATACACGAACGCCGTTATTTTCCAAGACAAAATTGCGAGAAAATCTGATCGATCAGCGCATCCGGTGCCGAATCACCGACCACCTCACCAAGCTGTTCCCAAGCCAAGCGAACGTCAATCTGCATAATGTCGATCGGAATACCTGCATCTGCAGCCTCGTAAGCATCCTGCAGAGACTGCTTCGCCCGCTTCAACAGCGCAATATGACGGACATTGCTGACATAAGTCAAATCTCCAGATTCCAGTTCACCGCCGAAGAATAGCTTCGAGATCGCCTCTTCCAAATGATCAAGACCCTCTTCTGTCTTCGCCGACAATTCCACAATTACATCATCTGCAAAATAACGGCTTACTTCGCTGCGATCCAATTGCTGCGGCAAATCAATCTTGTTCAAAATGACGATCACCGGCCGACCAGATAATTGCTTCAATAGAGTGATCTCATCCTCATGTAGCTCCTCAGCATGATTCAACACCAACAGGATCAGATCTGCCTCATCAACGGCTGCCTTGGAACGCTCCACACCGATCTTCTCCACGACATCAATCGTCTCACGAATTCCCGCCGTATCCAACAATTTAAGAGGAATATGGTTGATCGTCACGAACTCCTCAATCACATCCCGCGTCGTACCCGGAATATCCGTAACAATCGCCTTATTCTCCCTGGCTAATGCATTAAGCAACGAGGACTTCCCGACATTTGGTCTTCCGACAATCGCCGTCGTGATCCCTTCCCGCAAAATTTTGCCCTGGCTCGCAGTCCTCAGCAGATCATCAATCCCCTGCATCGTTAGCGTACATTTCTGCTTAATGAACTCCGTTGTCATCGACTCCACATCATGCTCTGGATAATCGATATTGACCTCAATATGCGCCAGCGTCTCCACCACCGTATGCCTAAGCTCCCCGATCTTGCGCGACAAAGCCCCTTCAACCTGCTTTAGAGCTAAAGAAAACGCCCGATCCGACTTCGAACGGATCAGGTCGATTACCGCCTCTGCCTGCGACAAATCGATCCGCCCGTTCAAGAACGCCCGCTTCGTGAATTCCCCCGGCTCCGCCAGGCGAATATCCCGCTGCTCCAGCAACAGATCCATCACCCGCTTCACGGAGATAATCCCCCCATGCGAGCTAATCTCCACTACATCTTCCGTCGTAAAAGACCGTGGCGCTCTGAACAGCGACACCAGCACTTCTTCCAACTTCTCATCCGTCTTCGGATCTATAATAAATCCATAATGGACCGTATGACTATCCGCTTCCGTTAACTTTGTCTTTGAGCGAAATACATTCTCCACACTTGCGATCGCCTCCGGCCCACTCACCCGGATTACCGCAATCCCGCTCTCTCCTACAGCCGTAGAGATCGCTGCAATCGTATCACTTAACATTTATTCTCTCACCCCTGCTTCATCAAATATCTATCCTAAACAGCAAATAACTGTTATCTTCAATTATTAAATGTACCACATCCGTCAATAACTTACTCGCTCCTCATCCCACCCAAACCCTCCCTTACCGTAAAGGAGGGCCCCGAGGGTTGCACCCTCTGGACACCCACATCTGGACTAACATGAGAGAGAGAGATGAACTCCTGCGAGACTATGCTTAGGAACGCTTTTCCCCCTTCGGGTACGTCTTACTGTTAGAGCACCCGGGTTACCTACACAGGTTAAAAAAAGACGCAACACAACATCCCCTAAGGAAACGTCGCTTGCGTCTCATTCATCATTTGCTTTGCTTCAGTGCAATAACAACCCGCCGGTTCGGCTCTTCGCCTTTGCTGAACGTCTTAACCTCCGGATGATCCTGAAGTTTGGAATGAATCACTTTACGCTCCTGCGGCGGCATCGGTTCAAGAGCTACTTCCTTGCGGGTGCGGACGACCCGACCCGCCAGCCTAACGGCCAAATCCTCCAGCGTCTTCTTGCGTCTTTCACGGAAGTTCTCCGCATCAAGAATAATACGAATATAACTATCAGAATAACGGTTGGCAATAATATTTGCCAAGTATTGAAGTGCGTCAAGCGTCTGCCCGCGGCGACCAATAATCATACCTAGATCGTTGCCTGAGATATTGAGCACAGTGGCATCTTTCTTCTGGACGATCTCCACATCGACTTGAAGTCCCATATTCTCGCCAACGTCTTTAATAAATGACGCCGCCTCTTGATAAGGATCCTGATCGGTATTAGAGCTTAGATCCTTCTGGGATTCCAGACTGCGATCCTCCGAACGATCTCCCTTTGGCGGAACTGCTGGGGAGTTGGACAGGAGAGTAAGTTCAACCTTTGCCCCTTTTACCCCAATCAGTCCCAGGAATCCTTTTGATGGCTGCTCTAACACATTAACGGCGACTTGATCCTCGGTGGTGCCGAGCATAGCCAATCCTTGTCTTACAGCTTCTTCAACGGTTTTCCCTGACGTCACAATTTTATTCATTTCGACTTTTTGGCCTCCTTGGCACCTCTGCCGGGATGACCGGCTTTGAGATTCGAACCGCCCTTTTTCTTCCCTGATGACGTGTTGCTACTGGTTGCTACAGCAGGTATAGGTTCTTTCTTTCTATAAATGAAATAATTTTGTCCTATCGTATACAAGTTAGAGAATATCCAGTACAACGGCAATGCAGCCGGGAAGTTGAAAGCCATAATAAAGATGAGCACTGGATAGACCCACATCATAAATTTCATCGGGTTAGGACCGGAAGTGTTCATCGTATTCATATTCGACATCATCTTCGTCTGAACAAACGTAGTAATCGCAGCTACCGCTGGCAAAATATAAGTCTTGTCCGGCTCGCCAAGCTGCAACCACAAGAAGGAGTGATCACGGATTGCCGAATTATAATAAATCGAGTTATAGAGCGCAATAAAGACCGGCATCTGAATCAGAAGTGGGAAACATCCCGCCATCGGATTAACCTTATTCTCCTGGAACAGCTTCATCGTCTCCTGTTGCTGCTTCTCAGGATTATCTTTGTAATCCTCCTTGATCTTCGCCAGCTGAGGCTGAATAGCCTGCATCGCTTTTGAACTCTTTACTTGCTTCAATGTAAGTGGAAGAATTAACGTACGAACAATGATCACCATAATTAATACGGCGATTCCGTATGCCCCATTGAACCACTTCGCAAACGTATCCAAAGCTAATGAAAAATAATAGACGACATTAGCAGTCCAGAAAGAACCACTATTTTTCATATCTTCGGTAGTAGTAGCCAAATGAGCATTTTGCGTTCCGCAACCGGCTAACAACACGACGAGCCCGATTGCAAGAATAATGAGGACTAATCTCCTCTTGTTATTGGCAATTCGCGACACTTCAAAACCCCTCTCTTAACCTATCCGTCATCGTAAATCATAACATATTTATAGGGACAAAGAAACAATCATGCTTGGCGTCCGGAAGGCTTGAGCAGCGAGGCTTTACGAAGGACGTGAAGTACGCTTTTCTCCAGTTCCTTATATTCCATTCCGACAGCACCATTGCGTACAATGAGAATGATATCGACATGATCCTGGATCTCGCTCTCATGCAAGCGAACGATCTCCTTCAGCATTCTGCGCATACGGTTTCGTACCACAGCATTCCCTATTTTCTTACTTGCCGATATGCCCAGTCTGAAACGCTCAACATCTGGTTTTCTCGACCAATAAACAACGAGTTGACGGTTAGCAAAAGACTTTCCATGCCGGTATACCCGGCCAAAATCCGCCCGATTTCTTAATCTTAACTTTTTATGCACGAGCAATCTCCTCAACTCTAGACCTGCTAACTGCTATTGTAATTATAAACCATCCATATAGGCAGTAAACCTGATTTTATGCAAAATCGAGTTCCTTCATATTATAGTCAATAATTAATCAACAAATTTGACACATAAACAGCAAGTTCATTACTATATCATTTGGCGTACAAAAAAAGACCACCGCAGTGGTCTTCACGCACGCATTACGCACTCAATACTTTTCTTCCTTTTTGGCGACGAGCAGCAAGAACCTTACGGCCATTCTTCGTGCTCATTCTTTTACGGAAACCGTGAACCTTTTTACGTTTGCTCACATTCGGTTTGAAAGTCGGTCTCATCTATTGCACCCCCTCTACAGGAATCCGTCACTGTCAAATTCACCATTTTCATAATCCACAGAAAATGCCTTTATACATTTAATCATAAGCACCATAAAAAGTCAACTGAGCCCGGCATATCTTTACCCAGCCAAATTTATACACAGCTCGCGTAAACGAGCAAAAAATAATGATTCATTTTAGTTTTCCACAGGCTAGGTTACTATTTCACCTCGGAATAAAGGTTATACACATGTGGAAAAGTAATTTTGACACTCTCAATTTCTTCATATTTACAGTATTTATGAATCGGGGTATGATCTCTAATGTAAGGATGTATACAAGTATACTGAGAGGATGTAATTTATGAAACTAGGCATGGTAGGACTCGGAAAAATGGGCCATAATCTGGTCATGAATTTGCTGCGCCATAATCACGAGGTTGCGGCCTACGATATGAATCCGGAGGCAGTAAGCCGTGTTGCTGAGCATGGAGCTATTCCGGTAGCAAGCCTGGAACAACTCGTAGCCACACTCGAGCCACCGCGGATTATCTGGATTATGGTACCGGCCGGAGCTGCTCTTCAGTCCGTCATCTCCACTCTAACCCCGCTTTTGGATGCAAATGATATCGTTATTGACGGAGGCAACTCCCATTATAAAAATTCGGTGGAGCTGGCTGACCAGCTAGCGAAATCCGGCATCCACTTCTTCGACGTGGGAACCTCCGGCGGCATCGAAGGCGCTGAACAAGGCGGCTGCTTCATGATCGGCGGCGATGAAGCTGTATTCCGCATCATTGAGCCAATTTTTCAAGATATCGCTGTGAAGAACGGTTATATGTATACTGGCAACCCTGGAAGTGGACATTTCCTAAAAATGGTCCATAACGGAATTGAATACGGAATGATGCAGGCGATTGCCGAAGGCTTTGAAGTGCTGGACAAGAGCCAATATGACTACAATTATGAAGATGTAGCCAAGGTATGGTCGAATGGATCGGTTATCCGCAGTTGGCTGATGGAACTGATACAGGATGCCTTCTCGAAAGATCCGAAGCTGGAAGGTATCCGCGGAGTTATGCAATCCTCGGGCGAAGGTAAATGGACGGTCGAGACTGCACTGGAATTGCAGGCAAGTGCCCCAGTGATCGCAATGTCTCTGTTCATGCGCTATCGTTCTCTTGAAGATGATACTTTCCACGGTAAAGTCGTTGCTGCTCTGCGCAATGAATTTGGTGGTCACGCTGTAGAATCAAGCAAATAAATATAGGTATCCCAAATTTTTCATGCTATGATCTTATAAACGCATGTTGCTTCGTGTTAGATATAGAATTTATACGTTATCAGCGGAAGCTGATGAAATTCTATATCGCAAGAAAACCTTCCTTTATATCGCGGTCGCTCCTCCTTGAATTACTGCGATCGATTTTCTTATCAAAGGGGACTTTTTAAACAACCTATATTAGTGATAGGAGCATAGAACTATGAAGTTTCCCTCAAGTTGGTTAAAGGGCAGTTCACTTGGCGAATCTATCGCCAGTGAGCTGCGCCTACATATTATAAGCGGAGACATTAAACCGGGTACGGTACTATCCGAGAATCGGATCGCTGCAGATTATGGCGCCAGCCGCTCACCTGTGCGCGAAGCCTTGAAAACGCTGTCTAGTGAAGGACTAATCACCCTGCAAAGAATGGGCGCGGTCGTGAACGGGCTTCAAGTAGAAGACTATGAAGAGCTGTATGACGTCAGGTACTTAATTGAGAGCTTTGCCTGGAAACGGCTGGCCAGCAGCAATTCTGCGGAATTAATCACTCAACTGCGGCAGATTATCGACAAAATGGATTTGGCCGGTAAACATCATGATGTTGTAGAGTTTGCCTACCAGGACCTAACCTTCCATGAGACGATCATTAAGGCAGCGAATCATACCCGGATCTGGCATCTATGGATGAGTATTCGGCAGATTGTGATGACCGTAATGCTGATCACGACCAAGCAAATTCTGTCCCAGGATGACTACAGGATTAATTACGTCGTCAATAAGCATCGCAAATTATTAGCTGGGCTGGAATCCAAAGATCCACATATCATCGCTCGCAATGTTGAAGAATACTTCGAAGATTCCGTTCAAACCTTGCATACAAGTATTCCGGAATAATATATCTCCTGCAGGAGAAAGAAGGTGCGTTGTTAAATGAACAAAACATCATTTATGATCGGTGTTGATATCGGAACGACAAGTACAAAAGCAGTTCTTTACGAAGAAAATGGCACTGTCGTTGCGAGCGCAAATATTGAATATCCATTATATACTCCTTCCGCAGATATTGCTGAACAGGATCCGGAAGAGATTTTCGCCGCTGTTCTGCAGGCGGTTCAACAAGTAATCCAGCAGAGTAAGACGGAAACAAGCCGAATCCTGTTCGTCTCCTTCAGTACGGCCATGCATAGCGTGATCCCGGTAGATGAAGCGGGAGCACCATTGATGCGTTGCCTGACCTGGGCCGATAACCGCAGTGTGAAATGGGCAGATAAACTGAAGAAGGAACTGGGCGGACATGAAATTTATCTTCGTACCGGAACACCGATTCACCCCATGTCTCCGCTGACAAAAATATTATGGTTGCGCCATGAGCGGCCGGATATTTTCAATAAAACTCGTAAATTCATTTCTATTAAAGAATATATATTCTTCAAGTTGTTTGGAAGATATATTGTCGATCATTCCATCGCATCCGCAACCGGACTTATGAACCTGGAGCACCTGGACTGGGATGCTGAGGCGCTGCAAATCGCTGGCATTACTTCGGAGCATCTATCTTCTCTCGTATCAACGACCCATATTTTGCATGGGCTTGCACCTGAATATGCTAACAGAATGGGTCTGCTCGCCTCTACCCCGTTTGTGATCGGAGCAAGCGACGGGGTTCTATCAAATCTGGGTGTCGGCGCCATCGATCCTGGAGTCGTCGCGGTCACCATCGGCACGAGCGGAGCCATTCGCACTGTAGTGGATAAGCCTAGGACCGATCCGAAGGGACGGATTTTCTGCTATGCTCTAACCGAGAAGCATTGGGTGATCGGCGGAGCGGTCAATAACGGCGGCGTTATCTTTCGCTGGGTGCGCGATGAGATCGCCGCATCCGAGGTTGAGACCGCCAAGCGGCTCGGAATCAGTTCCTATGATGTGTTAACGAAGATTGCAGAACGGGTTCCCCCTGGCTCAAACGGTCTCCTCTTCCATCCATACCTATCGGGAGAGCGAGCCCCGCTATGGAATCCGAATGCACGCGGTTCCTTCTTCGGTCTGACCCTTCATCATCAGAAGGAACATATGATTCGCGCCGCTTTGGAAGGAGTCATCTACAATCTGTATACCGTTCTACTTGCTATGGAAGAACAAATCGGGAGGCCGCTTAAAATTCAAGCCACCGGCGGATTTGCCCGCTCCCCATTATGGCGGCAAATGCTGGCCGATATTTTCGACCAGACCGTTGTGATCCCTGAAAGCTTCGAGAGCTCTTGCCTGGGAGCAGTTGTACTTGGCTTATATGCGCTAGGAAGAATCGATTCCTTCAACCATGTCTCCAGCATGATCGGAGAAACCTATGAACATACGCCAAACCGCGACAATTCAGCGATCTATAAGAAGCTCCTTCCTATCTATATCCGTATCTCGCGAAAATTGGAGGAAGATTATCAAGCCATTGCCGATTTTCAGCGTAACCATTAAACGAGTTATATATAGTCTGATCATAAGAAAACAGGACCTGACGAACGTCAGGTCCTGTTTTCTTATTTTATAATCTATCAAAAGGACTCATTTATCCTACCAACGATCCTCGAATCTATCCAACCGAAAAAGTTATTCACAACCTCTTAAAAAACAAATTTCGATCAGCTTGGAATAACCTGTGCACATTTTTTTTCGTTAATTCACAGTTCCTGTCGATTTTTAAACAGATTATAAACAATATATAGTGTTGTTGACGGAATTTATACACAAGTTATTGAATTTGTGGATAAATACGCGTATTACATTGAAATATAAGGCTTCTTTTGCTATGATTATAATGCTTTCACTGTGAATATCTATTAAACATTATAAAATTATCAACAGCCTGTGGATAATATTGTGAACAATTCAAAGTTATCCACTTTTATAATGATTACATTTTTCTGAGTAATGGGGATAAAACTCCCCTTTATTTATGTTTTTTCGACTTTTTTTGCATGGCTCATGCCACAATTGGATGATTTAAAAGGAGTGACAGTCT